>CAZGJB010000100.1:0-11252 GCA_964526145.1 uncultured Opitutaceae bacterium
CGACCTCGAGGATGGCGTCGGAGACGGGGGCGTTGGGTGAGTCGGACGAAAACATGGGATCGACGGGCGGGGCGGGACTCGACGGCGTCGTCGGCGAAGTTGAGCGAAAGAATGGCGACGACAATAAAAACCATCGGCATAAGCGGCCACGGATAGCTGGCGACGGCCTGCAGGTTCTGTTAGCTCCGGCGGGTGGTGCCTTCCCCATGATCAAACCCCTCATCACCGGCAGCTTCATCGACATCCAGCATGTCAACAACTGGGACGCCCAATACTGGGTGGACGAGTGCCGCGAATGGCGGGACGAGAACTGGGACGCCATCGTGGGCGACATGCACGCGATCGGGCTCGATACCGTGATCGTCCTCAATTGCGCGATCTGGGGCCGGCCGCTCTATCCGGCGAACCGCCGGACCGTGGGCATCCAGCTGCCGATGCCGTGCGCGGATCCCGTGGGGGCGATCGTGCGCGCCGCCGACCGGCGCGGCATGGGGGTCTATCTCGGGCTCGGGGCCTTCGGCCGCTATTCGCTCAACGCCAATCCCGACCTGTCGCCGGAGCATGACACCTGGCTCGGCAACCTGGCGGAGGACCTCCGCGCGAAATACGGCGGCTACCCGGCGCTGAAGGGTTTTTACATCACCGCCGAGGCGCACGGCATCAAGGAGGGCGGGTTGTTTGCGCAGGATGACTGCGACAAGACCGCGCGGTTCGTGAAGCGCATCCGTGAGCGCGTGGGTGACGCGAAGCTCATGATGTCGCCGGCCAACCTGAAGAAGCCGCGCCCCGAGCAACTGGACCCGCTGCAGCGGCAATTGGAGCAGCTGAACGTCGACATCTTCGCCTACCAGGACCACGCCGGCTTCGAGAAGGTGTACCCGAGCCTCAACTTTTATGTGGCCGCCGAGGGCTACAGTCTCATCAAGCCGCTCCACGAAAAGCTCGGCCAGCAGATGTGGGTGAACTGCGAGGTCTTTGAATACACCGAGAAGCGTCCCGATGGGCGCCGCATCTGCACCCCCTGCGCGTTCGAGCGGCTGGAGCGCCAGCTGGGCGTCGCGGCCCCGATTGCCGACAAGCTCATCATCTACCAGTACCAGGGCCTCATGAACCGGCGCAGCGACCTCGTGAACATCGGCGCGCCCGGCACCGATGAATTGCACGCGGCCTACGTGCAGCACCGGGCCTTGCATCTGTGACCCTCGCCCCACCATGAAATCCACCCGCCGCACCTTCCTGCAAAACACCACGCTGCTGGCCGCTGCGCTGCCGCTCGCGAACCTCAAGCTCTCCGCGTCGGGCGGGCCGGCGCCGGTCGCCGCGGCGCCCGCCACGGGCGGGTCGCGCGAGGTGCTCTTCAGTCCCGGCAACATCACCGAGCGGAAGAACTGCTTCGACCGCTTCGAGCCGCTGAAGAAGCCCGCCGGCAATCCGGTCATGACCGCGTCGATGCCCTGGGAGGGTCGCGGTGGGATCAACTGGGGCAGCGTCATCCGCTCGCGGGTGGACGGGAAATTCAAGTTTTTCTACAACACGGATTTCCCGGGGGCGCAGGAGGGTGCGGTCCTCGTCGACAATTCCATGCAGGGGAAGAACCACTGCGTCGTCTGCTACGCCGAGTCCGACGACGGCCTCACCTGGCACCGGCCCGCGTTGAACCTGTATTTCTCGGACCAGTTTCCCGGCAACAACATCATCTTCGCGTGGGCTTCGTACTACAACGATGCCAGCACGGTGATCGAGGACCTGATCGATCCGGATCCGGCGCGGCGCTACAAGATGTCGCTGTTTCACATCGACACGAAGGACGCCGACCTCACCGGGGTCTGCCTGTTCGTGTCGCCGGATGGCCTGCGCTGGACGTTCTCCGGCACCGTGCTGCCGTCGCAGGACGCCTCGTCCATCTGGCAGGACCAGCGCACCGGCCGGTACTTCGCGTTCCTGAAGGACCGGCACGCCGGCAACCGCAGCCGGATGATTTCCTACAGCGACGACTTCAAGAACTGGACGGAGCCGCAATGGATCTTCACGCCCGATCACGGCGACAACGAGGGCACCAATTTCTACAACCAATCCGCCTTCACGCTGGCCGGCCGCACCCTGGGGTTTCTCAACCTCTATGACCTCGCGACGCAGACGACTTGGGTCGAACTGATCGAGAGTGGGGACAACCTCAACTGGCGGCGGATGCCGTCGCGCCCGCGCGTCCTGTCGCCCGGCGCCCCGGGCTCGTACGACAGCGGCGGTGCGTACGTCGGCTTGGCGGAGCCGATTCTGGTCGGGGACGAATACCGCTATTACTACTACGCCTCGGCCGACCGGCACGACGCGGCCGACACCGGCGGCAACCCCGCGCAGCGGCCGTCGCTGGCGTATGCCACCTTCCGGAAGGATCGCCTCGTCGGCCAGCAGACGGAGCACGACGGGTATTTCGCCACGCTGCCCTTTGTCTGCCCCGGCGGCCGCCTCTTCCTGAATTTCGTCTGCAGCGGCGAGGTGACCGTCACGGTCAAGCGGCCGGGTTACGGTTCCGAGTACGAGGGTTTCGCCACGGCGGACTGCGTGCCCGTCACCGGCGACAGCCTGCGCCGGGAAGTCGTGTGGAAGAACCACGCGAATCTCGACGCGCTGAAAGGGAAATACATCCGCCTGAAGATTTCCGGGCGCAACGTCGTCGCCTATTCGGCCGCGTTCGAGGTCGGGTAGGTTCGATCTTGCTCGGACCGGAACCCCGGGATTCCGCGGGGGTGCGATGCTCCGGTGTTCCTACAAGTAGGACCACTCCCGGTTCGCCACGGGCGTCGGCCCCGGTTGGATTGGGGGCATGAACCCCCGCGCTTTGGCGTTGTCGGCCTTGGTTGTTTTGGTCGCTGGGTGGAGTGGGGCGGCGGAGCCGGCCCCCGTGTCCGTGACCGTGATCGGCGAGCCGCGGTACACCCACCGGCATTATGAGCCGGAAGTGGAGGAGGTGCCCGAGGAACTGCAGAAGATCTACCAGACCGGGTGCGCGGGCGAGATCGGCCTGCGCGTGTCCGGGCTGAAGGCCGAGCCCCATCGGGTGCATCTGGCCTACACCGAGATGACGATGGGCGAGCCGGCGCGCCGTGTGTTCGACATTTTGCTCAACGGCCGGACCGTCGCGCAGGAAGTCTGCACGTACCACCGCGTCGGCATGCGCCGGGTGCTGGCCTTCGACTTCACCGTGTCGCCACAGGACGGCGTCATCACCTACGAGCAGCGCCGGAGCGTGCCCGAGGCGGACTTCCCGCTCTTTTGCCTCATGCAGGTCTATGACCAGTCCGGACGGCTCGTGGCGGAGCAGTCCGCCTACGCGCTGCGGCCGCCGGATTGGGACCGCAACACCCTGCTGGATTCCAACCGCGTCCACGAGGGCCAGAACCTGGAAACCGGCCGCACCGCGCCGCCTTGGGCGGGCACGTACCGGATCCGGGCGCACGAGCTGAACCGGGTGACACCGGCCGACGTGGTCGGGCCCGACGGCGTGGTTTACCCGGATTGGACGCGCGTCGGCATACCGGGCGGCATCCCGGTGCGCGCGAACACGCATGATGCGACTGCTTTCGGGGCCGTGCCGGACGACGGGCGGGACGATGCCGCGGCGCTGCAGCGGGCCGTGGCCGTCCTCGAGGCGCGACCCGAGGGTGGGGTGCTCTTCATCCCGGCCGGCGTTTACCACCTGGACCGCCCTGTCCTCATCAAGGGCGACAACATCGTGCTTCGCGGCGCCGGCGCGAAAAAGACCCGGATTGTTTCGCGTTTCTCGAAGCGGGGCGAGGCGCCGGAGTTGCATGGCATCCCGGCGGACGGGCGGATCCATCCGCAGAACTACTATTATGTGTGGCTCGATCCCGAGGGCCTCACCGGCGTCGAGATCACGGCGGCCGGAAAGAGCGTGCAGCGGATCACCCGGGCCGGGCGTTGGGAAACGCAGATCTTCTTCCGATTCTCGGGCCAGGACCTCGTGGCGGCGGTCGGGGCTGGCGAGACCGAGCTGACCGTCACCGCCACGTACCGGCAGGGTCCGCCGCGCGCGTTCACGCGTCGCGTGCACCTGGATGCGACGCCGGTGCCGGCGGAGCGCGGTTATGGTTCGTTGGCGATGATCGGCTTTGCCGGCCGGGGCTTGGTTGGCGAACGCATTCCGCTCACGGCGGATGGCCGGCGGGGCGACATGCATCTCGACCTGGCCCCCGGGCACGGCTTCGCGGCGGGCGATCGCATCCAGGTCAACGCGCCGGCCACCGCGCGATGGGACCGCCTCACGGGCTCGGCGCGGCCCGGCGCCCAGATCCGCACCAATCATTACCAGCTCACGCGGGTGGAGGGGAACCAGGTGTGGCTGGGCGAGGCCCTGCGCCTCGAGTTTCCCGTGATCGATGGCGCCTCGGTGCAGCGCCTGGTCGCGCAGGTGCACTGCGGGATCGAGGATCTCGGCTTCGAGCAGGAGGTGCAGGCGATGATCCACGGCTTCATGTTCGAGTACGGCTGGGAGAGCTGGGTGCGCGGGGTCGAGGTCGTGCGCGCCGGTGACAAATCCCTCTACATGCCGCACGCGAAGCGCTGCGAGGTGCGCGACGCGGTCTTCGATCGCGTGTGGTACAACATCGGCGGATCCGGCTACATCGGCTGGGAGCACGCGTTCGACTGCCTGATGGAGGACGTGACCACCCACGCGATGCGGCACGCGCCGGTCGTGCAATGGGCGTCCTCGGGCAACGTCATCCGCCGGAGCGTGTTTCACGGCAGCGATGCCCAGTGGCACGCGGGCTGGACCAACGAGAACCTCTACGAGGAGCTGATCGTGGAATCCACGCAGCGCGACGGCGCCTACGGCAACGGCATGTGGGCCTCGCCGCCCGAGGATCGCGGCCACGGTCCCAACGGACCGCGCAACGTGGTCTACAACTGCAGCATCTCCTCGCCGAAGGCCGGGCTCTGGATGGGCGGCATGAACGAGGCCTGGCTCATCCTCCACAACCTGTTCGTCGTCGGCCGCGGGCCCGGCGTCGTGGCCCGCACGGCGAGCTTCGACCATCTCATCCAGGGCAACGTGTTCGTGCTGCTGGCGCCGGAGCCGGCGGCGATCTATCTCGGCACGCCCGATTGCATCGGGGTCGAGGTGATCGACAATCGGTTCTACGGGCCGGTCCGGCAACTGGCCGGCGGCGCGATCGCGCCGGCCGTCGAGCGCGGCAACCGGGTGCGCGCCGCCGGTGAAGTCGTGCGGCCGCAGCCGGCCGTGCGCTCGATCTTTCTCTGGCAGCGCGAGCACCGCGAGACCCTGCAGGCGGAGCAGCGGCGCCGGGCCGAAGCCGCCGCGCGCGGACCCGCGGACCGGCTGTAGGATTCTACGGGTAGTATGTCGGGCGCATTGTGAGGCGCCGGGGTCTGCGCCACTCCCTGTAGGCACTACCCCCCCCATCGCCCCTTCGTAACCGCCGAGTATCCCCGCCTGTTCGCTTGTGGTCACCCCGCCCTGAAGAGCCCCAACGCCTTGCCGCATACCCGTGCGGCGTCCCGACCCCTTTGGTCAGTCACGTCAGCATCCCTAAGAACTAACACACCCCCAAGTGTTACCCATAAATATGAGCAACAAAACCATACTGTCAGCGATGCACGGCACGGGCCGTGTTTATCTGTTAGCGGTTCTGGGCGCCTCCCTTGCCTTTGGGCAGGCGGCCAGAGAATCGACCATCCCGGTGGAAGCGGCCAAGGACACCGACGCCGACGCCGTGGTCAAACTCTCACCCTTCGAAGTCCAGGCGGAAAAGGATTACGGCTACCGCAAGAGCAGCACCGTCACGACGTCCCGTATCGCGATTCCCGTCGTCGAGAATCCGCAGTCCGTGGAAATCATCTCGGGCGAACTGCTGCGCGACATGAGCGTGGCGCTCCCCAAGGAAGTCTTCCGCTACAGCAGCACCGTCATGGTGGGTGAGGCGGAAATCGGCCAGGCCGGCATCTACACGCTCCGCAGCTTCCAGCTGCCGATCTTCTACAACGGCTTGGGTCTCGCGAGCTCCTTCTCGCTGACGCCGATCATCCCGGTGGACAACCTCGAGCGCGTCGAGATCGCGAAGGGCCCGGTCGCCCTGTACTACACGAACTCCACGCCCAACGGCGTCGCGAACTACGTCACCAAGAAGCCGCAGTTCATCAACGCCACCGACTTCCGGGTCACCGTCGGCAGCTACTCCTTCTACAAGGCGGTGATGGATACGCAGTACGTCATCAGCAAGGAACACGGCCTGGCGATGCGCCTGATCGGTTCCTACCAGAACAAGGACGGCCGCGTCGACGGTCAGGAGAATGACCAGCTGGTCTTCATCGATCCGTCCTTCACCTGGCGCCCGAACAGCAAGTTCCAGATGACCGCCGAGTTCGCCTCGACGAAGCAGAATCAGCCCTACGCGACCTTCGAGTGGAATCTCGCGATGAATCCGCAGTACTGGCAGAATGTCATGAGCCCGACGCCGCAGATCATCGCCTACATGAAGTCCGCCTACAATCTGGCCGATGACGCCGCCGCCCTCGCCAAGATCAACGAGCGCTGGGGCTACCCGACGGGCAATCCCAACGGCTCGACCCAGGGCGTCGTGCAGAACAGCTACATGACCAACTGGTCGAACGACATCCTCGGCATGACCGGCACCGCCCCCTATTACTTCACGGGCAACACGATTGACTGGTGGCGTTTCTCGGACCGCGGCGACAAGTACCTGTCGAAGGGTCCGGACTCCAACTACGACGGCAACTCGCACCTCGCCGACGTGGCGCTCGACTTCACGCCGTTCGAGAACCTCTCGATCCGCTACCACTGGCTGCACATGGTCAACAACACGGCCTTCACCCGCCAGCTGTTCCAGCCGGTCGCCGGCCTGCGTCCTGACGGTCGCGTGAACGCCATGAACGCCGCGGCGGCCATCTCCTGGACCCCGCACCGCTGGGCTTCGTCCGACGCCCAGCAGGTCGACTTGTCCTACGAGATCGAGGCCCTGGGCATGAAGCACTTCCTCTCGCTCGGTTATGAGAAGGATCGCTCGGTGGCCACCATCGACAACGTCACCATCGACCTCGCCAAGGCCGCGGCCGGCAGCAAGAGCTACGCCGGTTACGACCTCACGGGTGCGTCGGCCTACCAGCACTACGATCCGTTCAGCGGCAAGCCCGCGCAGGGCATCTACCAGGTGGTCGCCTCCGGCCCGCGCCAGACCAACCTCTCGATCGGCAACTTCGAGGCCATGACCTTCAGCTATCGCGGTCAGGCCATGGACGGCCGGCTGAACCTCCTCGCCGGTGTCCGTCGCTCGGAGCTCATCAACACGGGCCGTTCCGACTACAGCCCGACCTACGGTGCGATCTTCACCGTGATGAAGGGTTTCCACGTCTTCGCCTCGGCCAGCGAAATGGTGAGCTTCACCAACCAGCTGAGCATCCTCGGCGGCGGCGTGCTGCCCTCCGACAATCCGGTGCAGCTGGATAACGTCTCCGAGAAGGGCTACGAGTGGGGCGTCAAGACCGACTTCAACGACAGCGAGTTCTCCGGCACGCTCTCGATGTACAGCGACGAGCGCGACGGCATCATCCAGGCCGACTTCGTGAAGATCGTCTCCGACCCGCGTAACCTCAGCGGCAGCGCGGCCAACCAGGTGCAGTACTTCACCAACGGTGGTGTGGTGCGCGCCGAGGGTCTCGAGTTCGACCTCGCCTGGACCCCGAACCGGAAGTTCCAGCTGATCACCAACTACGCCTGGCAGTACACGGCGAAGACGGTGAGCGACAAGACCCTGAATCCGGCGACCCCGGGCGCCCTGACCAACCAGCACGCCCGCCGCCGCCTGCAGAAGTCGCCCGAGCACCGTGCGAACTTCATCGGCAAGTACAACTTCGTCGACGGCAGCCTGCAGGGCCTGAGCCTGGGTGGCGCGCTCCGTTACTCGGATGAGTACAGCCTGCAGAACAACGTCTCGATCAACATCATGGTGCCCTCCGAGGTCATCATCGATCTGTTCGCGAACTACAGCACCAAGCTCGCCGGCATCCCGACGGACTTCCAGTTCAACGTGCTCAACGCTACGAATGAGATCAACGACATCACCCGTAGCAACGGCCTGGAATTCCGCCTCACGACGGGCTTCCGCTTCTGATCCGCTCTAGTTTGTAGTTTCCGTTTAGCCCCCAGGGCCGCACCTCACGGTGCGGCCCTTTTTTCATGGGACCTTCCGCACCGTCGGGCGCTCGACCCAGCGGCCCTCGACGCTGATCGTCCGCGGGTAGGCCGGCAGGCCGCGCTCGTTCTGCTGCAGCAGCGACACGGCAAAGCTCGCCGCGGCCTCGCCGAGCAGGTCGGCCTGGTTGTCGATCCCGGCGAAGCCCTCGGTCTTGCCGTAGAGCTGGCCGAGGCAGATGCCGAGATCCTCCGGGACGCGGTAGCCCAGCTCGCGGATCCACGCCGCCATCTCCAGCGGGTAGGCCGTGAGCATCACGCAGTCCAGCCGCTGCGCCTTCAGCCACCGGCCCAGCATCGCCTTCGTGATCTGGTTGTCCATCAGCGGGGCGACGCGCTCCGCGGGCGGCAGCAACGACTGCTCGGCCAGGTAGGTGCCGAGCACGAGGCCGTAGGTGCGCTCGAAGATCTCCTGCGGGAACACGAGACCGACGCGACGGTACCCGAGCGTGCGCAGCTCGCGCAGCGCGAGGCGGATGTTGTGGGCGCTGTGCGTGCAGGCCCGGTGCACCCGCAGGTTGGTGATGGAGTAGCCGACCGCCACCGGGGAAAACTGGTTCCAGTCGAGGTCCGGCATCGGCCCGGGCTGCGGCAGGCGCGGCGTGAGGATCAGGCCCTGGATGCCGCGGGCGACGAGCATGCGGTTCAGCCGCTCCGGCGTCATGCCGGGAGCGTTGATCTGGAAGGAATCCACGCCGAAGCCCTGGGCGTGCGCGTGCCGGGTGATGCCCGCGATCAGCTGGCGCTCGGTCGTGTTCGTCTCCAGCTCCGACGGCGGGTACGTGACGATGCAGCCGATCACGCCGGCATGCCGCTCGGTGTTGCGGTGCCGGTAGGCCGACAGGGCCGACAACATCGCGTCGTGCGTGTAGCCCAGCTCCTGGGCGACGCGCAGGATGCGCTCCGCGGTCGCGGGCGTCACCCGCGGGTCGTGCCGCAGCGCCAGGCCCACGGTGGTGAAGTGCACGTTGGCGCGCCGGGCGATGTCCCGGAGGCTGATCCGCTTTTCCATGCGTGCATCCAAGGTGGCCAACTGCGCCCGCGGGCAAGCTATTTCCGGCGGCGCTCCGCGGCGCGCTCGCCACCGCCGGCCCGGTCTGGCAGTAAATCCTTTGCCTTGCCGGCCTCCCCATGCGCATCCTCCCCGCGGTCACGCTGCTCCTCGCCATGTCCTGGGTTCCTCTCTCCGTCCGCGCCGGCGACCCGGCAGCCACCCCGGTGGCGCACGGTCTCGGCGAGGGCTTCCACGGCCTCGAGTCCGCCGTCGATCCGACCCTGCAGACCGCCGACCCCGCCTCGCTGGCCGATTTCACCGCGCGCCGCTACGGGCTCTTCATCCACTGGGGCCCCGTGACGCTGGCCGGCACGGAACTCGGCTGGTCCCGCGGCCGCGAGGTGCCGGCCGATGAATACGACCGGCTCTACACGCGGTTCAACCCGGTCAAGTTCGACGCCGACGCGTGGGTGCGCATGGCGCAGGGCGCCGGCCTGCGTTACGTCGTGCTCATCGCCAAGCACATGGATGGCTTCTGCCTCTGGGACACGCAGCAGACCGAGTACAACATCATGCGCTCGCCCTTCGGCCGCGACGTCGTGCGCGAGCTGGCCGACGCCTGCCGCCGCGGCGGGCTCGCCTTCGGCGTGTACTACTGCATCGCCGACTGGCACCACCCGCAGTTCCCCTTCAGCGGCCCCTACTACGGCCCGAAGGATACGCCGGTGAAACCGACGGCCGACGTCGAGCGCTACACGCAGTACATGATGAAGCAGCTCGCCGAGCTCGTCGCCGACTACGGCCCCATCCAGACGGTGTGGTTCGACTCGATGGCCGGCGCGCACTGGCCCGAGCAGGGCCGGCGCCTCATCCCGTTCCTCCGCGCGCTGCAGCCCGGCATCCTCGTCAACAACCGCGCCGCCGTGCCGGGCGACTACGTGACGCCCGAGGAGCGCATCGGCCGCTACCGCGACGACAAGCCGTGGGAGAGCTGCATGATGATCGGCACGCAGTGGGCGTGGAAACCGAACGACGAGCTGAAATCCTTCCGAAAGCTCCTGCGCGCGCTGATCTACTGCGCCGGGGGCGACGGCAACCTGCTGCTCAACGTCGGCCCGATGGCCGACGGCAGCTTCGAGCCGCGCATGGTCGAGCGCCTCAACGAGGTCGGCGCCTGGCTCGGGCGCCACGGCGAGAGCATCTACGGCACGCGCGGCGGGCCCTACAAGCCGACCAGCGCCCTCGCGAGCACGCGCCGCGACCGGTTCGTGTACCTGCACATCCTGCGCTGGGACGGCGACCGCCTCGTGCTGCCGCCCCTGCCGCGCCGGGTGCTCGGCGCCACCGTGCTCACGGGCGGCACCGTGCAGGTCGAGCAGACGGCCGATGCGCTGACGGTCACGGTGCCGGCGGCGGACCGCCAGCCGATCGTCACGCTCGTGCGGCTGGAACTCGACGGCCCGGCGACCGACCTCCCCGCGATCGCGCTGCCGCCGGAGGTGACGGCGACGGCCTCGGTCACGCGCGAGCCGGCGGCGCAGTACGCCGCGCAGCTCGCGGTCGACAGCGATCCCGACACGGAGTGGTCCGCGCCGGAGGGCCAGACGAGCGCCACGCTCGAGCTCACCTTCAGCCGCCCCCGCACGATCCACGCCTTCAAGTACGAGGAGCGCAGCCGCCCCATCCGCATCCGCGCCTATGCGCTGGATCGCTGGGACGGGTCGCAGTGGGTGGAGGTGTTCACCCGTGACCGTGAGGCGAACTATCTCGTGCGTTTCGAGCCGGTCACGACGACGCGCCTGCGGGTGCGCGTGCTGCACATGGAGGAGACCGCCACCGTCTGCGAACTCGTCATCGAGGACGTCGAACCGAAATGAACGGAATGGACGGAGTTAACCGCAAGGAACGCAAAGAACGCAGAGATCCGACCGGTAGAACCACTGATCTACACTAATGGCGCGGAAATCTTGGGAATCCTGCATTACGAAAATTACCGTGAAATTCGGTATG
>CAZGJB010000101.1:0-11124 GCA_964526145.1 uncultured Opitutaceae bacterium
GCCTTGAAATCGGAGGGCGGCGCAGCACGCAGCAGGAAGGGCTCGGTCGCGAGCACCAGCAGCGCGGCGAAAAGCAAGGCCAGGACGCCGCTTTTCGCCCGCGGGAGGGCGAGCGCGACGCGCTCGGCCGGCGGGAAGACGAGGCGGTCGAGGCCGCGGAAGACCAGGAAGGCGCCCAGCAGGTAGGCGAGGTACTTGGCCGCGAGCGTGAGGCGGGGATGCAGGAGCGCCAGGGCGGCGGTGCCGCCGAGGGCCGGGCCGGCCTCGCGGTTGATGGGCACCTGGCGCAGCAGGAGCTGGCGCACCGCGCCCTGCCCGTGGGTGAGGGCCAGCCGCACGTCGGCCAGACCGGCGGAGCCAAATTGGATCAGGTAGCTGGCCACGCGATCGGCCGAGTCGGAGCACAGCGCCGCCGTGTAGATCAGGGCGAGGCGGTCGGGCGCGACCCGGGCGAGATGGGCGTATTCGCCGACGGTCCGCGCGTCCTGCGTGCGACGAAGGAGCTCGCCCAGCTGCACCCAGTTGAGGCGGCGGCCAAGCGAAAGCAGATCCATGAAGAACGGCTCCAGCTCGCCCAATTGACCGGTGGCCACCGCGGCCTCCGCCCCCAGACGCAGCTCGCGCTGCAGGGAGGGCGACAAATGCTCACCCTGGTACAACAGCGCGGTCAGCAAGGTGACAGCCTCAAGCGGCTGCCCGCCCGGTTGCCGGGCGGGCACGAAACGGCCAGTCGAGGTGATGGGCAAGGTTCGCAGCAGGGCCTGCACCCCGAGCGAACGCGAGTTCGCCAGATAACCCTGCAGCGAGGCCCGCGCCTGACCCGGCAGGAGGAAATCGAGGACCGGCGTGCTGGTCGCCGGGGCGGCACCGGGCCCGCGCAGCTTGGTCAACGGCTCAAGGAAAGGATCCCAGCCGCCCCAGGCAACGAGCTCGCGCTGATGCTGCGCGAGCGCGGTAATCTCGGTCGCGAGCACCGGAGCATCAGCCGCTCCGATCGCCTGCGCCGCCGTCAGCACCAGCTCAGCCGGGCCGATCTTCTCGGCCGCCACCAGCTGCCGGCCGAGGTCGGTGACGGAAGGCGTGCCCCGCCCCGCCGCGGCGAGCAGCGCCGGCGGGATCGAGTTGAGGTTGACCGGCAGCGTCCACGCGGCGACCGCCAGCACCAAGCCGCCGGCCAGGCCAAGCCATGCGCGGCTGAAGGACGGCTGAACCGGGGCGGAGTTCATGCGGACAGGAGTATTGAATTGCGGCGGCAGTTAGGCAAACCCACGATATTTGGGTCACACCGACCGATGTCCCTGACGATTGTTCACTACAACGACCCGATTTTGCGCCGCAAGGGCGCGAAAATCACCGCATTCGACTCGAAGCTGGCCGACCTGGCGAACGCGATGATCGCGACGATGCATGAGGCCCACGGGATCGGTCTCGCCGCACAACAGGTCGGGCACGCCCTGCAGCTCTGCGTGGTGGACCTGCGCGCCGCCGAGGCCGAATTCACCTGGGAACTCGACGGCGCCAAGCCGCCGCTCGACCTCTTCATGCCGCTCGTGATCGCGAATCCCACGATCACGGTCGAACGCGGCACCGACGACTACGCCCTCGAGGAGGGTTGCCTGTCGTTTCCCAGCATCCGGGGCGACGTCTTCCGGCCCGACGCGATCACCGTCACCTTCCAGGACCAGCACGGCACGCCGCATGTCCTGAAGTGCAACGACCTGCTGGCCCGGTGCATCCAGCACGAATACGATCACCTGCAGGGCACGCTGTTCATCGACCGCATGGAAAAAAAGGTCCGCGCCAGCGTCGACAAGGCCGTGCGCGAACTGGCCCAGCGCACCCGCGAGGCCGCTAAGGCCCCATGAGCTCGATCGCAACCCGGACCGGCGACGACGGCAGCACCGGCCTGCTTTACGGCCAGCGAGTGATGAAGGATCACCCGCAGATCGAGGCCGTGGGCGTCTTTGACGAACTGAATGTCGCCCTCGGCGCCATCAAGCCGCAGCTCGGCGCCGGCGACGCGACCTTGGTGGCCCTGATCCGGGACCTGCAGCAGAGCCTCGTGGCCCTCATGGGCGAACTCGCCTGCGCCGAGGCCGATGCGGCGCGCTACGCCGCCTCGAAGTTCGCCAAGATCGGCGACGCCGACACCGCGCGCCTGGATGCCGGCATCGTCGCGCTCGAGGCCAAGGGCCTGAAGTTCGACGACTGGGCGACCCCGGGCGGCAATGCCCGCGCCGCCGCGATCGAGCACGCCCGCGTCACCGCCCGCCGCGCCGAGCGCCGCCTGGTCGGCCTCCCCGCGCATGGCCGCAGCGTGCGACCCGAGCTTTTGCGCTTCGTGAACCGCCTGGCCGACCTCCTGTGGCTGCTCGCGCGCGAAGCCGAGCACACCGCGCCCGAGGCGCGGTGACGCGCCCCGCGGGTCACTTCGACTTCATGACCCAGACGCCCTCCCACTCGCCCTCGGGCGGGTGGGACTTGAGGTACTCGCAGCGCTGGATGTAGGTCGCACTCAGCTTGTCGCCGGGATGCAGGGCGAGGGTGTCCTTGAATCCCGCGATCGCACGGTCGAACTCGCCCTTGCGGTAGTGCGCCAGCGCCGTGCGGAACTGGTTCACCACGTCGGGCAGACTCGGGAAGGTCTCGTCGTTGTGGTAGTCGAGCACCTCGAAGACCGACACGGGCTCGGTCTTGCCCTTGACCACGACCTTGTCGACCTCGCGGGTGCGGTACGTGCCCTTGAGCTTCCGGTAGGTGAACTCGCTGATGAGAATCTGCGCGCTGTACTCCTTGCAGGCGCTCTCGAGGCGGGAGGCGAGGTTCACGCCGTCGCCGATGACGGTGTAGTCCATGCGCTTGGGCGAACCGATGTTGCCCGAGACGATGGTGTCGGTGTTGAGCCCGACCCCCATGAGGATCGGCTTCTGGCCCCGCTGCTGGCGCTTGGTGTTGAGCGCACGCAGCTCGTTGATCATGGCGATGGCGGCGCGCAGCGCGCGGTCGGCGTCATCGCCGTGCGGGATCGGGATGCCGAACTCCGCCATGATCGCGTCGCCGATGAACTTGTCGAGCATGCCACCCTCGGTGGTGATGCAGTTCACCATGATCGTGAAGTACTCGTTGAGCAGGGCGACGGTGCCCTGGGCGCCGAGTTCCTCGGTGAGCGTGGTGAAGGAACGGATGTCGGAGAAGAGGACGGTGGCCTCGACGCTCTGGCCGCCGAGGGCCTCGCCGCCGCCGGCGAGGAGGCGGTCGGCCAGCCCGGGGTCCATGTAGCGCGCCATGGTGGACTTCATGCGCTTCTCGTTGCTGATGTTCTCGATCATCAGCAGGGAGCCGACGCGCTGGCCCTTGAGGCTGATCAGGGGCTGGAAGGTGAGGTTGACGCTCAGCTTCTCGCCGCGGGCCTCGATCTCGGCGTCCATGAGCACGTCGCTCTTCGCCCCCGCGGCCCCGAGTGCCTTGAGCCGCTCGGCGAGCCAGGCGTTGGGCCCGGTGAAGAACTCGGCCACGGGCTTGCCGAGGACGTCGGCCTCGCGGGCCTTGAGGATGCGGTAGCCGGCGGCGTTGCACGTGTGGATGCGGCCCTCGTCGTTCAGCGTGATGACGCCGTTGGACATGCTCTCCAGCATCGACTGGTTGTAGTTCCGCATGTTCTGCACGTCGTCGAAGAGCTTGGCGTTCTCGAGGGCGATGGAGACCTGGGCGGTGAAGGCCTTGAGCCGGGCCTCGTCCTCGGCGGAGAAGGGGCCGCCGCGCTTGTTGAGCGCCTGGGTGACGCCGATGACCTTGCCGTTCTTGTTCACGACCGGCACGCAGAGGATGGAACGCGTGAAATAGCCGGTCTTCTTGTCGAAGGCGGGGTTGAAGCGCAGGTCGGCGTAGGCGTGCGGGATGTTGATGGTCTTGCCCGACTGGAAAACGGCGCCGGCGATGCCCGCGGTGTTGGGCAGCTTGATCTGCACGGCGTTGAGCCCCTCGCCCACCTCGGACCAGAGCTCGTTGGTCTTCTCGTTGTTGAGGAAGAGCGTGGAGCGGTCGGCCTTGAGCATGCGCGTGGCCTCGCTCATGACGCGGCGCAGCAGGACCGAGAGCTCGAGGGAACTGGTGATGTCGGACACGAGGTCGAGGAACTCCATCTCCTGCTGCCGCGTGCGCTTCATGCGCTCGATGTACTGCGTGTTCTGCAGCGCGGCGGCGGCCTGCAGGGCCATGGCCTCGAGCAGCTCCCGGTCGCTGTCGGTGAAGCGGCCGGCGCGCTTGTTGAGGGTCTGGACGACGCCGATGATCTCGCCCTTGGCGGTGCGGATCGGCACGCAGAGGATGGAGCGGGTCTTGAAGCCGGTCTTCTCGTCCACGTCGCGGTTGAACCGCGGGTCGGCGTAGGCGTCGTCGACGATCTGGCCCTCGCCGCTCTGGAAGACCGCGCCGGCGATGCCGGCGGTGTTCAACAGACGGATTTCGCGGTTGAAGGTGCCCTGGGCGACCCGCGAGTAGAGTTCGCCGGTGGCGGCGTCGTTGAGAAACAGGGAGCCGCGCTCGGCGTCGGTCTCGTTGGCGGTGACCTCGACCAAAGTGGCGAGGAGTTCGTCGAGGTTGTCGATGGCCGCAACGCGCTGCGTGAGCTTGATGAGCATCTCGCTGCGGCGCAGGCGCGCACGCAGCACGGCGAGGGTTTCGCGCCCGGCGCGGGAGCCGGCGGCGCGGGGAGCAGGGGTTTCAGCGTCCATGGTTGGCTTCGAGCGCGGCGCGGAGGGCCGCGATGGTTTCATGCAATTGGCGGGTCTCGTCGGCGTGCGCATGGCGTTCGGTCGCGAGGGCGTCCTGGTGGGCGGCCAGTTCGCGTTCGAGCTGGTCACGGAGAGCCTGGATGGTCGCGTGGAGCTGGCGGGCCTCGTCGGTCCCGGCGGCGACGGCGGCCTGGACGGCGGCATCCTTGGCGGCCTGCAGGGCCTGGAGTTCGTCGCGGAGCGCGGAAACGGCCGCGCGCAGGAGCCTGACCTCGTCGGCCGAGGCTGCGACCGCCGCCTGGACCGCCGCCTGCCGCCCGGCATCGGTCTCTTCCAGGCTGGTCCGCAAAGCGACGATGGTTTCGGTCAGCTGCCGGTTTTGCCGCTGCGACTCCAGCAGCTCCGCCGCGCGATCGGGCGCAAGGACAGTGGGGAGTACCGGCGGCTGGGGATCCACGCGCGGCATTTTTCGCCGGTTGGGCGGAACCAGCAAGCTGAGAATCGGCGCCGCCGGCGTGTCAGAGCAGATCCGCCGCCAGCTCCGCCAGGCGCGAGCGCTCGCCCTTCACCAGCTTCACGTGCGCGGCGATGGCCTGGCCCTTCATGCGGTTGTGGCAGTAGACGAGGCCGTTGCTGCGCGAGTCGACATACGGGTTGTCGATCTGGGCGGGGTCGCCGATCAGGACGATCTTGGAGCCTTCGGAAATGCGGGTGATCACGGTCTTCGCCTCGTGTGGCGTGAGCTGCTGCGCCTCGTCGAGGATGAAGAAGCGGCGGGCGATCGAGCGGCCGCGGATGAAGGCCAGGGCCTCGATCTCGACGAGGCCGCTCTTCAGCAGGCGCTCGTACGGCTTGACCGGCGTGCCGGAACCATTGTGGCCGTTGTGGTGGCTCGCGTGGCTCGGCTGGGGCGTGAGCATCGCGGCGTACATCTGCTCGTCGCGTTTCTTCTGCTTCTTCTTGGAGACCTTCTTGGCGGCGAACTGCGGCTCCTTCGGCGGCTTCGACGGGATGAGGACCTCGAGCGCATCGTAGTACGGCTGCAGCCAGGGCTTCATCTTCTCCTCGAGCGTGCCCGGGAGGAAGCCGATGTCCTTGCCGAGCGCCATCACGGGGCGGGAAATGGAGACGCCGTCGTAGCGCGACTGGTCGTCGTGCGTCTGGTGCAGCGCGCAACCGATCGAGAGCAGGGTCTTGCCGGTGCCGGCCTTGCCGTAGCAGGTCAGCATGCTGATGCTGTCGTCGAGCAGCGCATCCATGAAGAACTGCTGCTCGAGGTTGCGGGCGCGGATCGGCAGGCCGCCCGGCGCCTTGACGAAATCGGGGATCTTCAGGCGACGCACGAGGCCCTCGCCATAGTAGCGGGCGGGCATCGTCTTGCCCTCGTCGGAGCGCAGGAGGACGTATTCGTTGGTGTAGAGCCGCTTCGCGACCGTCGTCGACAGCTCGTAGATGCCCTCGGAGCAGAAGCGCTGCAGCTCGTAAACGTTGAGCGCCACCTCGCTGTAGCTGGCCTCCTCGTCGGCCTGCGGCACCTTGTCGTTGAGGTAGTCCTCGGACTCGAGCCCGACCGCGCGGGCCTTGAGCTGCACATTGACGTCCTTCGTGACGAGGATCGTCGGCGGCGGGAACTGTTCCTGGACGAACAACGCGGCGGCGATGATGCGGTTGTCCTTCTTGGTGAGGTCGGGCAGGATCGCGCGGAGCCGCGTCATGGCCGGCGAGTGCCGGGCGGGGTCGATCAGGTACGGGTTGATGATGACCGAAAGCGTGCCGCCGTTGGGCAGCTCGACGCCCTCGTGCATCGCCCGTGAGTCAGGCAAAAGCTCCTGGAGGATGCGATGCACGCGGCGGGCGTTGCGGCCGCGCTCCGTGGATTGCTCACCCTTGATCGAGTCGAGCTCCTCGAGGACCTCGACGGGGATGGTGAGGTTGTTCTCCTCGAATTTGAAGATGGATTGCGGGTCGTGGAGCAGAACATTCGTGTCGAGCACGAAGGTCTTAACCTTGGCCGAGATCCGTATCCGCGAATTTGGGGCTGTCGCCCCGCGCAGGTGTTCCATCGGTGGATATCTTGTGAATAACCATGCACGAACCGTGCCGAATGTAAATAATGGAGTTAAGAAAACCTGCTAATGTAGCCGAACTGTCACAACCGTATCGGGCGTTGGGTCGCTGACTTACCCCGGGCCGGCGGATCTTGCTCACAGGGGTGAGGACAAAATACGCGGGCTCGTGGCGACCCGGGAAAATGAAGCGGGCCGCCTACCCCTAGACGGCCCGCTTTTGCTTACTTACCCCAATTCCTCCGCTAAGCGGAGGAAGACTGTTGCAAAACGATGGACGCCGGCCGGCGGCAAAGGTTTCAAAGATTTTCCGGATTTTCGGGATTGGGCACCCGCCGTTTTGGCCTGGGTTCGGTCCAAAGCCGGATCAGGTGTTCCGCGAGATTGCGCATGCTGGTGCGGCGCAGGCCCTCCCGCTGAGCGGAGCTCCGAAACGGCTCCACGACCGCGCTGCGCTCGACCACATAGGCCCAAAGATCGGACTGCAGGCGGTCGGCAGCGACGTGGTTGTCCGGGCCCGCCTGGACAGCCGCACGAACTTTTCCCTGCCAGTACTGTCTCTCGTCAGGATGCCCCTGAAGGTAATCGAAGACCATTTGCTCGCAGCGGTTGAGGCTCACACGCCCACCCTGCCCGGCCGCCCGCCGTGCTCAAATGGAAAACACGCGCCCAGCGCAGCGTTGCATTTCCCGGCCCAGTCCTGTTAACTCGTCGTCAGTCAACCGCTTCAACCCCATCCCTCCGCCATGTGGCAAAAAATCAAAGACCAGCTACCCACCGTGATCCTCACGGTCATCATCGTCGTGGCCTCCGCCTTTTGGATCCACCAACAGACCGTCGCCCAGATGGCCGCCAAGCAGCAGGCTGAGCTGGCTCCGCTCCGCGAACAGAACGACGCCCTCAAGGCCGCCTCCGAGGACAACCGCCGCCAGATCGAGGCCCTCGACAAGCTGCTCAAGGACGCGATCTCCAAGCGCGCCGCCGACGTGTTCATGACCGACGAGGAGGTCGCCAAGCTCAACGCCGAGAAGATCAACCAGCTCGCCGAGGCCGTCGCCCAGAAGATGCAGCCCTACAATCCGCTGCCGAAGACGCCCGAGGAGGCCGAGCAGATGCAGAACGAGCAGGTCGACAAGGTCTCCAGCCGTATGGCCGAGAAGATCCAGCCGATCCTCGCCGAGATGTCGAAGGACCAGAACCTCACCCGCGAGTCCATCGCCAGCTACAGCCAGCGCATCTCCGACCAGATCGGCACCGTGCTCACCTCGGAGCTCGCGAAGAACCAGCAGCTGAACAACAACCTGCAATCCACGCAGGCCCTCGCCCAGGAATCACTGGCCCTCTCGCATGAGATCACCGCCCTCTACATCAGCTCGCTGAAGGACCAGGGCCTCCTCACCCGCCTGCTCACGCTGCCGGCCAACGTCGTGAAGGACGTCGCCAACTTCAACATCGTCGAGAAGCGCGACAAGGAGAAGATCGCCCAGGACCTCGTGAACAAGATGGCCGACATCGAGAAGCGCCTCGGCGAAGTCCAGGCCCAGCAGCCGGCCCGCTGATCCGATTCACCGCCTGTTTTCAAGAAGCCGCACCTCGCCGGTGCGGCTTTATTGCGCCCTCAATCGATGAGGTAGAACGGATTCGGCAGCTTGAAATCCCGCTCGGCGAAGCTGCCGAGGTCGCTTTGCTGGTCGCCAAGATTGGCCACGATGACGTACCCCTCCTCCACCAGCTGCCGGCGGATCCCGCCCTTGTAGGCGCGCGTGGTACCCTGGTAGTCGGCCGGCTTGTAGAAGATGCGCGTCCAGGTTTCGTACCCGACGTCGCGGAGATTGCGCTCCGTGCCGGCGCGGTCCGATTCCTTGCGCCCGGTGATGAAGAAGACGTCCATCTTCATGCGCACTGCGGTGTCGTACACCGTCTGCACGGGGATGATGGCATACGCGCGGCCCTCGGCCACCCAGCTGTCCCAGATCTTCGGCACGTAGCCGAAGTCGTTGTCGAGGATGTGCGGGTAGTTCGTGAGCGTCGTCTCGTCGATGTCGAAGACCACCGCGAGCTTCTTCCCCTCGGCCGCAAGCTTCGGCCCGCGTTTCGCAAGGTGCTTGTTGGCCTCGAGCGCCACGCGCGCGATCTCCTGCGTGTAGTCGCCGGAATTCACGTACGCGATGACCTGCCGCTTGCGCAGGGTGAGGTTGACCGGCTCGGCCGAGACCGGCGCCGCCGGGGTCGGCACCAACGGGGACGAGCACCCGGCCATGACCGCTGCCAGGGCAAGGACAGACACCAGCTTGGGGTAACGCATCAGCATGCGCGCATCGTGCGGGTGGGACGCGAAAACTCAAACCGCTTTGTGCCCGATCCGGCCCGGCCATAAGGAAGATAACTAATCGTCCGCACGCGCATCGCCGGGTTTATTTTCCCGCAACCCTGGCCATCATTGCGAGTCAGAGACCGCAACCCATCGATTCGAGCAAAGGAGTCACCGATGCACGGGTCAGCCGCCAATCCCCCTCGCTTCCCGGCCCGCCCGGCCGCCGCGGCCCCCGATTTCCTTTCGCGCGCGTCCCCTCGGACGAATGGCGCCGTTCAGCCCGCCCAGCCTCCGCGGCCGCTGTCCGCGGACGCTCCCCAACAGGTCAGATAAGCCCTCAACCCCAAAACGTCATGCGCAAGGATATCGTACTCGGTGCCATGGTCTCCGCTCTCATCCTCGGGAGCGTTTTCGCGAGTTCGTTCTTCTTTCCCGAACGGATCAAAATCCCTGCGACGATCGAGCCGCCGCCGACTCTGCCGCCACCACCCAAGGACCGCATTGAGGTTGACCTCGATGATCCGGCCGATGCTGGCGATCCGGCTGACGACCGCGACCAGCAGGAATCGCTGGCGCCGGTCAAGGCGCCAGACGTGCCGCAGCCGATCCCGGTCGGGGCCCAGGTGCAGCCGCTGCAACCGGCGCCAATCGGCGACCCCGGCGACTTGGCGGTCAACGCCATCCCCGCCTCACCCGGTCGGCCTGGCCAGCGGACAGGCACCGACATCATCGACAACTCGCTCCTGGATCGGAAGCCGACGCCGCGCGCTCAGATCCCGCCACAGTACCCGTTTGAGCTGCGCAGCGCCGGCATCGAGGGCGAGGTTGTCGTCGAGTTCATCGTCGACACCAACGGCAACGTGCGCAACCCGACCGTCGTGCGCTCGACCCAACGCGAATTCGAGGCCGCAGCGCTCCAGGCCATCGCCAAGTGGACCTTCCGTCCCGGCCGCAAGGGTGGCCGCGTCGTGAACGCCGGCCGCGTGCAGCAGCTGTTCACATTCCGGATCAACGACTGAGGCAGGCCGCGGTCGCTAAGGCGCCAAGCTGCCAGCGGTGGCAGCTTGGTAGGCTTGGTGCAGCTGGAACGTCTGCCAGGCGCCCAGCTTTTGACCCAGTTGGGCGCTGAGGTAGAGCAGCGCCGCGATGACCGCCATCGCTCCGAGCACCCAGAAGCCCCAGGGCGCAGTCTTCACGAAAACCTGCGAACAGCCGAGGATGCCGCTGAACATGCCGATCATGCCCGTGATCAGATAGCCATACAGGAACACCGACCAGACCTCGATCTCGGGTCCGTAGATGCCCTCGATCCGGGTCGCGCCCTCGGGCGTCGTTTCGAAGCTGAGGATCAGGCGCGGCGACCAATACCGGCGCTGCGCGTCCGCGATGTGCAGGCCGATCATGCCCGGAAAGATCTTCACCTCGAACTCGCCCGCCTGGGTCGCGAGCGCATCCAGAATCCTCCGGCGCGTCTCGGCGGGCGCGAGCGCCACGGTCTGCTGGAAACGCGGACGAACGCTGAAACTGGTCGTGGGGCCAGACACGGGTGGGGTGGGGTTGAGGTCGACCGCCGGCCGGGGCGCCTGACGGATCGCGGCAACGGATAGGTGACGCTCGGATTTCGTCAACCGCAAGATTCCCGGCGCAGCCGGCTCGACGTCCCGCCGGATTCCGCTGATAAACCCTGCCGACCGATGAAGAAGACGCTCAAGATCCTGGCGCTGTTCGACGCCGTGCGGCCCACGACGCTCGATCAGGACCTCAGCGCCGAATTGCGGACCGCCGACTGGAAGACCGAGGCCGCCGTGCTTGCCGCCCTGCGCGAGCTGGGCCACGCGCACGAGACCCTCGCCCTCTTTGACGACATGGATCTCCTGCGCCAAAAGCTGCAGACCTTCCGGCCCGACGTCATCTTCAACCTCGCCGACCAATTCCGGAACGATCGCGCCCTCGATCAACACATTGCCGCCTACCTCGCGATGCACGGCCTGCCCTTCACCGGGTGCGGCCC
>CAZGJB010000102.1:0-10999 GCA_964526145.1 uncultured Opitutaceae bacterium
TGGCGCGCGAATCACCCCGAGTTCAACTGCTACGTCGAGGGCTATTCGGAGATCGTGCACCTGCTCCTGCAGGTGAGCGACGCGATCGTGACCCGTGGCGGCACGACCACCTGCGCCAAGGCGCTGCATTTCCGGTGCCCGATCGTCTTCAATGCCTTCGGCGGCATCATGCCGCAGGAAAAACTCACCTGGAAGTTTTTCCACAACGGGGCGGACTCCGACAAGATCGAAAACGCCGCCGACTTCCGGGCGCTGATCGACCGGTGGATGGCCGACCCCGCGGTGTATGCCGCGACCCGCGACCGCTTCCTCGCGCTGCGTTACGAGGAGGACCCGACAATCCTGATCGAGGAACTGGTCGCTCTCGCCAACGAGGTCGCCCACGTCCCGCTCGTTCGCCAACCCTTCCCGCCGCCGAACGGCAACGGGCACGGGCACGCGGCGAAATAGGTCGATCTAGAAATTCGCCGTGACCTCGGTCTGCTGGCCGGGGTCGAGCGCGATCTCGCCGAGCCCCGAGCACTCGGTCTCGTCGTTCTTGAACAGCCGCACGCGCACGGCGCCGCTGGCCTCACTGGTCTCCCAGCGCCATTTGCCGATGGAGACAAATTGCAGCGGGATGCCCTTGTCCGGACTCAGGCCGGGGCCGTCGCCGCGGATGAAGAGCCGGTTGCCGATGCCGATGTAGGCGGTCACGAGCAGGCGGGTGGCGCCATCGGCGGAAACGGATTTCGTCGGCGCGGCCTCGTCGGGCGCGATCTGCGTGAACTCGTCGGCTGACGGTGCCGCCGGGGCTTCCGGTGCCGGTTCAGCGGGAGCCTCGACGGGTTCCGGGCTGGCGATGACAGGTGCCGTGCCGTCTGGATTGTCGCCCGGCATCGGCAGCGCGAGTTCGTCGATCTTCGAGCGACGGGGTGCACGCGGTTTGCGCGGTTTGGGTTCGCTGACCGCGGGGGTGGCTTCGATGGGCGCGGCGGCAGACTCGACCGTCACGGGCGCCGCGGCTGGCTCATCGGCGACCGCCGCCGGTTCGGCGACCGGTGCAGTTGGGGCCTCGGCCTGTGCGACGGGTGCCTCGTGGGCGGCAACGTGCGGAGTGACCACGGTGGCCCGTTCGGGGATCCGGGCGGCGGCTGCGTCGAGGGCGGCCAGCTTGGAATCGAGGATGCGGATCAGCGCGCCGAACTTCTGCTCCAGGGCGTGCACGGCATTGTTCTGGGCGACATGCAGCGCGGCTTCCGCCTCGGTGCGGGCCTTGGCGAAGGCGTCGGGCAGGCGGGTCAGGGCCTCATGGGCGGTGGCGGCGTGCTTGGCGGCCACGGCCTCGAGCTTGGTCAGCTCGGCTGCGGTCTTGGCGATGCGATCGCCGGCCGCTTCCAGCTTTTCGGCCTCGGAGGCGCGGAGGCTGTTGATCTCCTGCTGCAGGGATTCGTTGTCGTTGACGGCGGCCTCATTGAGCTGGCGCGTGAAGTCGTTGATGCGTTCCTGCAGCTTGTGCGGGAGGTGCTCGGCGTGCTTGAGACTCTTGTTGATGTGGTCGCCGATCTCGTTGAGGCCGGAGGTGGCGATGCTGATCTGTTCAGCCGACGTGGCCACCGTGCGCGACAGCGCCTCCAGGGCGCGCTGGCGGTCGTCGAGGGACTCCTCCTGCTTGCGCAGGTAGTCGGCAATGAGCGCGGCGGCACTCACGAGCGCGCCGATGCTGACACAGGCGACGATGGCCAGGATCGCGGTCGTCGAAAGCGGTCGCGCGCTGTTGGCGGCGATGAAGGCGGCGACGGCGATGAGCAGGGCGTCGCTGAGCAGGAAGAACCACTTGTTTAGTTTGGGGGAGGTTTCGGGAAGGCTCATGGGGACGTCTGCCTGCCGGCTCGTTTCAGCGGCCGCGCGGCCGGCGGGCGGTGCGTGATTTTGTGCGGCGCAGGGCCGGGTTTCTCAAGGAGAAAGGCGCGCTAATTGGCCTTGCCCCCGACCGGGTGGCCCTTGGCGTCCAACTCGACGATGATCGCCTGCCCCGTGTCGGTCGCGAGGTGGGGTCCGATCGCGGCGGCAAGCCACGGGAGCACGGCCCGCAGGTCGCCCTCCTGGTCGTCGCTCACAGCGGTGATCGTCCAGACCTCGCGCCCGGCCTCGGGCTTGACGCCTGCCTCGCGCAACCGGGCGGAAAGCCGCAGGTGCTTGCGGTAGGTCGTGACAGAGTTGGTGGAGATGTCGGTGCCGACGCGCACGTAATTGCCCGGGATGTAGACCTGCTCGACCGTCGAACGCGTCTTGCCGTCGGCGTCCTTCGTCTCCCGTGTCCGCGTCGAGTACCGGCCACCCACTTCGGCATAGATGGGGGTGGTGAAGGTGTAGGCCCGGGTCACGGGGTCGCCCACACCGAAGTCCACGAAGATGTTCAGCTCCGCCTCACCGCCCGCCACCGCCCGGAAACCCCGGCCGGCCAGGGCCTGCCCCACTTGCCGCAGCACCTCGTCGGTGCGCAAGTCGCGGAAATTCTGCCCGGCTTTGCCGGTGGCGGCAAATGCGTAGGTGCGCTTGGCGGGCGCGAGTTCCGGATGCGCCAGGGCGTCGATCTGCACCCGGTGCGTGGTGGCGCAACCGCCGAGCACCAGGGCGGCGACAACAAGGAGGGGCAGCAGGGGTTTCACGAGACGAAGCATGGCTGACAGAGTTGACCGGTGCGAGCCTGGTCCGTTCCGATCGTGGCTACAGACGCCGCCATACGAAGACACAGAGGGAGAGCAGGAGACCCACGCGCAGGGCGCCCTCGAAGGTCAGGACGACCAGCACCCATTTGAGGCCGCAATTGCGCCGCAGCACGTAGCCGATGACGGACACCAGCAGGAGGCACAGCCCGTGCACGCGGCCGAAGCGCAGGAAGAGGAGCGCCACCATCCAGGCCCAGTAGCTGATGATCATCATGCTCCAGGCAAAGGCGGTGAACTCGTGCAACCCGAGCGTGCGCGGGTCGCCGTTGCGCTCGATCTGCTTGATGCCGACGTAGCGCTCGCTGATCACGAGCTGCCAGAGCTCGAAGACGACGAACAGCGGAGCGAGGAACAGGATGACCGGCACGACCACAGCCTCGCGGATCGGCCGCGGCGCGCCAAGGCAGAACCAAGCCCCGCGCTTGCCAGCGCCGGGCGCTTGGGCGTAACTCGGTCCGCCCCATGAAAATCACCCGGATCGAGACCACGGAGCCCGCCGCCGGCCTGCTGGCGTGCCGGATCCACACCGACGCGGGCCTCGTCGGTTGCGGCGAGAGCTACTACATCCCCTCGGCGGTGGCCGCCGTGATCCATGACTGGATGGCGCCGCGCCTCCTCGGGGCCGACGCCCTCGCGACCGAGGGGCACTGGCGCTTCCTCTACGAGCGCGCCACGAATTTCGGCGCGCGCGGGACCGAGCTGCGCGCCCTGTCGGCCGTGGACCTCGCACTGTGGGACCTCAAGGGTCAGGCCTGCAACCAGCCGGTCTGGCAGCTCCTCGGCGGTCGCACCCAGGACGGCGTTCGCATCTATCACAGCACCGGCTACGGCCGCGGCCAGCCCCCGGCGGCCGGCGGCACTTGGCCGGGCTACGGGCGCATGGGCGTGCCCGAGCCGCTGAACGACTACTGGAACGCCATCCACGAGCCCGCCGCCTTCGCCCGTGAATTGGTCAAGGACGGCATCGGCGGCGCGAAGCTGTGGCCCTTCGACTTCGCGGCCCACAAGCCGAACGGCAACGTCTATGTCAGTCTCCCCGACCTCGAGGAAGGCATGAAGCCCTTCCGGGCGATGCGCGCCGCAGCCGGGAACGCGCTCGAGCTGATCGTGGACGGCCACGGTTTCTTCCAGCTTCCAATGGCCCTGCGCATCGCCGGCGCCATGCGCGAGGTGCAGCCGCTGTGCCTGGAGGATGTGATCCGGCCGGACTGCGTGGACACGATCCGCGACTTCCGCGCGCGCTGCGGCCTGCCGCTGGCCGTGAGCGAGATGCTCATCAGCAGCGAGGATTACCGGCTCGTGCTGCAGAAACAGGCGGCCGACTACATCATGATCGATCCGACCTGGGTCGGCGGCATTTCGCAGACCCTGCGGATCACGGATTTCGCCCAGGCCTACAATGTGCCGGTGATGATGCACGACTGCACGGGACCCCTGACTCTGCTCGCCGGCATCCACGTCGGCGTCGCCCGTGCCAACGTCGCCTGGCAGGAGACCGTGCGCATGCTGCTGCGCATCACGTATCCCGAGCTCGTCACCGCCGTGCCGGCCGTGGCGCAGGGGCGCATCGCCGCGCCCGAGGGCCCGGGACTCGGCGCCGCCTGGCAGGACCAATGGTTCCAGTCGCCGCGCGAGGTGCGCGTCAGCCGCTTATGAACGCAGCCGTTCCCTTCCAATTTCACGACCTTGCCGGCCGGACCCTGGTGCTGACTGGCGTAACCCGCGGCATCGGCCGGGCGCTGCTGCCGGGACTGCTCGGGCAGGGCTTGAATCTAATCGCCGTGAGCCGGGGTCGGGAAAAGCTCGCGGCGATCCGTCATGAGCTGGGCGTGGACGATTCGCGCCTGCGTTTCTTCGAGTGCGACCTCGCGGATGCCGCGGCGGTGGACGCCACCGGCCGCGCCATTGTGGCGTCCGGCGTGTCGGTGGACGCCGTGCTGCACAACGCCGCCATCGACCCGAGGCATGAATTCGGAAAGATCGCGCCGGCGCCCTGGGATGTCGTGTGGCAGGTGAACCTGAAATCGGCGGTCACGCTGACGCAGCATCTGCTGCCGCTCCTGCGGCGTAGTCCGCAGGGTCGCGTCATCTTCACCGGCTCGATCGTCAGCGAGCTCGGCGGCTCCTACATGACCGCCTATGCGTCGTCGAAAGGAGCCCTCAACGGCCTCACGCGGGCCCTCGCGCATGAGCTGCAGGGCTCGGGCATCACGGTGAACTGCATTTTGCCGGGCGCGATCCAGGTCGAGAAGGAGGCCGGCACCATCGAGGAGGAAAACGTCCTCGCGGGCTGGCAGTCGGTCACACGCCGTCTGACGGCCGCGGACCTGCTCGGGCCGCTGTGCCTGCTGCTCAGCCATGCTGGTGGCGGCATCAGCGGCCAGTGCCTCACGGTCGATGGCGGCGTGCTGCACCCGCTGATGTCACGGAACGTGCAGACGGCGCGGCTGAAGACGGACGGATACGCGTAGCCGTCCAGCGGCCGCCTACTTCCCGCCGTACCAGAACGCCCGCCGCCAATTGTGCCGGCGCAGCTTCTCCACCAGCTCGGTGGGCATGGCCGGCAGATCGCTCACGCCGCAGTTGGCCTCGGCCTGGGCGACGTTGCGGATGCCGGGGATCACCGTTGAGACGGCGGGGTGGGCGAGCACCCACTTGAGCGCGGCCTGCGGAAGTGTGTAGCCGGTGTGCTCGAGGTCGTGGCGGATCTTCTCGGTGCGGACCACCGTGCGTGACAGGCGGTCGCCCGAAAAATAGGCGCTGCGAAAGTCGTCGTGGCCGAATTTCGTCAGCACGGTGAACTTGCCCGTGAGCGCACCCTCGTCGAAGGCGACCCGCACGATGATGCCGACGCCGCACTCCTTGGCGACATCGAGGAGTTCCGCGGCTGGCTCCTGTTCGAACAAATTGTAGATCACCTGCACGCTGTCGACCCAGCCGCCGCGCATGAGGTCGATCACGCTGTTCTGGTCGTGCTCGGGCGTGGAGACGCCGATGAGTCCGATCTTTCCCTCCTTCTGCAGTTCGCGGAGAATCTTGAACGGCGTGGGATTGCGGTTCCAGGCGCGCGTCCAGGTGTGGAGTTGAAGGAGGTCGATCTTGTCGGTGCCCAGGCAGGCCAGTCGCTCCGCGAGGTTGGCGCGGAGGTAGGTCTCGGGATACCGCTCCTCGGCCCGGTCATAGGGCGATGGCGGCCATTGGCCGGCCGTGGGCGGGGTCTTGGTGGCGACGAAGACGCTTTCCTTTTTGCCGGCCGCTTGCCGTTCGCGCAGCACCTGGCCGATGAGCCGTTCGCTGCGGCCATTCCCGTAGCCGGCGGCGGTGTCGATGAAGTTGCAGCCGAGATCGAGCGCACGGTGCAGCGCGGCGAGCGAGTCGCCGTCCGCCTGTGGACCCCACGCCCCGCCGATCGCCCAGGCACCGAAGCCGATTTCCGAGCAATTCAAGCCGTGCTTTCCGAAGGGGCGGTATTGCATGGCGAAAGCCTGACGGAGAAGCGCGGCGCATGCAACTGCAGGCGTGGCCCAGCCGGAGAATTTCTCACCGCCAGACGAACAATCCAGCCACCCCTGCGACCGCGAGCGCCGCACCGATATAGTACGTGCCCCGTGGGCGCGAGCCCTCGAGCCACGCGGCGAAGGGAATCGTGAGCAACGGGGCCGCGGCCACTATGGGTTGCACGATGCCGGCGGGCGTGCTGCGCAGGGCCCATTGGAAGCAGGCCACACCGAGCACGGGCCCGGTCAAGGCGTTGACCGTCACCCAGGGCCAGGCGGCCGGTGCCGCGGTGACCTTGGCGGGACTGCGACGCACGAACAGGATGACGACGACTGCAGCCACGAGCAGTCCGCCCAATGCCCGCTGGTACGCGGCCGTGCCGGGGTCCACGACCTCGCCAAACGTGGCCGCGGTGGCGAAGGCCTTGCGGCTGATGACCGCGCCCACGCCTTGTCCGGCCGCGGAGAGCACCGCCCAGGCGAGTCCCGATGCCCACGCGGCTGGCGCGACGCGGGGCAGACTGCGCGGAAGGAGCCCGATCACGATGCCGACGAGCGTGAGGGCGATGCACACGAGCTGCGCCGCGGTCAGCCGGGTGCCGAGCCATTGCCATTCAACGCCCGCGGCGATGATCGCGGAACCGCACTGCACGATCAGCGTCGAGAGATTAGAGCCGAGGCGCGGCAATGATTGAAACATCGCCACGCCGCCAATCCCGAAGCCGACGACCCCACCGACAAAAAACCATCCGAACGCCGCCCCGCCGGTGCCGCGCCCCGCCAGGTGCGCCCAGGCCCCGAGCAGTGCCGTGGCAATCAGCAACCGCCAGAAGTTCGCCCGCAGGCTCCCCAGCAACACCGCCGCCCGACGGGCGAACACCGGCGTGACCGCAAAGAAGAGCAGTGTGCCAAGGGCGCCAATCATGGGTTCGAGGTCAGCGTTTCCATTCGAGGCCGAGGGTGAAAGCTCGGCCGGGGCCGGGCAGGAAGATGCTGGTGGCGGCGGGATTGCGCGCAAGATCGAGGACACCGGCCGTGCTGGCGAGGTGACGGCGGTCGAGGGCGTTGCGGACTGCGACGAAGACGTGGAAGCGCGGCGTGAACCGCCAGCCGGCACGCAGGTGGAACAGGGTGTGCCCGCCATACGTGAGGCGGCCGGCGTGATCCACGGGGATGGGTCCGGCGATCCAAGTGGATTCCGCTGCGGCGTACCAGTGGCGCTGGTTTTCATAGCGCAGCTCCGCGGCGCCGGTGTGCGGCGGCGCGCCGGCGAGGCGGTTGCGGCCGTAGACCGGATCGCTCTTGAAGTGAAAGCGACCGGAAGTCCCGGTGACGGCGAGCGTCAGGCGATCGGTGCCCGTGAGGATGTGCCAGCGGAGCGCGGCTTCGACTCCCGCATGGCGCGTGGGACTGGCGTTGACCGCACCGCGGGGCAGTCCCGCGGCATCGGCCAGGCGGAGGATCTCGTCGCGCCACTCGGCCTCGTAGAGGGTAACGCTCCAGTCGAGGGCTCCGGCGGTGCCGTTTGCACCAACTTCGAACGTAACGGCCGACTGGGGTTTGAGCGGGCGCGTGGCCAGGGCGAGGTTGGGATGCGTGCCCTGCACGACGACGAGGTCGTCGAACACCGGGGGTTCAATGCCGCGTGATGCCGCGGCATGGAAGGCAACCTGTCCGGCAGGCGACCACAGGAGCGCGGCGCGCGGGGAGAGATCGTCGAAATCGAGGGAGTGCTGCAGCAGCGGACTGGGGGCCCGGCCGGCGACGTCGCGTTCGCCGGTCAGGGCGGTACAGCCAAGGCCAAACGCGAAGTTGGGCCGCAGCCAGACCACATCTTCGAGGTTGAGCGCGACCGTGGTGGCGCGGGCTCGGTAGGCGCCGAATTGCGGTCCGCGCCGTGCGGACAGGTTCAGGAAGCGGTCGACGTCGTCGCTTCCGGCCGTGGCGATGACCCGCGCAAGCAGTTGATGGCCGATTCCGCCGGAATCCACGCGATGCGCCCATGTGGCGTGTCCGGTGAAGGCCGCGGCGGTGAGATCGGTGATGCCGTTCGGCTGGAGTTGGATGAACTCATCCGTCAACCGCAGGGCGGCGAATCCGAAGGCGGATTCACCTTCGGGGCTGGCGAACTTGAATTGGGCGGAAGCGCGCACGAGGGTCGAATCACGGCGCGGTTGGTCGCGACGGACGGCAGCGGAAACGGACCGCGGCGCGGCCAGGGCATCGGCGAGCGTCAGCGGACCGGGCACCTCGTAATCCGCGGTCGCGGCGTACACGGCGACCTCAACCTGGGACTGGTCACCGAGCGAATGGTGGGCCACGGCCTGGAGGGCGGTGCGCCCTTGTGCGCTGTGCGCGCGCCAGCCGTCGGCGGACTGGTGAGACAGGGCGGCTTGGGCCGGCGTGGCAATGGTCGCGGTGAGCTGTGCCCGCTGATAGCCGAAGTCACCGGCTTCGACCTTGAGACCCAGGGCCGGGGCGGCGGTTGGCGCGAGGGTCGTGGCATTCAGGACCCCGCCGAGCACGGCGGGCGTGAGCGCCATGTGCAGGGTGCCGCGGTAGATCTCGACACGGGGGAAGAGCAGCGGGTCGAAGAGTCCGCCGTGAAATGAACCGTCGGCACGAGCGAGCGGCAGGCCGTCGATGAGCAGGGCGACGCCGCGGCTGGTGGGGGCGCTGTCGAGGCCGGACCCGCGGATGGAGAGACGCGGCGGCTCGAAGCCCCCGAAGCTCTCCTGCAGCATCACGCCGGGTGCGTGACGCAAGGCCTCGGCCAGCGTGGCGATGCTGCGGTCGGACCAGTCGGTCGCGGAGATGACGGCCGCGGGGCCGAGAGTGGAGGCAAAGTAGTCGGTGCGCGCTACCGGTTGTGGCCGGCTTGCGTTCTCCGCAATCGTCCACGGCGGCAGGACGTACAGCTCCGGATCAGTCTCGGCAGCGGCGGCGGGGAGCGCGAGGCACGCAAGGGCCACGCAGACCCTGACGGCGCGGGAGGGCGGGCGCGCTGCATGCGGTCCGCCCTCGGGTGGGGGGTGGTTTGCTCCGGACATCGGCGGTGAGGCGACTCACCGCTTGTAGAGCGGCCGGGCCGTGTAGCGAGTGTGAAGGAGCTCGTGCGCCTTGGGGCCGAGTGGCTTGCCGAGGAACTCGTCGTAGAGCTTGATGACCTCGGGATTCTCGTGCGAGTGGCGGAGCGTGCGGTCGCGGTCGTCCTGGTAGATGCCCGCGATGCGCAGCTTGCGCCGCTCGTTGTCCACGCCGTAAGGCTGGCCGCCGCCGCCGATGCAGCCGCCGGGGCAGGCCATGACCTCGATGAAGTGATACGGGGCCTCCTCGCCGCGCTTGCGGGCCTCGCGCACGCGGTCGAGGACGGTCTCGACGTTGGCGAGGCCGTGGGCGACAGCGACGCGGACCTTGGTGCCGGCGACGTCGATTACGCCTTCCTTCACGCCGTCGAGACCGCGGACGGCCTCGACCTCCACCTTGGCGAGCTTCTTGCCGGTGGCGTAGAAGTAGGCCGTGCGGAGGGCGGCCTCCATGACGCCGCCGGTGGCGCCGAAGATCGTGCCGGCACCGGTGTAGTCGCCGAGGATCGAGTCGGGCTCGGCGTCGGCGAGGTTGAGGAAGTCGATGCCGGACTGCTTCAGCATGCGGGCCAGTTCGCGCGTGGTGAGGGCGACGTCCACGTCCTTGTAGCCGGAGGCGAACATCTCCTCGGTGCGCGACAGCTCGTACTTCTTGGCCGTGCAGGGCATGATCGAGACCATGAAGATCTTCGCCGGGTCGAGCTTCAGCTTCTCCGCGTAGTAGGTCTTGGCGAGGACGCCGAGCATCTGCTGCGGGGACTTGGCGGTGGAGAAGTTGTCGATGAAGTCGTAGTGGCGCTTCTCCATGAAGTCGGTCCACGACGGGCAGCACGACGTGATGAGCGGGAGCGGCCCGCGCTTGTGCACGAAGCGCTCGATGAACTCGCTGGCTTCCTCGACGATGGTGACGTCGGCCGAGAAGTTGGTGTCGAACACCGCGTGGAAACCGAGCCGGCGGAGGGCGGCGTAGATCTTCTTGGTGAGGTTCGTGCCGGGCGGGAGCCCGAAGGCTTCGCCGACGGTGACGCGGACGGACGGGGCGATCTGGACGACGCAGATCTTCTCCTTGTCGTGGAGGGCCTCCCAGACGGCCGGAGTCTCGTCGTTCTCGACGATGGCACCGGTCGGACAGTGGGCGGAGCACTGGCCGCACTTCACGCAGGGTGACTCGGCGAGGGTGATGTCGCCGGCCGGGGCCATGCGCGTGTTGATGCCGCGGTCGAGGAAGGAGAGGGCCCAGACGTTCTGGCCCTCCTGGCAGACCTGGATGCAGCGGCCGCATTTGATGCACTTGACGAAGTCGAGGATGATGGAGCCGGTGGAGCAGTCCGCCGGGATTTCCTTCACGTACCGCTTGATGGACTCCATCGGGATGTTGAAGTCCGCGGCGAGGGTCTGGAGCTCGCATTCGCCGTTGCGGCCGCAGGTCAGGCAGGCCTGGGGGTGATTGGAGAGGATGAGTTCCAGGGTGGAGCGGCGCACGTCCACGATCTCGCGGTCATGGGTGGTGATCTCCATGCCGTTCTCGAGGGGCGTGCAGCATGCGCGGATGAGCTTGTTGCCGCCCTTGTTGCGGACGATGCAGATGCCGCACGCGGCGGTCGCAAGGAGGTCCTTGTGCTTGCAGAGTGTGGGGATCTTCACCTGGACGCGACGGGCGGCGTCGAGGATGTCGTTGGTCCAGAGCGTGACCTTGCGGTAGCCG
>CAZGJB010000103.1:0-10981 GCA_964526145.1 uncultured Opitutaceae bacterium
GACCGACGTGAGGCCGACGGGTTCGACACCAATCGGCGAAAGCCGCTCGCAAAGGGCGGCGATCGCTGTCGCGGGCGATTCAAAGGGAACGATGTCGGCGTGGACACGGATCAAAGCGGAAGCTCCATCAAGCGAACACCGGGTGCTTCCAGATGGGCACATCGCGCTTCATGCGGTCGATGAACTCGTCCATCGCGGCGAGCGCCTCCTTGCGGTGGCGCGACCAGATGGCGAGACGAAAGGAACACTTGCCTACCGCGACGCGACCGCGACTGTGCTCAACCAGCAGCGCGAGGTCGTCTACGGCATCCGCAACGCCGCCATCCACGCCGAGCGCCCGAAGGACATCATCTTCGAGCAGATCGAGGAGGAGCTGCTCAACCGCCTCGATGTCGCCGGCTTCGGCACCAAGGTCGCGCCCGCCCAGGCCGACGTCGAGACGTTCATCGGCTGGCTCAACTCCCATTTCCCGATCAGCCTCCATGCCAACGAGCTCACGGGCACCGACGTCGAGGCGATGGCGAAGTTCATCATCGAACGCATCAAGCGCGCCTACGCCGTGAAGGAGTCCGTCGAGATTCCCGAGGCCCTCGGCTCGCTCGAACGTTACGTGGTCATCAACGCCATCGACCACCATTGGCAGGAGCACCTCACCGAGATGGAGGAACTCCGCCGCTCCATCGGCCTGCGCAGCTACGGCCAGAAGGACCCGCTCGTCGAATACAAGGGCGAGGCCTACAAGTACTTCGAGGAGCTGATGAACAACGTCCGCCTGCAGATCTGCACCGGCCTGTTCCGCAGCGCCTCGAACCTCCAGGCCTTCGAGAACATGCTGGCGCTCCTCAGCCGCACCGCGAAGGCCGTCGGTCCGACCGACGCCCCCGCCGCCCCGCGCGCCGCCCCCGCGGCCGTCCAGGGCCCGGGTGAATCCACCGCCGAGCCCGAGATCAAGCTGCCCAAGGTCACCGTCCGTCGCGAGACTCCCAAGGTCGGACGCAACGACCCCTGCCCCTGCGGCAGCGGCAAGAAATTCAAGAACTGCCACGGGGCGTGATGGCCGCCTACCTTTCGTTCCGTGTCCACCGACTCCGCCGCCGCTGATCAGCCGCTGCCCGCCGACGATCCCTACGCCGATCGCCCCCGTTTTTGGCGGCGTCACGCCGATGCGCTCTGGGCGCTCGGGGTCTTTGTCTGCACCGTCGTCCTGACCGTCGCGTCCTTTCCGCCGGTGCCGGCGCCGGAGTTCGCCTACGCGTTTGCCGCGCCGGCGATCTTCTGGGCGTACCTCAAACCGGGTTTTCGACTCTACCTCGGCACGATGTTCGCCGCGCAGGCGGTGGCTTGGACCATTCTGCTTGGCTGGCTGCATCACGTGACGATCGGTGGCCTCGTCCTGCTCGGGCCCTTCGTCGGCGCCTGGGTCGGCGTCTGGTACCTCGCGGTCTGGTGGGTGATGCCGCGCCTGCGCGGACGCGAGCCCGGCATCCGCGTGCTTGCCGTCTTCGGACTCGCCGCGCTGTGGGTGATCGTCGAATGGTCCCGCACCTGGCTCCTCGGCGGGTTCCCGTGGCTGCCGCTCTCGGCCAGCCAGTGGCAGCGCCCGATCCTGCTGCAGGTCGCGTCGTACACCGGCGCCTACGCGGTGTCGTTCATCCTCATCGTCTTCAACCTCGGCTTCGCCGCCTACGCGCACCGCCTGCTGCGCGAGAAGGAGATCGGCCTCCGCAAGCGCAGCCCCGAGTTCATGGCCGCGCTGCTCGTGCTGATGTTCCCGACGTTTCTGCTGCTCAGTGAGATCTTCGGCCAGCAGCGCCAGGATTTCGCGCGGGTCGCCGTCGTCCAACCGTACATCCCGCAGACGGTGAAATGGGACCCGACCAAGGGCCCGGGCATCCTCGAGGTGCTCGAGACGCTCACGACCAACGCCGCCATCAGCCGCCCCGATCTCATCATCTGGCCCGAGGCCGTCACGCCCTGGGCGGTGCGGGGCGACGACAACGCCCGGGCCTTCGTCGAGCATCTGGCCGCGAACGTTCGGACACCCATTCTGTTTGGCTCCATTGCGATCGAGGACCGTGGGCAGGCGAGCGAGGCGTGGCGCAACGGCGCCTTCGTCGTCACGCCCGATTTCGGCTTGCAGCGCGAGTACTATACCAAGCGCCGGCTCGTGCCCTTCGGCGAGTACGTGCCGCTGCGCCCGGTGCTGGGTTGGCTGCGCAAGTTCGTGGAGATCGGCGACGACTTCCAGGCCGGCGACGACGCGCGGCCCCTCGTGGTCAGCCTGCCGACCGGGCCGGTGGTTGTCGGTCCGCTCATCTGCTACGAGGACATCTATCCGCGCCTGGCCGCGTCGAGTGCGCTGGCTGGTGCCGAGGTCCTGACGGTCATGACCAACAATGGCTGGTTCGGCGAGGGTGGGGCGGCTTACCAACACGCGGCCCACTCGGTCCTGCGCGCGGTCGAGACCCGTCGCCCGGTCATCCGCGTCGGCAACGGCGGCTGGAGCGGCTGGATCGACGAGTACGGCAACATCCGCGCGACGCTCACCAACGACGAGGGCACCGTCTATTTCCGCGGCGCCCGCGCCCTCACGGTCTCGCGCGACGCCCGGTGGTTCAATCGCAACAGCTATTACGTCGAGCATGGCGATTGGTTCATCATCGCCTGCGCCGCCCTGGCCCTGCTGGGCTTCGCCGTCATCAAGATCGGCAAACCCGCGGCCCCCAAGCCGGTGGAGCTTTAGCAGGGGGTGAGGCTTGCCTGCCTAAACTGGCGGGCAGGGAGCGATCAAATCTTCCGGTAGAATGCCAAGCCTGCGCTTCGGGCTCGCGGCGGATGTTTTTCCGCGCTTCTAGTTCCGTCCGTTTGAGCGATGCCACCCCTGCTTCCGGATTCGACCTGCTCGAACCCGTGGACCTGCGCGAACGGGTCCGCCTCGCGCAGCGCGCGCTGGTCGGCTGCCTCGATGTGAGCCGCGATTACCTGCCGTATTGGAACTGCGATATCGCCGACGGCAACCTCACCACCTTCAAGCACGCGCCCTACGACGGCGAGGCGGTCTGGGATCGCCTCCACAATGCCGGCCGCGCCCTGCACGGTCTCACCATGGCCGAGGCCGTGACCGGCGAGCGCGTCGATCCGGCCGTCATCGCGGCGCTCAGCGGGTTCCTGCTTGGATTGTTCGAACTGGGCGACGGCCTGCCGAGCGACGCCGTCGGACCGACTGGCAAGCGCGTATGCAGCCTGCACAACCTGCGCGAGGCGCTCAACGGGCTCACCGCCCTCCTGCGCCGCGGTGACGACCGCTCGGTCGCCCCCGCCCGCCAGCTGGTGCGTGCGCTCCGCCACGGCCTCGACGACGAGGGCCGCCTCCACCGCGATCGGCTGCCCGATTATGTCGGGGCCTACACGCAGCAACCGCACATGGAAGGTCGCACGCTCGACGCCCTGGTCCGCTACTATCGCGCCAGCGGGGACGAGTTCGCCCTAGAGGCCGCCCGCCTCATCGCCGCCTATGCGCTGCGGCATTGTTTCACGGCGGAGGGGGATTTGACCGAGGCGGCTGGAACCCACGGACATTCGATCAACGTGCTCGTGACCGGCATGATCGACCTGGCGCTCGAGACGGGTGATTCCGTGCTGCTGGCCGGCGCGCGTCGCGCCTTCGATGTGGGCCTTGCGCGCTTCAACAGCAGCTTTGGTTGGTCGATGGAGGGACTGCACCGCAAGGTGCTGCGCGGCGAGGCCAACAACACCGGAGACCTGCTGCGCGGCGCCCTTCTCCTCGGGCGCGCCGGCTGGCCCGAGTATCATGGCCGAGCCGAGCGAATCCTGCGGGGTCACCTGCTGCCTTCACAGCTGCGACACGTTGTGGGCCTGGCCAACGACCCAAACGCCTCGAAGGACAACCTCCGGAGCCTCGCCGATCGCGTGCGCGGCGGCTTCGGCATCCCGACGCCCAACGACCTGCAGGTCGAGTCCACCGCGCCGCTGTGCATCTACGACATCACATCCGGTGCCGCCGATGCGCTCTGCGAGGCGTGGCAGGCGGCCCTCGTGACCGGGGCGGGGGAGGTGCGGGTCAATCTGCTCTTCAGCGTCGAGCGCGACGGCGTGAGGGTGCGCAGCGAATTATCACGCACGGGCCGGGTCGAGGTGGCGGACGAACGCGGGCGGGATGTATGCCTGCGCCTGCCAACCTGGGTCGCGGCCGGGTCGGTCCGGGTGACGACGGAAGGCCATGCCATCGCGCCGCAGGTTGCCGGCGGCTATCTGCGCGTCGCCGGCACGGGCGCGCCGCGGCGGCTGACGTTCGAGTTTCCACTGCTGGAAGTCCGCACGGTCGAAACGATGGTCGGCCAACCCTTCATGATCGATTGGCGCGGCGACCAGATCGTCGCGATGTCCCCGCCCGCGGTCCCGAATCCGGACGGCGCCCCGATCCCCCCGGCCAGCTTCCCCCTGTTCCCGCGGTGCCAGTGAGTGTGGCCGCCGGGATTCAAGGTTTCCGCGTCTTCCGCGGTTTGGCGGCTGATTCTTTCTTCGCGACCGTGGTCACGGTATGCCGTGCGAGCTGCAACTGAGCCTGGGGTCGCGCCCGTGGGCGACTTTCCCCGCCGTGGAGGGCGGGGAGCCACGGGGAGCCGAGGCGGAGGCAGGCGTCGCACATGGGGCGACGTTCGGCGGGCGCCGGACGGTCCGCAAGCTCGGCGTGCGTCGTCCAATCTTTGGGACTGACTTCCCCGGCGGCGCTGCGCCATAAAAGACCTGCCATGACTCCCAAAACCCTTCGCCGCGCCGTCGAGGCGCTCGACTCTTTCAATGTCGAAACCCCGAGCTGGGGTTTCGCCGACACCGGCACGCGTTTCGGCAAGTTTTTCCAGGACGCCGCCGCGATCGACATGAACGACAAGCTGGCCGACGCCGGCCAGGTGCACGCCCTCACGGGTTGCTGCCCGACCGTCGCCGTGCATGTGCTGTGGGACTTCGTCAAGGGCGAGGATCCCGCCAAGGTCGGCCGCCTCGCGCGCAAGCACGGCGTCAAGATCGGCGCCATCAACCCCAACCTTTTCCAGGACCAGGAGTACAAGTGGGGCTCCTTCGGCCACAACGACCCGGCCGTGCGCCGCCGCGCGCTCAAGCACTGCTACGATTCCGTGGACATCATGAAGGCCACGGGCAGCGAGTACCTCTCCCTCTGGTTCGCCGACGGCACCAACTATCCCGGCCAGAACAGCATCCGCGAGCGCAAGGGCTACTTCGAGTCCTGCCTGAAGTCCCTGCACAACCGCCTCGCGCCCGGCCAGACCATGCTCGTCGAGTACAAGCCGTTCGAGCCGGCGTTCTACGCCACCGACATCGCCGACTGGGGCATGGCCCTCCTGTACGCCAAGAAGGCCGGCCCGCGCGCGAAGGTGCTGGTCGACACCGGCCACCACTACAACGCCACCAACATCGAGCAGATCGTGGCCTGGCTCCTCGACGAGAACATGCTCGGCGGCTTCCACTTCAACGACCGCAAGTACGCCGATGACGACCTCACCCTCGGCTCGATCGACCCGTACCAGATCTTCCGCATCTTCCACGAGATCCACACCTACGCGTCCGACCACGGCAAGATGCCCAAGATCGCCTACATGGTCGACCAGTCGCACAACGAAAAGGCCAAGGTCGAGGCGATGATCCAGACCGTCGTGATGGCGCAGGAACTCTACGCCAAGGCCGCGATCGTCGACCACGACGCGCTCCGCGTCGCGCAGGCGAAGAACAACGTCATCGACGCCGAACTCCTCCTCAAGAAGGCGTTCTTCACCGACGTCACCCCGGCCCTCGCGAAGTGGCGCAAGGCGAACAAGCTGCCGGCCGACCCGCTCGCCGAGCACCGCCGCCAAGGGTACGAGAAGAAGGCCGCCGCTGACCGCCGCGCCCGCCGCCAAGCCATGGGCATTACCCGCGGCGGCAGCTTCGCATAAGGCACGCCAAAGACCACTCGACCCCAGGCCGGCGGAAACCCGCCGGCCTTTTTTTTGAACCACGGATTACACGGATTTCACGGATCTGGCGAAGGTGGCGTGGAGAGATGGCCACATGAGGCACAGAAGGCGCAGAATAGTGACCAAGTTTTTCTTGTGCCTATTGTGCCTTTTGTGGCCATCCCTTCCCGCTTCATCCGCCAATGACCAATCCGTGAGATCCGTGTAATCCGTGGTTAAAAAACCACGCCCCATCCGCCAACCCGTTCACTTCGTCACGAACTTCAGCCGCCGGATGATCCGTGAGGCGAGCCAAGGGAACCAGCGCTTGAGATAGATGGCCATCACCTCGGGCCCGCCCACCGCGACTTCCTCGCGGCCGCGGGCGACGGCGTTGACGATGACCCGCGCGCACTTCACGGCCGGGATGCCGCGCTCGTGCGTGGCATCGGTGATGCCGTGCTTGCTGCCATCGCCGCCGAGGGCGTTGGCGCTGACGGCCGTCTTCACGTAGCCGGGGCAGGCGAGGGTGATCTTGATGCCGTCGCGCCAGACCTCCGCGCGCAGCGAATCGAAATAGCCGTGCAGCGCATGCTTCGCCGCCGCGTAGCTCGAGCGACCCGGCGTGCCGACGTAGCCCATGACGCTGCTCACGACCACGATGTGGCCGGAGCGACGCGCCCGCATGCCGGGGAGCACGGCCTTGGTCAGCGCGACCTGGCCAAAATAGTTCACCTCCATCAGCGCCCGCTCGACCTCTGCGGTCGTGTCCATCGCCAGGGCGCGCTGGCTCACGCCGCCATTGTTGACGAGCACGTCCACCCTGCCGGCCTCGCGCTCGACCGCGGCCACCGCCGCGGCGAATGTCGCGGGCTGGGTCAGGTCGAGCGGCACGATGAGGTGCGCCTCGGAACGCGGACACGTCGCTCGCACCCGCTCCAGTTCGTCCGGTCGCCGGCTCGACAACACCAGTCGCGCCCCCTCGGCCGCGAAGGCATGGGCCAGGGCCTCGCCGATGCCGGACGAGGCGCCGGTGATCCAGACGACCTTGTTGTTAAATCTCACGCTTCCCGCAGCCTGTCGCCCGGGCGCGGATCGTCAAAGCCTGTCCGGTGGCGGTTATTTACCACCGATGGTGAATACGGGCTATTGCCGAGAATCCGAAAAACGGGCAAGTTTCCGACCCGTGAACACCCCCACACCGCTCACACCCGCGCAGATCAGCTTTTTCCATGAGGAGGGCTATCTGATTGTCCCCAACGTTTTCGATCCGGCCGATCTCGAGCCGCTCCGCGTCGAGCTGCATCAGGAGATCAACCGCAAGGCCCGCGCGCTGCAGGCCGAGGGCAAGCTCACCCATCTCCACGCCGAGCTCGACTTCGACCGTCAGCTCGCGGCGATCCACCGCGACTCGAAGGAGAACGGCGAGGCCATCATGCGCCACCTCGAGGGCCTGCGCGGCGGCGGCTTCCACGCGCCGCAGATGTTCGACGTCATCGCCAGCCCCAAGCTGCTCTCCGCCGTCGGCGGGCTCCTCGGCTCCGAGGAGATCGTGGCGTCGTCGGTCTACCGCATCCGCCCCAAGCTGCCCAACATCGGCCGCGGCGTGGTGCCGTGGCACCAGGACAGCGGCTACTTCGCGCCGCACTGCGACACGTCGCTCATCATCACCTGCTGGGTTCCGCTGGTCGACGCCACCGTCGAGAACGGCTGCATGCAGATCCTCCCGCGCACGCACCAGGGCAAGGTGGTCACGCACCACACCGGCGGCAACGCCGGCTTCCTCGTGATCAAGGACGAGAACCTTCCCGACGACCCGCGCAAGGCCATCACCGCGAGCTGCCCGCGCGGCGGCGTCGTCTTCATGACGAACCGCACCCCGCACTGCTCGACGCCGAACACTTCCGACCACATCCGCTGGAGCATCGACCTGCGCTACCAGGCGGCCGAGACGCCCAACAACGTCGGACTCTGGCCCGAGACGATCGATGCCGAGGGCAAAGCCGACGCCGCGTTTTACGAGAAGGGCAACGTCGCCTGCTATCCGCCCGAGGCCGACTTCCTCGTGCAGAGCCGCCAGCACCCGGAGCAGGTCACCGACTACGCCGAGTACGTCCGCCGTCGCGAGACCTACGACCGCACGCAGCCCAACTTCTCCGCCTTCCGCCGCTGGCCGGAAAGCGCGACGAAGTGAGGCGGGTTGCCCTACAGGTAGCCTGAACTTTCGGGTCAGGCTACCAGTCCGCGGTTGCCGCACCGGCACCACCGGCGTAAGCCTGCGGACGTATGCCCCCGCCGCTGTTCCTCCTCGAACTCAACCCTGCGGAGTCCATCTTCGCGCCGTTCCATGACGAGCGCATCGCCACCCGGCTTCCGTTCGCACTGGAAGCGCGTGTCCCGGGATTCCGGCACGCGCATTACTGGGACAGCACCAAGCTCATCTGGGATAACGCCGCCGTCGGCGACACGGTGGGCGCGATCACGCTCGAGTTGGCGGAGCTGCCTGCGCGCTTCGACCAGTTCATCTTCTGCGTCGTCCTGCCGGCGGGCGTGAGCATGCAGTTGTCCGCCCGTCGTCCGGGCGGCTGGCAGCCGCTGGGCGAACCGATCGCCGGCCGGGGCGCGCGGAGCGAAATCACGCGCGAGATCGGCGAGCGACCCGTGACCGCGCTGCGCGCCACCTTCAGCGTCACGCAGGCCGGTCCGGCCATGGTCGGGCTCCACTGGTGGGGCGTGGCCGAGTCGGCACTCGTGCGGAGCCTGGTCGCCGCGCGACCGCAGTATGATGCCAACTGGGACGGACTGATTTTGCCGCCGGAGCAGTGGGGCGAGGTGAAATTTGCCCGCGGTCTGCTTTTCGATGCCGCCGACCTTCCGCGGTTGCGCGCCAAGGCGGAACGCCCGGTCTGGAAGGCCCATCTCGCCAAGATTGAGGAACGCGCCCGCGAGACTCTGGGCCACCGTCCCGAGGCCGACATCGACGAGTACCTGCCTTGGTCGGATTACCGCTACCTGCGCACCCGCGAGCAGGGTCGCGCCACCTGGAATGCTGAGCCGGTGCTGTGCGCGCTGATCGGGCTGCTCCGCCAGGACCCGGTGCTGATCCGGCACGCCCTGCGCTACCTCATGTGCTTCGTGCACACGCGCCAGTGGTGCCAGTCGGCCGAGAGCCGCGCCCGCGGGTCCACCTGGGACCAGCGCTGCTTCCTCGAGGAGATGGCCACGACCACCTGCTCGCTGCTGTACGACTGGCTGTACTTCGCGCTCACCGACCGCGCGCGCGACCTCGTGCGCACCGCGATCTGGGACAAGGGCCTGAGCGTCCTCCAGCGCGACATGGTGAAGTGGGAATACGTCTACACCATGAACCAGGGGCCGTGGTTCTGCCGCGCGCGCATCCTCGGCGGACTGGCGCTGGAGCCGGCGTGGCCGCGGACCCGGCCGTATGTCGAGCAGGCCTTCAAGGACATCCAGGAAGGCATGGAGAATTACCTGATGCCGGATGGCGGCGTGGACGAGGGCGTGGGCTATTTCAGCGTCACCCTGCAGGCGGTCCTGCCCGGGCTGCTGGCGTACGCGCGGGCGAGCGGACGGCCGCTGCGCGATGTGCTGCCGTCGCGGCTGGCGTTGAGCGGCAAGTTCGTGGCCGTCATGTCGGCCATGAGTCCGGGCGGCGTGCTGATGGACGGCGACAACTCCAACGACCGCTTCACCGGCGACACCATCGCGATCCTCGCGGGGCTGTTCCCCGACGACGTGTACCCGCGCATCGCGCAGGCCACGTTGCTGCAGCTGCGGGGCGCGACCTATTACCGGCAGTACATGATCGACGGGCCTTTTGCGTTCATCGCCGCTCCTGACGACCTGCCGGCGCCGGAGTGCATCGTCCCGACCTTCGGCGCCCTGCCGCACACCGGGCAGCTCACCAGCCGCCGCGAGGTGGCGCCGGGACGCGCGGTGCGCCTGCACCTCAGCGGCTGCAAGGCCCGGGCGAGCCACACGCATTTCGACAAGGGCGCCTTCACGCTCGAGCTCGACGCCACGCCGGTGCTGATCGACCGCGGCGTCGTGCGCTACGACGACCCGCGCACGCACACGCTCAAGCGCTCGGAACTGCACAACACCGTCACGCCCGTGCTGCCGGACGGCAGCTATGCGCAGCAGCCGTTGCCGGAAGTGGCGATGATCCCGGAAGGCGAGGGTGACGCGCAACGGCTGCGGGCGCGGATCAAACTCGACCATGTCTGGCGGGCCGTCGCGGCGACGGCCGGGCGCGAGATTGCTTCGGATTCCCCCGGTGCGTTCACCGTTACCGACCGACTGAACCTGCTGCAGGCGGGCCCGGTGGTTTTCCACCTGCACTCGCGCGAGCCGTGGAAAATCGACGGCCCCGGCAAGCGGGCGAAACTCGAGATCCCTGGCTGGCGGCTCACGCTGGAAGTGCCCTGGGCGACCGAGCTGCGCCAATTCCAGGACGGCATCGACCATCGCTACGAGCCCGTCTGGCACCTCGAGTGCGTAGCGGCCTCGGCGAAGGAATTCGCGCTGGCGAGCCGGTTTACCTGCGAGGCTTTGTAAAGAGCGATCTATGATACAGTCTCGCGCGGAGACGCGGAGGACGCGGAGTGATTTCCGGATCTTCTCCGCGTCCTCCGCGTCTCCGCGAGAGAAGGGTTTGGGATCGAACCGGAAGTGCCGCCAAATCCGGCTCCACAAGTCCCGTTGGTCCCGATGCGCAATCTCGCTAATTCCTCCAAAATTCGGGCCTTTAGGTTTGATCCTCCGTTGAACCCGACATCGTTGGAGGCGCCATGCAACGCCTCCTGCTCTTAGCCTGTTTATTCCTTTCGCCGCTTGGTTTTGCCGCCAGTCCGATCGCCGGGCACTGGCGCTTCGTCCCCGAGCGCAGCACCGAACTCAGTCCGTGGCGCACCTACGACCTCACGATCACGGTCGAGGGCAGCCAGATCACCCTCGTCCGCGAGCTGGCGGCCGGGCGCCGTACCTTC
>CAZGJB010000104.1:0-10925 GCA_964526145.1 uncultured Opitutaceae bacterium
ACATGCCCTCGGATTTTTCGAGGTCGACACCAAAGGGATACGGGTCGGCCAGGACATAGCGTCGCAGTTCCGTCATCATGGCGGCGCTCTGCGGACCGGGGAAGCGGGGGACGGGGGAGGGCATGGGGGCAGGCGAAGGAAGTGGATCGGAGCGAACAAGAGGGCCGGCACTTGCCGGGCGAAATGCCTCAGCCTTGCCGGCGCAAACCAGGCCCAGCAAGTCAACCGTCGCTGCGGGCCAGCTTTTGCTGCAAATGGGTGATACGCTGCTTCGATTCGCTGTTCCGCACGGCCATCGCGTAGGCGGCGGGCTCGCCGACGATGAAGACTTTTTTCCGGCCGCGAGTGATGGCGGTGTAGAGGAGGTTGCGCTGCAGCATCATGAAGTGCGCCTTGAGCAGCGGCACGATGACGACGGGGTACTCACTGCCCTGCGAGTTGTGGCTGATAAATCCGTTCGTGAGGAAGGCGTGGGCGTCGGGAACGTTCAGGTCAAACATGTCGGCTTCCGTGGGATGAACCGTCCTCACCGGATCAAAAAAATAGCGCGCGCTCCTCAGGGCATCGAGGGTGCGATAGGCTGCTAGTCGCCGGGCCCAGCGCCAACGATTTCCAATGGCCGGTAATAGTTCATCGAGATGCCGGTAGTTGGTCTGACAAGAGGGCAAGGCCAGACGGCTCAGCAGAATTCCCTCGGAAAGGAATGACTTGGCAAAAAGGCCTCGGTCCCGTCGGCCCTGAGTGGGACCGCAGCGTTCTCTCAGGGTCTGGCGCAGTTGCCGCCACAGATTTGCTGCCCCCGGAATAAAATCCACGTTGGTCTTGCCCTTCCAGCCATCGCCTCGTCGGACCATGCGGCGCAATTGCCTTATCTTGGCCGGCAGGCCGAAACCGATATATTCCGCAAAAAGGCGAAGGTTTATTCCATACATTTCAACCCGCCATGAGTCGCTAGCCTTAATGTGCAGTCGGGCGGAGATGATGCCAAAGTTGAGCAACATCATTCGGACTTGGGCCGCAAGTCGGGGTGAGGTTGTCGCCAGCACAACCCGGGTGCCGTTCCCGCTGGCGGAACCGTCGGTGTCGAATAATCCTCGTAGGAAGGCGGCCTGCACGGCCCGTGGCGATTTTAGGATCGAGTGCGGCACACTCTTGCAGCGGGCTGTGGCATGGATAAGCCCCGCGGCGGAAAGCCATTCGCGGAATGATCTGCTGATAACATACCAAGTCGGGGCGGTCTTGTGCGCGGTGGATCGCGAGAGAGTGGGACGCAGCCCGAATTGCTCGCGCAAGATGCGGATGTAATTACGCACTAGCGAACGATCGGCACTAGTCAGGCGCACATCACCATCCTCTTGCTCATCATAGGATCCATCGCCGACGAGATATCCAAGAAGCAGGGCTAAGTCTGGATTGATTGTCCGGGGCAGGGAAATGATCCGGCGACGCGGATGCGCGTCGGGTCGATAGCGGACGGGAAACTCGCGAATGGGGAACACTTCCATCCCGCGTCGGATTGGAACAAAGTCACCTGGCTTCACTTCAGGGAGCCGTTTCCAGATTAACTTTCCGGAATCGGTATCAAGCACTTGCACTGGGTGTCGGTGCGAACCGGTTAGTTCGTAACCGTGGCGGGTCACAATGCGCAATGCCGGTTCCTTGCGTCCACGGTATATCTGGTCTGTGGTGACCATGCCGTTCGGCCCTGCCAGCCGCAGTCGCAGCGGACGAACTCGAATGCCGCTCCCTCGGGAGGGCCAAAGGTCTGCAATTTGCTGCCAACCGCGGGCGCTAAGGACCCATGTGTCGGCAGCCACGCATTTGTGGATGCTGATCGTGTAGGCGAGAGCGAGGTCGCCGAACTCGCCCCGGTCGAAGGTGTGTTTGTCGCCGTCGAAATCGGCAACGAGTGTGCCCTCGACGCCGTCGGTGCTGACGACGGTGCCGATGTCGCCGTTGAAGAGGTTCTTGTCGTAGTTGTTGCGCAGCTGGATGACCTTGTCGCCGGGCCGGTATTCGCCGCCGGGCGTGCGCAGGCCCTGGCCGTGGGGGTTGAGGGCGGCCTGAAGCTGAGCATTGAAGTTGGCGACGCCGGCGACGCCCTTGTGCATGGGGGCGAGGACCTGCACGTCGTTGATGGGGTGCGGCCACTTGAGCTTGCGCGGCACGAACTCCGTGCAGAGCTGGATCACCTTGCGCAGGCAATCCTCGGCGTCGGTGGCGGTGATGAAGTTGAGGTCGCACCACACCTGGGCGCCCGCGACATCGGGCACGGCGGGCGGGAGCGACGCGTCGCCGGCGTTGATCGCGTGCGCGGTGGTCACGATCTGGCTTTGCCCCTGCTGGCGGTAGATGACGGCGAGGCGGGTGACAGGCACCCGTTCGGTCGCGATCAGGTCCTTCAGCACGTTGCCGGCGCCGACGCTCGGCAGCTGGTCGGTGTCGCCGACGAGCAGCAGGTGCGCCCGCGACGGCACCGCCTGGAACAGCGCGGCCGCGAGTCGCGTGTCGAGCATCGAGGCCTCGTCGAGCACGAGGAAATCGGTCGCGAGCGGCGCCGACTCGTTGGCCACGAAACCGCCGCGGGTCGCGTCGTATTTGAGGAGGCGATGGATGGTGGAGGCGAAGCCGCCCGTGGTTTCGGCCAGGCGCTGCGCGGCGCGCCCGGTCGGCGCCGCGAGGTGCACGCGCACCTTCTTGGCCTTCAGGATCTCGACAAGGGCGCGCAAGATCGTGGTCTTTCCAGTGCCTGGTCCGCCGGTGAGGACCGAGACCTTGTGGGCGAGGGCATTTTTGACCGCGGAGCGCTGCAACGGGTGAAACTCGAAGCCGGCCTTTTCCTCGGCCCAGGCGACGGCGGCGTCGATCTTGATGGGCGGCAGGCTGCTGCCGACTTTCGTCAGGCGATCGACCGTGGCGGCGATCTTTTCCTCGAAGCGGTCGTTGTGCGGGAGCTGGATGAGCGCCGAACCGGGCAGGGGATCGACGACATTGGCCGGCCAGTGCCGCACGAGCGCCTTGGCCTTCACCAAGGCCTCGATGCGGGCGGCGACGAGTTTCGAGTCGGTCTCCAGTAGGTTGGCGGTATAGTCACCGAGTTCAGCCTCGCGAAATGCGGTGTGGCCCTCCTCCTGCAAGGTCTCGAGGGCGAAAAGGATGCCGGCATCGAGCCGGGGTGGCGCGTCGTTAGCGAAGCCAAGGTTGATCGCGATGCGGTCGGCGGTCTTGAACCCGATGCCCTCGATCTCGCGGGCCACGCGGTAGGGTTCGGTCGTGAGGATGCGCTTCGCCTCGGCGCCGAACTGCTTCACGAGCTTCACGCACTGGCCCGGAGTCACGCCGTAGGTCTGGAGGAAAATGTAGAGTTCGCGCTCGGTGCGCTTGGCATCCCAGGCCTCCTTGATGGCGGCGGCCCGCTTCTTGCCGATGCCGGGGACGTCGCGGAGGCGGGCCGACTCCTCGCTCAGTACCCGGAAAGTGTCGGTGCCGAACACGTCGACGATCTTGTTGGCGTAAACCTTGCCGATGCCGGGGACGAGGCCGCTGCCGAGGTATTTCCGGATGCCGTAGACCGAGGCGGGAAGCTCGGATTTGAAGGCGAGCACCTTGAACTGCGCGCCGTGCTGCGCGTGCTTCGTCCACTCGCCGGTGAGATGCAATGTCTCGCCGCACTCCACGCCGGGTAGCGGGCCGACGATGGTGACCGCCGCCGGGCGGGTGCCTTCCGCCGCCTTGCCCTCCGCGGCCTTGGCGGAGGATGGGTCCGGGCGGAACTCGGCGATGGTGTAGTGGTTCTCCTCGTTAAAGAAGATGATGCGCTCGAGGACGCCGGTGAGGGTGTTGGTTGCGGGAGAAGCCACGTCGGAAGCGAGCCAAAACCGGGAAGGGCGGTGACGCAACTGCAGGCGCGATGGACTTTGCGGCGGGATGCGCCATTTTCCCGGCATGCGTTATTTCGAGGACGTGAACGTCGGCGACCGGTTTCACACGGGCGAACTGGAGATCACCGAGGCAGACATCATCGCCTTTGGCCGGCAGTATGACCCGCAACCGTTTCACACCGATCCGGCTGCGGCCGGGGGTACGCTTTTCGGACGCCTGGTGGCGAGTGGCTGGCATACGGCCGCAGTCAGCATGCGCCTCATGGTGCTCAGCGATATGGAACTGGACGGCGGTGTGATCGGGCAGGGGGTGGAGGCGCTGCGCTGGCCGCGTCCGGTGCTCCCGGGCGACCGCCTGCGGGTGGTGATGGAAGTGGTGGAGCTCCGTCCGCTCGCTCATCGCCCGGAGCGCGGGCTTATCCGCCTGCACTGCCGTACGCTCAACCAACATGGGAAAACCGTGCAGGACATGACCGCGAGCTTGGTCATCGCCCGGCGCAGTCCGGCGGCATCCGAGAGCTGAGCAAATCCGGGCCGTATCTTGGTGCAGGGTGTCGCTGCGCCCGGTCACGCCTTATGGCCGGCGGAGGGATTTGCGCTTGGGCGGAGCGGGTGCGTCCTTGAGTCGGGCAAGTTCGGCGTGGGCCAGGACGTGCTCGGCATAACTTGCATGAGCGCTCGTAACCGCCTCCTCGAACTGGTCGCGGGCGCTTTCGGTGTTTCCCGCCAGGAGATACTGTGAACCAATGTAGAAATGCGCTTCGCACATCCTGCCTGAGCGGGCTTCGATTGGATTGAGATTCTGGGCAGCGAGAAGCAGGTAGTCCTCGGTGATATCGGCGCGCAGGTAGCGTGCGAGCAGCCGTGGCCATTCATCGCCGGGGGCATCGGAACTACCGACTTCAGGTGCGGTCGCCGAATTGCCCAGGCGGCGTTCGGCCAGGAACAGCGCCAGTCGGGCGTATGTGGCGCCGGTGGGATCGAGGGCGATGGCGCGCGTAAAGGCGGTCGCGGCGGCGGCGTGATTGCCGGCGGCGTAATGCGCATACCCGAGCGTTCGCGCCACCAAGGGGGATTCGGGAGAGAGCACGGCGGCGGTGGCGAGAGTGCGGCCGGCCTCGGCAAACTCCAGCAGGCGAAAATGAGCCAGTCCGAGTTTGAAGCCAGCATCGGGGTCGGAGGGTGCGAGAGCGAAGGCACGCGCAAATTCGACTTTGGCCTTTGCGACTTCGCCACGGGCCAGGAACACATCGCCGCGCCCGATGAGCGCCCCAACGTTGCTTGGCTGGGACTGCAGCACACGGGCAAAGTCCTCGAGTGCTCCTTCGGTCTGCCCCAGCGCTGTGTAGGCGCGGCCGCGAACGAGCCGTGCGTCGACATTGCCTGGATCGCCCGCCAAGGCTGCGTCAGCATCAGCCAGCGCGCCAGCGGCGTCGCCCAGCAAAAAGCAGATACTCGCCCGCAGCGCGAAAGCGGCGGAGTCCTTGGGTCGGAGGGCGATGTAGGCTGATAGGTCGGCTTTGGCCTCCGCAAATTTCTGCTGGTTGAAGCGGGCTAGGGCGCGGTTGTAGTAAAGGGCAGGGTCGCTCCGATTGAGCGTCAGGGCGCGGGTGAACGCCTCCTCCGCCGCGGCATAGTCGCCGGCGGCGAAGTGCCGGCTGCCCAAGCTCAGCTCGGAAGATGGCGCCGGGTTGGAGAGCCCGATTGCGCTACCAAGCAACCAGATGACGATCAGCCACGCTCGGCCAAGGGACGGAATGCGCATGAGCCGAACACGCCCGGGTCCGGCGGCCAGCGCAAGCCCTGAGCGACAAACGGGCCCCGGAAGCGCCCCGCGCAGCGTAACCGGGCTTTCGGGGTGCCCGGTCGCGGATTAGCGTTACTAAACGACCCGTGCATGGCCGTGACTACCCGCGGGTGCCGGGCCAAGCTGACTTTACCACGAACCCACAAAACAATACTCAAATGAATATAAGAATGATAGCCAGCGACCCCAATGCCCCCTACCGTGTCATCGCCGAGCTCGGCCGGGCGCTGTCGAGCCCCCAGCGGGTGCGACTGATCCACCTGCTTTGCCAGTGCGACCGCACGGTGGAGGACCTGGCGACAACGATGGGCGAGACGATAGCGAATATCTCCCATCACCTTCAGGTGTTGAAGCAGGCGCATCTGGTGATCGCGACCCGCCTCGACCGGCGCATCGCCTACGGTCTGGCAGACGAATCCGTGAGGGTCTTCTGGGAGCGCTACCGCAATTTTGCGGCGGCCCGATCGACGGAGATGCGGGTGATCGCTGGCGAGCTGGCGGAGCAGCGCAGTCGCCATGGTGGCACCGTGACCCGGACGGAACTGGTCAAATTGCTGCGCAAGGGCGAGGCCGTGCTGATCGACCTGCGGCCGCGTGAGGAGTTTGAGGCCGGCCACATCGGGGGCGCACTCTCGATCCCGCTCGGTGAACTGATGCATCGCATCAAGGAACTGCCCAGCAACAAGACGGTGGTGCTTTATTGCCGCGGACCCTACTGCCTGCTGGGAGATGCCGCCCAGGAGAAGCTGGCGGCCAAGGCGATCGTAGCGCGACGCCTCGAGGACGGAATCGTCGATTGGCACGCCGCGGGTCTGCCGGTCAAGCGCGCCGCCACCTATAAACCCCTCGTCAAACGCCAACCTACATGAACGCCCTCTCTCGCCGCCGCTTTCTGAAGATCTCCGCGGGTTCCATGGCCGCTGTCGGCCTGGCCGGCGGCGGCGTATCCCTGCTGGGTCGCGCCGCGAAACCGGCGGGCGAGCAGGGTATCCGGCAGGTCGCCACGTTCTGCGACATCTGTTTTTGGAAGTGCGGAGCGATCGCCACGCTGAAGAATGGCAAACTGTGGAAGATCGAGGGCAATCCACTCGATCCCCTGAGCCAGGGTCGGCTCTGTCCGCGTGGCAGCGGCGGCATCGGGGCGCACTTTGACCAGGATCGCCTGCGCAGCCCGCTGATCCGCGTCAACGAGCGGGGCGAGGAGAAGTGGCTGGAGGTCACCTGGGACGAGGCACTCGACTACATCGCGGAGCGCATGAACCGCATCAAGACGGAGCACGGCCCGGAGTCGGTCGCGCTCTTCAGCCATGGCATCGGCGGCAATTTCCTGAAGCACACCCTCAAGGCTTTCGGCTCGCCCAACGCCGCGGCACCGTCGTTTGCCCAGTGCCGCGGCCCGCGGGACACGGGCTTCGAGCTCACCTTCGGCGACGGCCTGGGCTCGCCCGAGCGCACGGACATCGAGAATGCCCGCTGCCTGGTCCTGATCGGCAGTCACCTTGGCGAGAACATGCACAACACGCAGGTGCAGGAGTTCGCCGCCGCGGTGCACAAGGGGGCGACGGTGATCGTGGCCGACCCGCGCTTCTCCGTCGCGGCGGGCAAGGCCAAGCATTACCTGCCGATCAAGCCGGGAACCGATCTCGCGCTGCTGCTGGCTTGGATGCACACGCTGGTAAGCGAGAAGCTTTACGACAGCGAATACGTCGCGGAGTACGGGCACGGCTTCGCCGAGTTCTGTGCGGCGATCACGAGCTGCACGCCCGAGTGGGCGGCGGCGGAGACCGGCCTGAGTGCGGATGCGATCCGCGAGACCGCCCGCGAAATGGCGCGGCACCGCCCCGCCACGCTGGTTCACCCGGGACGCCGCGTGAACTGGTACGGCAACGATGCGCAGCGCAGCCGGGCGATCGCGCTGCTCAATGCGCTGCTCGGCAGCTGGGGCCGCAAGGGCGGCTTCTACACCCCCGCGATCTATCCGGTGCCGGACTATCCCTATCCCGATTATCCGGAGGCGCATCGACCGAAGGTCGACAACCCAGACCACCGGTATCCGTTCGCCAAGGAGACGATCACGACCGGCATCCGCGAGGCCACCCTCACGGGCAAGCCCTACCCAATCAAGGGCTGGCTCGTCTACGCGACCAACCTGATGCAGTGCCTGCCCGACCAGGAGGAGACGATTCGGGCCATCCGCAATCTTGACCTGCTTGTCGTGGTGGACGTGGTGCCGAGCGAGATTGCCGGCTGGGCCGACGTGGTGCTGCCCGAGTCGACCTACCTGGAGCGTTTCGATGACCTGAATGTGGGGCCCTTCAAGCGGTCCTTCGTCGGCTTGCGCCAGCCCGTGGTTGAGGCGCCGCACGACCAGAAACCGAACTGGTGGATCGCCAAACGCCTGGCGGAAAAACTTGGACTCGGCGCCTATTATCCCTGGCAAGACATCGAGGAGTTCCTCTCGTGGCGGGTGAAGGAGGCCGGGCTCGATTATGCGGAGCTCAAGGCCAAGGGCATCGCGCTGGGCGAGCCGGAGCCACTCTATTTTGCGGACGGCGTGCCGGCCGAGTTCGACACTCCCTCCGGCAAGATCGAGTTCTATTCGGAGCAATTGGCGGAGGCGGGTTTCGATCCTGTGCCGCGCTACACCCCGCCCGCCGAGGGTCCGGCCGGCTCATTCCGGCTGCTGTTCGGCCGCGCCCCCGTGCACACCTTCAGTCGCACTCAGACCAATCCGCTGCTCATGCAGATGATGGACGAGAACGAGGTCTGGCTGAATGCCGATGAAGCCGTCCGGCGCGACCTTCGAAGCGGAGACCGGGTGCGCCTGCGCAATCAGGATGGCATCCTGAGCGATCCGGTGAAGGTCAAGGCCACCGACCGCATTCGAACCGACTGCGTCTACATGGTCCACGGTTTCGGTCATACGGCCAAGGGGCTGCGCCGGGCCTTGGGCAAAGGGGCCAGCGCCTCCCAGCTCGTCAGCCGCTACACCGTCGATCCCCTGATGGGCGGCACCGCGATGAACGGCAATTTCGTCACCATCGAAAAGGAGACCTGAATCATGCGCTACGCCATGGTCATCGATACGCGGCTTTGCGTCGGCTGCATGAACTGCGTCGTTGCCTGCAAGACGGAGAACCAGGTCCCGGACGGCTTCTGTCGCGACTGGATCACCGAGACGCTGCAGGGCAAGTATCCCCATGTGCGCCTCGAGATCCGGTCTGAGCGCTGCAACCATTGCGACAATCCACCGTGCGTCCATGCCTGCCCGACCGGGGCGAGTCACCGCCGCGAGGGTGGATTCGTCGCCGTGGCAAAGGGCAAGTGCATCGGCTGCAAGGCGTGCATGGCGGCCTGTCCGTACGACGCGAGATTTGTCCATCCCGAGGGCTATGTCAGCAAGTGCACCTTCTGCCAGCATCGCGTGGCGGAGGGGATGAATCCTGCCTGCGTCTCGGTGTGTCCGACCCATTGCATGTTCTTCGGCGATCTGGACGACCCGGCAAGCGAGGTTAGCCGGCTCCTCGCCACGCGGGCGCATCACACGCTGCTTCCGATGGCCGGCACGAAGCCGCATGTGTACTACCTGTCCTGAACCGGAGGCCACCCATGACCGAATATTTCAACCACCGCAGCAATCCCGAGATCGATCCGCAACTGCACCTCTGGGGCTGGGAAATTCCTGTCTACCTCTACGTGGGCGGCCTGGTAGCCGGCCTCATGATCCTGTCGGGCTATCACATCCTGCGGGCGCGCTGGGACGAACGAGCGCAAGGTCACTATGTGACGGCCCCGCTGCTCAGTATTGTCCTGCTCAGTCTGGGCATGCTGGCGCTGTTCCTTGACCTGACTCACAAGCTGTATGTCTGGCGCCTCTACCTGACCTTCCAGGTGACCTCGCCGATGTCCTGGGGGTCGTGGATCCTGCTGTGCGTGTATCCGGCGCTCGGTGCCTCGGCGTTGCTAACCCTACCCAGTGCCCTGCCGCGCTTGGTCCGACTGGTACCTGTGCTTGGCCGGATTTCCCGCTGGATGAACGATCGTTCCGGCATCGTGCACGCGACCGGGTTCGCCAACCTGGTCCTCGGGGTGACCCTTGGCATTTACACCGGGATTCTGCTGAGCGCGATGGTGGCGCGACCGCTCTGGAACAGCGCCTTGCTGGGGCCGCTGTTTCTCTTCTCGGGTCTTTCTACCGGCGCGGCCGCGATGCATGTGCTGACGCACTTCCGCCCGCCGCCGGAGCGCGACGATGGGGCCTTCACTGACGCGGTGATCTCCGCCCTCGTTCATTGGATCCGTCCGCCGGATGACCGGAGTGGCGGGCACCTCAAGCTTGCCCACGCTGACAATGGCTTTCTCACGGTCGAGCTGGCGCTGATCGCCTTTTACCTCATCGGTCTGGCCTCTTCGACCGCCGTGCACCAATCCGCCGTGCAGCTGCTGGTGAGCGGGCCGTGGGCCATCGCTTTCTGGGCCTTTATGGCTGGAGGCGTGCTATTGCCGATGGGTTTGCAGTTCCTGCAGACCCAAGGGTGGTACCGGGCCTCGTCGCTGGTGCCGGCCGTGCTGGTCCTGGCCGGAGGCTTGGCTCTGCGGGTGATCATCGTCTCGGCGGGCCAGACACACGGCTGGCAGATCGCCTTCCAATGAGGCGCGGAGTGGGGCGCTCGGGCCGGGAGCGAGCATGGCGGGCTGAGGTCTCTTTGCATTAGTTTAAGTCATTCAAGGTAGGTGCCGGCATAAGGAAATGTTGGGGCCATCAGTCTGTCGCATCATACCTGTCGCCGGTCGGGCGGTTACCATCGACTAACATTCTAACGAATGTACGAATAACGACGTGGACACTCGATTTTCCGCCGGCCTCCGGGAAACCCTGCGGTGTCTGCAGACCACTCCGGCGCCCCGCCGGTGAGGTCCTCGAAACCAAGCGGCCGTCCTGCAACCAACAGATGAAACTGACACCTAGAACACTCGTCGCGCTCAGCGGCCTCACCGGGCTGTTGGCCGTCGCCACGGCGCAAGCCGATATCCTGGAGGCGAACATGGTGAGCCTCCGCGTGCAACTGCGCGGGCAACTGCTCGCTGAAGCCACCGACTACGGCAGCGGCAACGACCGTCTCGATGATCGCACCGATCTGCGCTTCGCCCGCTTCCGCCTGACGATCACGGGCATGTTTTATGATAAGTAGTGCTTCGAGATCTACACAGAGCTTCGCCGGCACGACCAAGGGCGG
>CAZGJB010000105.1:0-10791 GCA_964526145.1 uncultured Opitutaceae bacterium
CGACACCACCCAATGGCTCGAACGTTTCCGAATGCTGGGCAAAAAGGGCAACGCCAGGCCTGACCTTTCCCACAACGCCGTATTTGAAAGTCCAATCCTGCCCGGTGCTCTTCCGATTCACATTTACGATCGGATCAACCGTCGTGTTTTCAGCCCAGTCGTACCGTCCGCCAAGTGCAAAGACGATGCGATCGTCTAAGATGCCGATGTTATCCTGGAAGCCAGCATTAAATGCGCGGTTCGTCCTGACTTCGGCGAAGTTCTGCCTCGGATTGGTTGAGCGTGTACCTTTGTTGGGCTCGTTCACCGGATTCAGGAAATCAAACACCGAATAGGTGAAAGTGATGCGGTTGTACTCAAAATCAGCGGTCTCAAGACCCGAATAGAGGAACGCTTTGTGGGTCGTCGGTCCAAGCTCATAGTCGCCGGTGATATCCAGGTTGACGCTGCCGCTGCTGGTCCCACCAAAATCATGGCGACGGTCCCGGGTCATACGGATCGAACCGAATCGGTCTGAGTTATCAAAGGAAACCGTTGGCAGGCCACCGGATGGAATCTCGCGACCAAGGTAGACTCCGCTGCGGTCGTAGAACTGCACCGCATTCTTGATGATCGCTTCCATCCACTCGTCGCTGGTATCGTAGCGAGCGACAAAACGAGTCGCGAGGTTGGCATTTAGCTGCGTCGTCGTGCTCAACTCGAGCATGTGCTTGGCGAAATCATTCCGCTCCCAAGGTTCGTTGGGAGTGACTTCACGGTCGAGGAAAGATGATACTTGCCCTAGCCGATTCATAAACCACGAACTCCAGGAAACGGGTGCCGTATTATGCTGAAACTCATACCGCGTTGATACGGTCGTCGACGAGGAGGGCGCCCACTGAAGGACACCAAACACACCAAAACGGTCGTAGACGCCTCCTAAAAAGGTTTCCGCATCCTGCCAGACAAGACCAGCTCGGTACTTGAGCGTCTTGCTGTTGCCCACGGGGCCGCCCGAGTCGATGTCCACACGCTTGAAATCGTCGCCACCGACGGTCACCCGGACTGAAGTCTCCTGCTGACTCAACGGACGTTTGCTCACGCGATTAAAGATGCCACCCACTGTGGTGGCTCCGAACAGAACGCCGGCTGGACCCTTGATGATCTCCATGCGCGCCGTCGAGAACGGATCAAACTGACCTCCACCATCAATGCTACCGACGATCTCACGGATTCCATCGCGATACTCGATGTTGGTTTGGTATCCGCGCAGAGTCACTTGGCTGCTATTGAGCGTGTTGCCGTTGCCTGCCACACCACTTACGTATTTTAGCGCATCATATAGCTCAACCGGCTTCAGGTCATTGAGGAACTTCTCGTTGAGCGTAATGACGGTGGCCGATACGCTAAGGTTCTCCATGTTGATGCGGCTTGCGCCTGCCGAGAACTTCGCGCCATAGCCGACATCCTCCTCGGATTTGACCGTGAAAGGATCTAGCGTGATTACTTCCTCTTCCTTAACAACGGCGGTCTGCGCAGAAGCGATTGAAGCTCCGACCAGGATGCTGGCAACAGTGATAGTGGCGAGCATCCGTCGCGTAACTACGGACGTTTTGATGTGGGTATACATGGCTGGGTTTTACGATTTTACTGAGGGTAACGAAGGGATCTATTCTTAAACGTTCATGCGAACGGATTCGGGGATTGGTGGTTAACGGGCCATTGGCATTCGCGAAATGCTGCCATTTCTGACTATTGGCCGCAGTGGATGAAATAGTGCCAAGTGACCGGCCAACTTATCATGGCATCCGAAGCTGGCGCGGATTTGGCCAAAGAGGACGGGCGTTTCGGTGGAGCCTGCATTCATGGGGTAAAGATTGGGTCCGAACGCGATCTCGCTAGCGTAAGGCATGGTCCGCTGAACACCCTTCGATTACTTTCTCTGTAAAGTACCTTGCGGAAATTTCCGCCGCCAGCCAGCCTCCGACCGCATGCACCGGCCGATCGTTACCCAGCGGGAGCTCGCACGAGTTGCGGGAGTGTCACATACGACGGTGTCGTTGGCCCTGCGCGGCGATTCATCCATCCCCATAAAGACGAGAAAAGGCATCCTGCGTATTGCCAAACGCCTTAATTACCGGCCCGATGCGGCGCTCGCAGCGCTCAACGCATACCGCATCACCCGCAAAGTGCCAAGGTTCCAAGGCGTACTTGGCTGGTTGACTTGCTTTTCCACGGCGGCTGGTTGGCGCGATATGATTCAGGCGGAAGGTTATTTCCTCGGTGCCTTGTCCCAAGCAGAGCGGCTGGGTTACCGACTCGAAGAAATCTGGATCGCCGAACCGGGCCTGACCCCGCGTCGCCGCACGGAGATCCTGCTGTCACGTGGAATCAAGGGCCTGATTGTCGCTCCGATGCCCGGACCTGACGCGAGCCTCTCCCTTGGCTGGGAGCACTTCTCGGCGGCCGCCCTTGGCTACTCACTAGCGCATCCGCATCTCCATGTGGTCATGAATCACCAATTCCGGAACATGAAGCATGTGGTTTCCCACCTGCACCAGCGAGGCTACTCGCGCATTGGCTTTGCCATGCCGGCGGTGAATGACGAGCGAGTCGATCACAACTATTTGGGTGGCTTCTGGGTGGCCCAACAAGGACTGCCCGCAACAACCACGAGGATCAGTCCGCTCTTAGCTGAGCGGTTTGACCAGGCGACATTCCGTCGTTGGTTTCGTCGCCATCGCCCCGACGCAGTCATTGTCGCCGCGAGTTTCGCCCATGCGGTGATCGAATGGTTACAGGCTGATGGCGTTCACGTCCCCGACCACGTTGGCATCGCGGTCGCGTCGGTTCCCTTTGGTGACCAGAAAATCTCTGGGATAGACGAGAATGTTCGGTCAGTCGGCGCCATGGCCGTGGACACGATCGTCGGTATGATCCACCGCAACGAGACGGGAGTGCCTGAGACCCCGTGGCGGATCCTCATCGAGGGCACGTGGTTTCAAGGTGAGACTGTTCGGTCCCGCTAAGCGTCCCTTTGGCCTTTTCCACGCGATCAATGCGCCGAATAGCACCTGAAACAAAAAGTGACTTCCAGCATTCCCCAACGCGTATCCCTCGTTTCTCAAACCGCATCCCTTCTGCGCGCAAGCATTGAAGCGGGGAGTTGGGGGAACCTCCTACCCGGCGAAATCGCCCTGTGCAACGAACTCCAGATCAGCCGGGTCACTTTGCGCGCCGCGCTCGCAAAACTCGAGCGCGAGGGTTGGTTCACCTCGCATCAAGGTCAACGACGGCAGATCGCGCAAAAAAAGACTCCAATCGCCAGAGTTGGAGCTGACACAACCGTAGTATTGCTTTCCCCCGTGGCCCAGCAGAGCTTGCCAGCAAGCTCCATTATTCGCATTGTGACACTCCGCGAATGTCTCGCATCTGCCGGATTCCAACTGGCCTTCGTGAGCAACGCAGCATGCTTCTCCCGGCATCCGGCTCGAGCCCTTGAAGCCCTAGATCGTGAGCTCCACGCTGGTTGCTACATTCTTTATCTCTCGACCGAGGCCATGCAGCGATGGTTTTCAGAGCGCAAGATCAGCTGCGTCGTGACGGGATCGTGTCATCCGAATGTCAATCTGCCATCAGTTGACATCGACTATTCGGCCACCTGTCACCACGCCGTCGGCCGACTAGCTGCTGCGGGACGGAAAAGGTTGGCCCTGCTCATGCCCCGTAGCGATCATGCAGGTAACCTCGAGAGCGAACGCGGCTTCATGGCCGCAGGGCAAAAGGCAAGCCAGGGTCCGCTCCTCACGACTATCACCCATCATGATGGCAACGTTGAGTCCATCTGCCGCACAATCGACCGCCTGATCGGAGGCCGACCGCCGGTCGATGGACTTTTGATCGCCAAGCCCACTCACGTGATTACCACCATCTGTCATTTGCTGCGCCGCGGTGTCCGCATCCCAGATGACATTAGCGTCGTCTCTCGGGACGACGATCCGGCCCTAGATAGTCTCGTCCCTTGCGTGAGCCGCTACCAGACCGATCCTGCTGGATTCGCCCGGAAGGTGGCGCAGCTCACCATTGACACGCTGCACGATGAGTCGCGTCGAACTGCCTCCAAGCGATTCATACCCCGTTTCTTGCCGGGTCGCACGCTACGGTAGCATTGCCGTGTTATTTCGAGGGCGGATACGAGTTGTCTTCGCATAAGACACCCCGGAGTAACTCGTGAATGCCGGGCCGCAACTAATACTCGGCCAAGAAGACAGCTTGCTTTCCCCTTTTGCCTAGCCGCGCAGGCACCAATCAACCCATGGGTTTCATCCACTGTTTTACTAGTTTACCCGGTTTCACCCTGACCTTGGCCCACGTGTCGCTTGTGTCCGCTCTGTTGTGGACGCCCGCCAGAGCCGAAGTCGTGCTGACAACCCGCTACCCTGAATTCCCCGTCCTGCGGGGGAAACCGGTTAATCCCGTCATGGAGTTCACCGTTCGATCTGCGTTCTCGGATGCGCCGCCCTTCCTAGAAGGCGTTGAGTTGGAGATCCTGAGTACCTCCGCTGAGGCTAACATCGCAGAGGTGTTCCTGTGCAAAGGCTCGGAGTCAGATCTCGGCGCCAACGCGATTATCGCGACCGCAAAGCCGTCAAAGGGGATCATCGTACTCCGGCCCCCGGCCCCGATCGCGACCGCTGGAGAGACTTTTTGGATATCTGTTGGCTTAACTGAGGACGCCGACCTCAATGCCCGCGTCATACTCCGGCTTCATTCTGTTCAACTGGGCGGGCAAAGGATTGCACCGTCCACGATGCCGGACCGATCCAACCAGCGCATTGGCGTCGCCCTCAGGCAACGCGGTGATGACGGGGTCGACTCCTATCGAATTCCTGGGCTCGCCCGTACGAATGCCGGTTCCCTCATCGCCGTCTACGACATGAGGCATCTGAACTGTAAGGATCTCCCAGGGCGGATCGATGTTGGAGTCTCGCGCAGCACAAACGAAGGCCAGGACTGGTCACTGATGCAGATCGCAATGACGCCAGGCTCCATGGGAGAAAAATATGCCGATGGCGGAATTGGCGACCCGGCAATTCTTGTCGACCGCTCAACAGGGCGCATCTGGATCGCGGCACTGTGGGGCCACGGTGACATCGGGTGGAACACCTCCAAGCCTGGAATGAGCCCCGAAGAGACCGGACAACTTCTCCTGACCTTCAGCGATGATGATGGGCTTACCTGGTCGCCGCTGCGCAACATCACGCCGAGCATCAAAGAGCCTAAATGGCGGCTTTGCTTCAATAGCCCAGGCGCCGGTATTTGTCTGCATGACGGCACGCTTGTCTTTCCAGCGATGTTCCGGGCGGCTGACGGCGGCAACACCGACGGCAAGCCCTACGCGACCGTCTTGTCGAGCCGAGACCACGGGGAAAGCTGGCAGATCGGATCCGGGGCGAGAATCGACACAACCGAGTCGCAGATCGCCGAGTTAGCGGATGGCACATTGATGCTCAATGCGCGCGACAATCGCGGTGGGACCCGAACCGTAATGACCACAGGCGACCTCGGCCTCACCTGGCAGCCGCACGCAAGTGACCGTACCGACCTGGTCGATCCCGTCTGCATGGCCGGTCTCCTCAACTGGAATCATCCCCGGCACGGCGCCCTGCTGTTGTTTTCCAATCCCGCCAACTCCACCGAGCGAAAAGACATGACGATCAAGATTTCGCCCGACCAAGGAATGTCATGGCCGCAGGATTGGCAACTGCGGTTCGACTCCCGGTTGGGCTCCGGCTATTCCTGCCTAGCGCCTGCCGGTGCAGATCACGTCGGGGTCATCTATGAGGGTAAATGCGAGATCTATTTCCTGCGGATTCCCCTGACCGACATCATCCCCTGAAAAACGAGGCGCTTTATGGGCAAGCAAATGAATTCGACACCGGACTATCCACCGCTCTTTTCCCTCAAAGGCAAAGTCGCCGTCATCACTGGCGGAGCAAGGAATCTGGGATTCGCCATGGCCAGCGCACTGGCAGAAGCGGGAGCTAGTGTCGTGTTGACATCTCGAACGCTCCCGGCGGCACGCCTTGCCGCTGCCTCGATTGAATCGCGGTTTGGCCGTCCAGCCTTGGCGCTTGCGCTGGATCAAAGGAGACCGCAGAGCGTGGCGAAGGCCTTTGCCGCGGCCCAGCGTTGGCAGGGACGCATCGACATCCTAATCAACAATGCCGGCGGAAACACCAGCCTTGGCCCAAGGGACTTGCTGTCGCGAGAACCCAGTGATGCAGAAGAATTGATCCAAACCAATTTGGCCGGGGTTCTGCACTGCTGTCAGGCGGCAGCTCGCATAATGGTGCGCCAAAGGCAGGGTCGAATCATCAACATCGCCTCGATTGCGGGCCTGGTCGGTCGCGACCGACGGCTGTACAAACGCTGCAAAATCAACGGCCAAGCCGTCGACTATGCGGCCGCCAAAGCAGGAGTCATCGGTTTGACCCGAGACTTGGCTGCTGTCCTAGCGCCCGATGGAATTACTGTAAACGCAATCTCTCCGGGAGGATTTGCCCGCGACGATCTCCCCAGAAGCTTCGTTCGCTCCTATAGTTTACAAACTCCCCTCGGGCGAATGGGTCGGGAGGATACTGATTTGAGCGGCGCGGTCGTGTTCTTAGCCGCTGATGCATCCGCTTACATCACCGGCCACAATCTCGTGGTGGATGGGGGGTTCTCGGTATGGCGTTGAAGCCCCGAGTTGTAGTCGTCGGCATTGGCTCGATTGGAAGGCGCCATGCGCGCCTCCTCGGCCTGCGGCAGGACATTGAGGTCGAATGGTGCGAACCCGACCCAACCCTCCTCGCCGCGGCAGCAAGCGACTTGGCGCCTCCCAGCCGGGTCCATCGTGATTTCGACGATATGGTCGGTACCGCCCCCGCACTCGTTATCCTTGCAACCCCGCATGCCTTTCACGCTGACCAATCGGTCAAGGCTCTTAAAGCCGGAATCCATGTCCTCTGCGAGAAGCCGATGGCCGACAGCCCTGAGGCCGCACGACGGATGCACGCAGCCGCTCTCTCGTCAGGGCGGGTCCTTAACATCGGGTTTCACCTCCATTTTCATCCCGGCCTTCAACGCCTAAAGGCCCTGATCGCTTCCGGAACCCTCGGCGCGATTGCCCACCTCCACTGCCGCGTTGGGTCCTACGTTACGCTAGCGAATTCACGGACACGCTACCAGCACACCCTCGAAGGGGCCTTGACCCTGGACTATGCGCACCAGCCAGACTTGCTCTTTTGGCTGCTGGGCAAGGCCCCCGTGGGTGCTTACGCGATCGGCGCTCACCTGACGGGTCCCGAGCTTCATTCCAACCCGAACGTACTGAGCGTAAACTTCGACTATTCCGATCCGCTCATCTGCACGGTTCACCTGAATTATCTGCAAGCACCCGAGCGTCATGAATACGAGATTGTCGGTGAAAAAGGTTGGGCCATCCTCGACCTAGCCTCCCTGCGCCTTACCGTAGCGCTCCGACAGAGCCAAAAGACCTGGGTTGAGACATTCACTTGCGAGCGCGACAGCCTGTACCTCGCGGAGCATCAAGCCTTCCTCGACGCGGTGAACGGCATCGCTGCACCCGAAAGCCCACCACATGAGGCCATAGCTTCTGTGTTCATGACAACCGCAGCCCTCTCTTCATGGAAATCCCGGAAACGCGTATTGCTCGAAACGGTTTAGGCTCAGGATTCCTTTCACTCCTTAGCCATGATCCGATTAGGAGCTTGGGGCTCCTGCTCGCACTAGTAACCGCCTTAAGTGCGCCCAGTCGGGCCGAAGAAGCGAAGGTCAATTGGCAGCCCCTGCCGCCACTCCCCGACCCGATCGGACTCGCAGCCCCATTCGCGGGAGTTAGCAACGAAACCTTGGTCGTCGCGGGTGGAGCGAATTTTTCCGAAGGGCTGTTGTGGGAGGGTGGATCCAAGGTCTGGCATGACGCAATCTACGCTCTTAGAGAGCCGAGCGGGGCGTGGGCGGCAGTAGGGAAGCTGCCCCACCCAATTGCCTACGGCGTTTCCGCCACGTATAAGGACTCGATCGTTTGCGTCGGAGGGAGTGATCGGAATCGGCATTTTCCCGAAGCTTTCAGGATCGAATATCATAGTCAGGGCATCCGAATCCATCCACTTCCCCCGTTGCCCCTACCGATGGCCAATGGGGCTGGCGCCATCCTAAACGGTCAGTTGTACGTCGTGGCAGGAACCGCACATCCAGATGCCACGACCGCGTTGCATCGCTTCTGGGCACTGGATCTCGAACGGCCGGATACAGGGTGGCGAGAATTGTCCGCTTGGCCCGGCCCGGCCCGGATTCATCCGGTTGTTGCAATCCAAGACGGCGCCTTCTTCTTGTTCAGCGGAATCGAAATCGCGGAATCGCCGACCGGTGGCATTGCCCGCAAACACCTGAAAGACGCATTTCGCTTCGATCCCTCGAAAGGCTGGTCGAGGCTTTCTGATCTTCCGCGTCCTGCCGCGGCCGCACCCTCTCCGGCAATCGCTCTAGGCCAAACCACAATCGCCATTGCCGGCGGGGACGATGGAACGATCATCGATTTCCAGCCCCTGAACAAGCATCCGGGCTTTAACCGCACCCTGATTGCCTACCACACGGCGACCGACACTTGGCGCACCCTTGGCGAAGTTCCGGCGCCTAGAGTCACAACGCCAACCGTCAAATGGCAGGACAAGTGGATCATTCCCAGCGGTGAAGTAAGTCCCAGCGTAAGGTCTCCAGATGTTTCGGCGCTGAGCGTGCGGGCCAGCGAAATGCAACTCGGCTGGCTAAATACCATCGCCATTTTCGCTTATCTTGCCGGCGTTGTTTGGATCGGCCTGGCCTGTTCGCGTTCGAACCGAAACACGAATGACTTCTTCCGCGGCGGACAGCAGATTCCGTGGTGGGCAGCCGGGCTGAGCATTTTCGCAACGATGCTGAGCTCGATCACTTTCATGGCAATTCCAGCCAATTCGTTCCACAGCGGCTGGACCCTGTTTCTCGCGAACTCGTACATACTGATAACCCCCTTGGTCACAGCGGTGTTCCTTCCGTTCTATCGCCGGATGAACGTCACTTCCGCGTATGAATACCTAGAGCGCAGATTCAATGGCGCGACCCGTCTCGCGGGCAGCGCCCTTTTCATCCTTTTTCAATGTGGCCGGATTGCGATCGTTCTCTATCTGCCGGCCCTAGCGATCGCGACCGTTACTGACCTAAATGTGCACCTATGCATTTTGGTCATGGGCGGCCTATGCATTGTCTACACCGTAGGGGGCGGGATTAAAGCGGTAATCTGGACAGATGTTGTCCAAGCGGTTTTTCTGGCCGGAGGAGCCCTGTACAGCTTGGGGTACATATTGCTGCGCGTCGAAGGAGGCTTCTTTGGCGCTCTTGAGATCGCCTCGATGTACGATAAGCTGTTTGAAAAGGTGAGCTGGAATTGGGATCTCGGCGTCGCCTCAGGATGGGTGATCGTGATCGGCAGCCTATTTCATCACATCTTTCCTTTGGCCGCCAGCCAGGACGTCGTGCAACGATTCATCACCACCAAGGACGAGGCTGGTGCTGCACGTGCCATCTGGCTGAACTCGTTCGTTTCCATCGCGGCAACCAGCATCTTTTTTCTGATCGGGACTGCGTTGTTCGCCTACTATCGGGAGTTCCCCGCGCAACTCGATCCGACCCTTCAAAACGACGCGATCTTCCCGTACTTCATCATCACCGCCCTGCCCGCTGGAGTTGCCGGACTGGTGATCGCCGGAATTCTAGCGGCAGCCCAGTCTACCTTATCGAGCAGCATCAATTCGATCGCGACGGCCGTAGTCACCGACTTTCAGCATCGCCTCCAGCCAGCACGGCCAGATCGTTTCTACCTGAAGTCTGCCCGCATCATCTCGGTGGTGGTGGGTGTCGTCGGGACCGGCGTCGCGCACCTCATGGCGACTACCGACATTCGATCCCTCTACACAGCATTCATAGAGGTCATTGGTCTTTTTGGCGGAACGCTTTCAGCACTATTTCTACTGGGGATTTTCAGCCGCAACGTATCAGGGCGTGGTGCCCTGTTCGGAGCGGTCGCAAGCGGCGTCGTGGTCGTGCTCGTTCGATTTACTTTCCCGCTCAACGCCTATGCTTATGCGCCTATTGGGTTAACCACCTGCGTGCTCGTCGGATGGTTGGCAAGTTTTCTGTTCCCGGAGAGCAAGAATCTCAAGGGTTTAACGATATACGACCAGAAACAATCTCTTTGACCGGGCGTATTCAAAAAAAAGTCAGGAAAGTGCGCTGAAGGCTTGGTTTATCGCCCCATGCGAGCCGCGCTCCTTCAATTTGCACGATATCGCGACACCTATCGTCGCGGGCTGCTTGAGAGCACGATCCCGTTCTGGCTGAAGCACGGACTCGACCGCGAGTGCGGTGGGCTCCTCAGTGGGCTGGGCGAGGACGGGAGCATCATCGACACCGACAAGGCCGTGTGGCTGCAAGGTCGGGCCGCGTGGACCTTTGCCACGCTTTACAACACCGTCGAGGCGCGCCCGTAGTGGCTGGCCGCGTCGAAACACTGCCTCGACTTCATCCGCACGCACTGCCGCGGGCCGGGCGGCAAGCTCTACTTCACCGTCACCCGCGAGGGCCGGCCGCTGCGCATGCGTCGCTACGTCTACAGTGAGTGCTTTGCCGCGATCGGCAGCGCGGCGTACACCAAGGCCACCGGCGATGCCCGCGCCGCGGCCGAGGCGGCGGAGTATTTCGCGACCTACC
>CAZGJB010000106.1:0-10752 GCA_964526145.1 uncultured Opitutaceae bacterium
GTGCACGGCGTACGTGAAGAACAGGACGATGGCGACGATCGCTCCGTGCAGCGTGAGCGACAGCATGAACGCGCCTGGTGAATTCGCCCGCATCGCGTCAGTCGGTCGTCTGGGTGTCGAACGTGATCTTGCTCAAATTGTGCTTCTTCAACTCGTCCATCACGGTGATGACCTTCTGGTACTGCAGGGTCCAATCCGCCCGGAGTCGAATCACCGGCGGCTTTTCCTTCTTCGCCGCCTCCGCGAGGAGGTCGGAGAGGTCGCGGAAATCCACGCGCTTGCTGCCCCAGTAGTATTCGCCGGCTTTGTTGATCGCGATGGTCTGAAACGTCAGGTCCGGATCGGGCTTGTCCTGCTGCCGCTTCGACTCCGTCGGCAGGTTCACCTGGATTGTCTGCTCCTGCTGGATGAGCGGCGTGGCGATCATGAAGATGATCAGCAGCGTGAACGCCACGTCGATGAGGTTGGTGACGTTGAGCTCCGAGACCGGATGCTGGACGTGGCGGCGCCTGAAGGTTCTGGCCATGGTTCAGCTCCCGTTCACTTGCTCTCGAGTTCGAGACGGTCGGCGAGCGCGCTCGCGTAATTCTCCAGCTCGGTGATCAGGTTCTTCGTCGTGTTGAGCAGGAAGTTGTAGCCGAAGAGCGACGGGATGGCGACGAGCAGGCCGGCGACGGTGGTCAACAGCGCGGCGGAGACGCCCGGGGCGAGGGTCTGGATCGTGGCGGTCTGCTGCATCGAGACGGCGCCGAAGGCCTCCATGACGCCCCAGACGGTGCCGAGCAGGCCGAGGAACGGCGCGCCCGTCACGATGCTGGCGAGGAAGATCATGCTCGCCTCGTAGCGCAGCGTCTGGCGCGCGAGGGCGCGCTGCAGCGCGTTCTCGGCGTGCTCGAGGCGGGAGCGGCTCGTGTCGCTGCCGCGCTCCTTGTTGATCGCCGCGGCGCGCCAGTAGCTCTCGACCGCGTCGGCAAACAGGTCCGCGTACGGGATCGAGCGGCGGCTGCGGAAGGACTCCGGCAGGTCGAGCAGCGAGCGCTGGTCGCGCAGGTGGCTCTCGAAGGCGTAATTCAGCGACTGCAGGCGCTTCAGCTCAAAGTGCTTTCCGAACATGATCGTCCAGGCGATCAGGCTGAACACCGCGAGGCCCACGGTGATGACCTGGCCGACGATGTCGCATTGCAGGAAGACCTGGATGATGTTGACGGTGGCAAGCAAGGGGGAGGCGGGCAGCACGGACATGGGCTCCACAGTTGGGGCTTTTATTAAACGCATTCAACGGAAAATGCCGTCCACGCCGCGCGAATCTGGTTGCCGGCGTCGGCCGGTGAATTTTCGCTCACCGCCTTCATCCATGGACTTCAAGACCCGCACGCTGCAGCAGCTCCGCGAACACCGCGCCGCCCGGCAGGGCAAGCGCGCCCTGGTGGGCTTCGACGGCTTCGTCGACACCATCGTGACGCCCGTCGCGCTGCGCGCCGGCCAAGGGGAGAATTTCACGCCCATCGGGACCATCGCCGAATTCGGCCAGCGCATCAGCGCCGCCGCCGGCAAGAGCACCAACCTCGAGTTCTACCCCCGCCTCGACAAGCTGGGCGGCAACGGCCCGATCATGGCCAACGCCCTCCTCGCCCAGGGCGCGGCCATCACCTACGTCGGCGCCCTCGGCAAGACCGCCATCCACCCGGTCTTCCAGGAAATGGCCGCGCACGCCACGACCGTCTCGCTCTGTGACCCGGCGCACACGACCGCCGTCGAGTTCACCGACGGCAAGCTCATGCTCGGCATGATGCGCAGCCTCGACGAGATCACGCCGGAGAAGATCCACGCCGTCATGGGCAGCGACCACTACCGCGCGGCCCTGGGTGCCGCCGACCTCATCGCCGTCGTCAACTGGACGATGATCCCCAACCTCACCGCCGTCCTCGTCGACCTCGTGCAGCACGTCCTGCCGCAGGTGCCGGTCAAGCCGGGCCGCCTTTTCTTCTTCGACCTCGCCGACCCGGAGAAACGCTCCGCGGCCGACCTCGTCTACGCCCTCGAGACCATCGGCAAGTTCGAGCAGTTCGGCCGCGTCACCCTCGGCCTGAATCTCAAGGAGGCCCAGCAGGTGTTCACCGTGCTCGGGTTCGGCGTCGAGACCGAGACCGAGAGCGGCCTGCGCGCCATGGCCGAGAAGATCCGCGAGCGCCTCGACCTGACCACCGTCGTCATCCACCCCAAGGAATCCGCCGCCTGCGCCACCCGCGACGGCACCTCCTGGGTCCCCGGCCCGTACGTCGCCCAGCCGCTGATCACCACCGGCGCCGGCGACCATTTCAACGCCGGTTTCAGTGCGGCCCAGGTCCTCGGTCTCGCCCCGGAGTGCTGCCTCACGGCCGGCGTCTGCACCAGCGGCCATTACGTGCGCACGGGCCAGAGCCCGACGGCAGCCGATCTGGAAACGTTCCTCGCCAACTGGAAATAACCCGCCAAACTGACGTGATGCCCCTCAAACAAAAGCCGAGCGGCCGGCTGATCTCCTTCGAAGGCTCGGAGGGCAGCGGCAAGTCCACCCAGATCTCGCTCCTCGCCGCCCACCTGCAGAAAGCCGGCCGCGACGTGGTGACCACCCGCGAACCCGGCGGCACCGAGATCGGCGAACAGATCCGCAACATCATCGTCCACAACTCCCGGGGCGACGAGATGTGCCCGGAGACGGAGCTCCTGCTTTTCACCGCCGCCCGCGCCCAGCTTGTCCGGCAGGTCATCGCCCCTGCCCTGCTCGCCGGCAAGTATGTCCTCAGCGACCGGTTCCTCGATTCCTCGACCGTGTACCAGGGCATCGCCCGCAACCTCGCGCCCGACCCGGTCAATCAGATCAACCGCTTCGCCGTCGGCAACGTCATGCCCGACGTCACCGTCGTGATCGACGTCCCCACCGAGGTCAGCCTCCAGCGCCTCAAACGCCGCGTCACCGACCTGCCCGACCGCATGGAGCGCCAGAACATCGATTTCTACACGAAGGTCCGCGAAGGCTATCTCCTCCTGGCCAAGAACATGCCGGAGCGCGTGATCCTGGTCGACGGCACCCACCCGACTGAAGTCGTCGCCCAGACGATCTGGGAGCACGTCAAGATCCGCCTCTTCGGCTGATATCCCCATGTCGCCCCGGGTTGAATGGCCTGCCGCCCTCGCCGGTTCGCCCGCGGTCTCGGTCATCGAGGCGGCCATCGCCAAGCAGCGCCTGTCGCACAGCCTGCTGCTGCACGGCGACGACCTGCCGACGCTCGTCCTGATCGCCCAGGCCATCGCCGACCGCCTCCTCAACCCGCCGGGCACCAAGGCCCAGTTCGGTCCCGCCCAACACCCCGATTGCTTCAGCCTGCGCCCGGCCGGGAAGATGCGGCAGATCGGCGCCGAGGCGACCCGCGCCCTCATCGGCAAGGTCCAGGTGTCGGCCAGCGTCGCGACCCGCAAGGTCGCGATCCTGCACGAGGTCGACCGCATGAACCTGGCTGCGGCCAACATCTTCCTCAAGACGCTCGAGGAGCCGCCGGCGCACACCACCCTGCTGCTTCTGACCACCCGGCCCTACGCGCTCCTGCCCACCATCCGCAGCCGCGTGCTGCATTTCCGCTTTCCCTCGGCCGCCCTGCCGCTCGAGCAACCCGGCCTGCAGGCCTGGCTCGGCGACTATCGAGAGTGGCTCGGCCGCCTCGCCGAGGGCGTGGGCGACAAACGCAACGTCGCCGACCATGTGTTCACGGTCTACGGCCTCGTCGCCCGTTTCAACAACCTGCTCGACGCCGCCACCGCCGCCGCCTGGGAGGTCGAGAAGGCCAGGCTGCCGGCCGACATCGAGGAGGACGAACAGGTCGCCGTCGAGACCGGCCTGGCGAACGGTTTACGGGCCCGCATCTTTGCCGAACTCGAGCGGGCGACGCGGGAGTTCGCCCTGCCCCGCCTCAAGGCCGGCGACGCCGGCACCCGCACCGCGTTGATCGGCGCCATCGCCCAGCTCGAGCACGATGTCGGCTTGCTGCGCCTGAACCTCAACGAGGCCGCCGCTCTGGAGCATTTCCTCCTGAGTTCGCTGCGCCTGTGGGCGAAGCGGTGACACGGGTGCACTGAAGGTGCATGCCATAACAGCCCGGGGTGAAACCCCGGGATTTATACCCGGTTTGATACGAGGGCTGAAAGCCCGACCTATGGAACGGGCTTTCAGCCCTCGCATCCCAACCCAATGGATCTCCTGGGGCGTTGCCCCAGGCTGTCATGGGTCGCGCCGTTGGCGCTATCATTCCACCCGGAGGATGTATCCCCTCAGGTACTCGCTTTCCGGCATCGTCACGAGCACGGGGTGATCCGGCGGTTGGTGGCAGTGCTCGAGCACGTGCACCTTCCGCTTCGCATCGGCGGCCGCATCGGCCAGCACCTGGCGCAGCTCGGCATCCTGCATGTGATGGGAGCAGGTGTAGGTCGCAAGAACGCCGCCGGGATTGAGCCGCTGCATCGCGCGCAGGTTGATCTCCTTGTAGCCACGCAGGGCGCCCTCGAGCGCGCTCTTGGACTTCGCGAACGGCGGCGGGTCGAGCACGATCACATCCCATTTCGGCTCGCCGGCGCGCGCCGGGTCGTTGAGCCAGTCGAAGACGTTGGCGACGGCGAAGGTCGCCTTCACTCCGTTGCGCTCGGCATTGAGCCGCGCCTGCGCCACCGCCTCCTCGGCGCTGTCGAGCCCGAGCACCTCGGTCGCACCCGCGCGCGCCGCGTGCAGCGCGAACGATCCCTGGTTGCAGAATGCGTCCAGCACGCGTTTGCCCGCGCAGTGCCGCGCGACCAGCGGATGCTGGAAACGCTGGTCAAGGTAGAAACCGGTCTTCTGCCCGGCCTGCAGGTCGAGCCAGTATTCGCAGCCCTCGATCTGCTGCCACCGGGGCTCCCACGGCTGGCCCGAACGCGTGTGCACCTCGGCCGGCAGACCCTCGAGCCGGCGCAGGTTCGAATCGTTGCGGAAAATCACCTCACTCGCCCCGGTGAGCTCGGCCAGCAGGTCACCGAGCAGCGCAGCCCGCTTGTCCATCGCGAGCGTCTGGATCTGCAGCACCACCGTGTCGCCAAATTGGTCGGCCACTACGCCCGGCAGGTCGTCCGATTCCGTCCAGACCAGCCGGCGGCACGGGCCTGCGCTCCGCCGCGCCAGCGCCCGCTCCAGGGCGCCGCGGAAAAACGCCGCGTTCAACGCCGCGCGGTCGCGACTGAAACGCCGCCAGACGATCATCGACTTCGAGTTGTAGATGCCGCTGCCCAGAAACCGGTCGGCCCGGTCCCGGCACTCCACCACCTCGCCATCGTGCGTCGCCGGCAGCAGGGCCTCGACCTCGTTGGCAAACACCCAGGGGTGACCGTGGAGGACGCGCGCCTTGACGTTGGGTTTGAGTTTCAGGCTGACGCTCATCCCCGTGATCATCCGCCGTTTGCCGGCACAGGGAAGGAAAAAGGGGGAACGGAGGCGCCGGCGGTCCAACTTCGCGCTTCCCTCGCTCGCGCATTCCCGTTTCCCTGAACCCCTTTTCGCATGTCACCCGCCCAGGAAATCGCCCGCCGTCGCACCTTCGCGATCATCTCGCACCCCGATGCGGGCAAGACGACGCTGACCGAAAAGTTCCTGCTCTACGGCAACGCCCTCCACCTCGCCGGCTCGGTCACGGCCCGCAAGAACCAGCGCGCCACGGCCTCCGACTGGATGGAACTTGAGAAGCAGCGCGGCATCTCCATCAGCTCGACCGTTCTGCAGTTCGACTATTCCGGCTACGCGGTCAACCTGCTCGACACGCCCGGCCACAAGGACTTTTCCGAGGACACCTACCGCGTCCTCACCGCGGTTGACGCCGCGCTCATGGTGATCGACGCCGGCAAGGGCGTGGAGACCCAGACCCGCAAGCTCTTCGAGGTCTGCCGCCGCCGCGGCGTGCCGATCTTCACGTTCATGAACAAGTGCGATCGGCCCACGCGGAACCCGATCGACCTGCTCGACGAACTCGAGAACATCCTCGGCCTCCAGTCTTCCCCGGTCATCTGGCCCCTCGGCAACGGCCCGTCCTTCAAGGGCGTGTTCGACCGCCGCACCCGCGAGGTCCACCTGTTTGAGCGCGTGCCGGGCGGCAAGTTCCAGGCCCCGGTCACCGTGTCCTCACTCGAGGAAGACAGCGTGCGCAGCAAGCTCGACGACTACACCTACAACGAGGTGCGGGAGCAGCTCGAGATGCTCGACGGCGCCGGCCATCCGTTCGACCTCGCGGCCGTGCAGGCGGGGCAGCAGACGCCGGTGTACTTCGGGTCGGCCGTAAACAACTTCGGCATCCAGCTTCTCCTCGATGGATTCCTGAAGGACTCGGTCGCCCCGGCCCCGCGGCGCTCCGTCAGTGTCGCCGTCAATGGCAACGCCCCCGCGGTGGAGTCCCGGGTCATCCCGGTCGAGGAGCCGAAGTTCTCCGGCTTCATCTTCAAGATCCAGGCCAACATGGATCCGAAGCACCGCGACCGCATCGCCTTCCTGCGCGTGTGCTCCGGCAAGTTCGAGCGCGACATGAACGTCATCCACCAGCGCACCGGCCGCACCGTGCGCCTGTCGTCGTCGCACAAGCTCTTCGGGCAGGAGCGCGAGACGGTCGACGAAGCCTGGCCGGGCGACGTGATCGGCCTCGTGGGCCACGACTCGTTCGGCATCGGCGACACGCTCACATCCGACAAGTCCATCCGCTTCGACGAGATCCCGCGCTTCCCGCCCGAGGTCTTCACCTACATCTCCAACCCCAGCTCCTCCGACGCCAAGAAGTACCGCGCCGGCCTCGAGCAGCTCCTGCAGGAGGGCGTCGTCCAGTCGTTCACGCCGAGGAACTGCCCGCCCGGCGCCACGCTCCTCGCGGCGGTCGGCCCGCTGCAGTTTGAAGTCGTGCAGTACCGGTTGCAGGCAGAGTACGGCGCCGAGTCACGCCTCGCGCCGACGCCCTGGACTCTCCTGCGCTGGCTCGAGCCGCACCCGTCGCTCAAGGACACGTCCTCCCTCATCGTCGCCACCGGTGTCAGCTTCGGCACCGACAAGTTCGATCACCCCGTCGTGCTCTTCCCCAACGACTGGACGATGCGCTACTTCGTCGAGAAGAACCCCGAGCTGAAGCTCCACGAGTTGCCGATCGAGCAGACCAACGGGAATTAACCACTAATTAATGCAGAATTTCATGGGAATCTCGGGAATTCTGAATTCCGTAAATTCCCATAGAATTCGGTATTAATTAGTGGTTCACAGATCAACGTGCGCGTCCTTCTCATCGCAATCTTCGGCCTTGTTGCCACGACCGTCTCGTTCGCCGGCGAACCGGTCATTACGGAGCAGAAGCCCGTGCTCGTCAGTGTCCACGGCGCGTGGGCTGGCGGGTGGCAGATGAAGAAGGTCGTGCCGCTGCTCGAGGCCCGCGGGTACGAGGTGCACTGCCCCACCCTGAGCGGGCTCGGTGAGCGCTTCCACACGGCCACGGCCGACATCGGCCTGGAGACTCACATCCAGGACATCGTGAACTACATCCTGTTCGCCGACCTTCATCAGGTGATCCTGCTCGGCCACAGCTACGGCGGCATGGTCATCACCGGCGTAGCCGACCGCATCCCCGAGCGCATCGCGCGGCTCGTTTACCTCGACGCCTTCCTGCCGGAGAATGGCGAAAGCGCCCTCGGCGTGCGTCGCGGACTGCCGGAGCTGTTCGCCCAGCACACCCGCGACGGCTTCATCCATCCCTGGTGGGTCAAGCCCGACAAACCGTTCCCGCGCGACGTGCCGCATCCGCTGAAGACGATGACCGATCCCCTCGTGCTCAGGAACCCGGCCGCCGCCGCCATCCCCGGGACCTACATCCTTACCGTCGAACCCGGCAAGGCGCCCGCGGACGATGATTTCTACCCATTCTACCTGCGCGCCCAGGCTCGAGGCTGGCCGGTCATCGTGATGGAGGCCGACCACGTCCCGCAGTGGCGCAAGCCGGCCGAGACGGCGGCCTTGCTGACGACGATCCGGTAATCGGTTCGACCGCCGGCGCGACACGGTTTTTCGCTCGCTCCCGCGGAAAATCTCCACTCGCTGACGCGCATGACTTTTCTGCGCCGCGTTTTCGCTTCGCTATCGCTCACGATGGTCCTGCTGCCGTCGGCCATCGCGGCCAAGGCACCCGCCAAGGACGACGTCTACAAGGGCGCCATCATCATGGATGCCGCCACCGGCCGCGTGCTGCTTGAGGACAATGCCGAGCTCGTGAGCCCGCCGGCCAGCATCACGAAGCTGATGACCTTCCTCATCGTGCACGAAGCCATCCAGGCGGGCGCCCTCACGCTGCAGTCGCCGGTGACTGTCACCGCCGCCGACTCGAAGATCGGCGGCACGCAGGTCTGGCTCAAGCAGGGAGAAACCTTCCCGGTCGAGGAACTGCTCTACGCGCTCATGATCCAGTCGGCCAACGACGCCGCCTACGCCCTCGCCCGCACCACCGCCGGCACCGTGCCCGCGTTTGTCGAGCGCATGAACGCCAAGGCCCGCGCCCTGGGCATGAACCATACCACCTTCCGCACGCCGCATGGCCTGCCGCCGGCGAACCGCAAGCTGGCCGACAGCGACCTCACCTCACCGCGCGACCTGGCGCTCCTCAGTCGCCACCTGCTCGCCAACACCGACGTCCTCCGGTACACCTCGGTCAAGATCCGTCCCTTCCGCGACGGCCAGCCCACGGGTCGGATCGAGATGCGCAACCACAACCACCTGCTGGGTCCTGTGGCGGGCGTGGACGGACTCAAGACCGGCTACACGGCCGGCGCCGGCTTCTGTCTCGCCGCGACAGCCCAGCGCAACGGCAAGCGGATCATCGCGGTCATCATGGGCTCCGCCGACCGCAAGACCCGCGACCTGAAAATGGCCGAATTGATCGAGCGCGGCTTCGCCGACGCCCGCTTGACCGCCGGCGCGCCCGTCTCCCCCGCGGCCGCCGCCAGCGATTCGTCACCTGTCGCCCACGCCCCGCTCACGCCCGCTGAAAAAGCCCCGACCACGGGCGGCAGCGACGCGCCCGTGATCAAGTTCTCGATCCCGGGAAAATAGGACGCCTCAGTGCGCGTGCGCGTGGCCGTGCTCCATGAACAGGAGCATGAATCCCAGCACGATGAAGATCATGCCGAGCAGGCCGGCCTCGAATTGCTCGAAACTCTTCAGCTTGAAACGCTCGAAGCCCACCAGCGTCAGCCAGGTGAAGATCATCATGCCGGCCAGCGTCGCCACGGCGAGGATCAGGCTCAGGACAATGAATCCCCGCCAGCCGAACTGCACCGCCGAGAGATAGACCGGCAGGAAGCCCTCGCACGGTGAAAAGGTCAGCATGATGAAGAGGCCGCCGATCGCCGCCCAGTCGCCGCTGCGATCCGAGACCAGCTCCGTGCCCTTCAGCTCCTCGTCCCAGTGGCTGTGTTCATGCTCCTCGTCGCACGCCTCGCTCGGTTGATGCTGCGCGCCGGGCGCGTGGTGGTGCAGCACGCCATGGCCGCGCAACTGGCGCCAGCCGTAGTAGATGCCGATGCAAAGAAGCACCGCACCCGTGCCGCGGGTGAAGAGTTCGCCGAGGCGCTCGTCCATCTGGAACCCGAACCAGGCGATCGCGAGGCCCAGCAGACTCGTGAGCAGCACGTGCCCGATTCCGGCCAGGGCCGCAACCGCCAGGGTCTTCGGCCGGCTCCAGCGCCGCGCCCGTGCGACGAGGACAAAGGGCAGCCAGTGCGTCGGGATGGCCGCGTGGAAAAAGGCCACCGTAAAGCCCGTGAAGGCAACAGTGGTGAGGATCGGGTCGTTCATCGGTATAGGCAGGCGCCGGCATCAAACCCTGAGCCGGATCGCGCTGTCGAACGCGAACTGTAGCAAAGTCGTCAAGGGGAGGCCACCTCCGCGGCCCAACTTGGACATTGAACCCGTCCCCCGCCTCGTTGGAAATGGCGGCAATGACATCCCGCGAACGCTTCCTCGCCGCCTGCGCCTGCGCGCCGCTCGACCGGCCGCCCCTCTGGGTCATGCGCCAGGCCGGCCGCTACCTGCCCGAGTACCGGGCCCTGAAGGCGAAGTCCTCCTTTCTGGAGATGGTGAAGACCCCCGCGCTCGCCACCGAGGTCACGCTGCAACCCCTGCGCCGGTACGCGCTCGATGCCGCGATCCTGTTTTCCGACATCCTCGTCATCCCCGAGGCCCTGGGCCAGGCCTACACCTTCCGCGACACGGGCGGCATCGCCATGGCCTACCGCATTGAGACCAGGGCCCAGGTCGACGCCCTCGCCCCGGCCAGCGCCGTCCCCGAACGTCTCGCCTACGTCGCCGACACCCTGCGCCTCCTGAAAACGGAACTGGGCGGCCAAAAGGCCCTTCTCGGCTTCGGCGGATCGCCGTGGACGCTCGCGACCTACATGGTCGAGGGCGGCAGCTCGGAGGACTTCGAGCGCATCAAGCTCCTGTTCTACACCGACCGCGCCCTGTTCGACGCCCTGCTCGAGAAACTCACTGCCGCGCTCGTCACTTACTTCCAGATGCAGATCGCCGCCGGAGCCGACGCGATCCAGATCTTCGATTCCTGGGGTGGCATCATCGCCGGCCCCGACTACGAGGCCGCCTCGCTGCGCTGGATCAGGCGCATCGTCGCCGCGTTGCCCAAGGACTTTCCCATCATCCTCTACGCCAAGGGCACGCCGCCG
>CAZGJB010000107.1:0-10736 GCA_964526145.1 uncultured Opitutaceae bacterium
GGGCGTCGCCTCAGGCGCTGCGCTGCCGGCCCTGGCCGGCCTTCGTGTCGCCGCCCTTGAGGTGGACGCGCAGCGCCCGCCGGCCGCGCTCGGCGAGGACGGCGAAGTCGCCCCGCGCCTGCGCCGCGACGACCTCGGCACACGCCTCAGGGGTGGCGGCCAGCGGCTTCTCGACATAGACGTGCTTGCCCGCGGCGAGCGCCTGGCAGGTCAGCGGCACCTGGAAGTCCTCCTTCGTCGCGACGACGATGAGATCGATGGCCGGATCCGTCAGCAGCTCCTCAAAACGCTCCGCCACCCGCGGCACGCCGTAGTCGCGCGCAGCCGATTCCGCCGCGGCGCGGTTGACGTCGCAGACCGCCTGCAGGCGGATGTTGGGCGCCCGGGTGAGATTCGGCAGGTGCTGCGAGCGGGCGATGCCGCCACAACCGACGAGGGCCGCATTGACCCGGGACTCCGACAACGGGGACATGCTCATGGGGAACCGCTCGGCAGTGTGCGGGACCGCTGGAAAACGCCGCAAATCATTTCCGACAGGTCCGGTAAAGGTTTGGCAGCCGGTAAAGGATTGTCATGACATTTGGCATGGCCCTGCCGAAACACGCGGTCATCTTCCAGCAGCTTCACCAGGCGATCAAACGCGGCGAACTCAAGCACGGCGCCCGGTTGCCGAGCGAGGTCGCCCTCGCCCGGCGATTCGGGGCGTCGCGCCCCACGGTGGCGCAGGCCCTGCGCGACCTGCAGCGCCTCGATCTGGTCGAGCGCCACCGCGGCGCCGGCTCGTTCGTGCGCAGCGCCCCGGTTGCGGCGGGTGCGCTGGGTCTTCTTGCCGACGGCTTGGGCGCGACCGAGGTGATGGAGCCCATCTCCGTCGAGATCGCGCGCGCGGCCCGGGTCCAGGGCTGGGATGTGGTGATCGGCGCAGCGGTGGCCGACCGCTCCCCCGAGGCCATCGCCGCCGAATGGGCCGCCCGCGGCGTCGCCGGGATATTTTTCGCCCCGCTCGAGCACCATCCGGTGCGCGCCGCGGTCAACCGCGCCCTGGCCGAGAGCCTGCGCCGCAAGGGCCTGGCGGTGGTGCTGCTGGATCGTGACCTGGGCGAGTTTCCCGAGCGTAGCACCCACGACGTGGTGGCGATCGACGACTTCTTCGCCGGGTTCGACCTCACGACCCACGTGCTCGAAGCCGGCGCCCGGCGCCTCACATTCGTCGCCCGGCCCGAGTATCCGGCCACGACCGACCTCCGTGTCTCCGGTTCGCAGGCGGCGGTGGCCCGCGTGCCGGGGGCGCAACTGCAGTTCGCCGTCGGCCAGCCGGACGATGTCACCTGGGTCGGTCGCCTTTTCCGCCGCGTCCCGCCCGACGCCCTGATCGCCTCGAACGACGCCACGGCGGCGCGGCTGCTGCAGACCCTGGCCACGCTGGGAAAGCGCGTGCCGGCGGACGTGTTGGTCGCCGGCTTCGACGACGTGCGCTATGCCCGCCTGCTATCCCCGTCGCTGACCACGATGCGCCAGCCCTGCGCAGCCCTCGGGGCTGCAGCCGTGGAGGTCATGCTCGGTCGCCTGCGCCAGCCCCACATGCCAGCGCGGCGCGTGTTGCTGCGCGCCGAGCTGATCGAGCGGGAGTCGACCGCCAAGGTCTCGCCAAGGTAGGCGTTACCCGCCCGCGATGTCGCCGAGCTCGTCGGCCAGCTTCGGCGGCGCCGGGCTGTTCACGTTGGCCAGCACGACGATCGTGGTTTTGGTGTCGGGATAATATCTCAGATGCGCGGTAAAGCCCTCGATGCTGCCGCCGTGTTCAATCACCCGCCGGCCGTTCCGCGTGCGAATCACCAAACCGAGGCCGTAATCGCCCAAACCCGGCGTGGTCATCGCGGCGAGCGACGCCGGCGAGATCACCTTCCCACCCATCAACGCCTCGGTCCACCGCCAGAGGTCGCGAACGGTTGAGCGCAATGCGCCCGCGCCCATCGGCACGTCCATGTTGATGAAAGGTGCATTGGTCAGCTTGCCCTGCGGCCGGAAATACCCGGAGGCTCGGCGTGGCACGATGGTGCCATTGTTGTCGACGGCGGTGTCGGTCAAACCCAACGGCCCGAAGAACCCCTCGCGCAGATGGTCACCGAACGTCCGCCCGGTCACGCGCTCCAGAATATGGCTCAGGAGGATGTACCCGGAGTTGCTGTAGCTGAATTTCTCGCCCGGCGCCGACTCGAGCGGAAACGCGTAGAGACGCGCGAGGCTCTTGCCGAGTTCGAGCGGACCGCGTCGGCGATCAGCATAGTCGGGCAGCTTGCTGAACTCCGGGATGCCCGAGGTGTGATTCAGCAGGTGGCGGAGCGTCATGCCCTCCCAGGTCGCCGGCATCCCCTCGACGAAACGGGATGCGGGATCGTCGAGGCTGAGCTTGCCCTGCTCCGCCAGCCGGAGGAACGCGGCGGCGGTGAACTGCTTCGTCACCGATCCCACGCGAAAGCGGGTATCCGGGGCATTCGCCACCTCCCACTCGGCATTGGCCAGTCCGCAGGCCGTCTCGAAGATCACCTGTCCGTCGCGGGCCACCAGCACGGCGCCCATGAAGACATGGTCCTTGGCCTGAACCTGGACCGCTTCGTCCATCCGGGAGACGTCCTGGGCGAAGGCGGTGACAACCGAGGCAAACAACAGCAGCGCGAGTCGACACATAAAGGACTGGGAAAATGGGATCAGCCGGCGCGACTACGGCAGGAAGGCGCGCGTCGCAACCTCGTCGGCCCGCAGCGGTTTTTCGAGCACGCCGAACTCCCGCAGGCGGTCGATTTCCTCCTGGATCCGTTCGAGCCGCAGCAAGCCGGTGCCTTCGCCTTTTTCGCGATGCCCTGTCACGAGTGCATGGTCGATCAGCGCCTGCCGCGAATACGCGAGCTGACCGGGCGTCATGTCACGATTGCGCGCCAGGATAAGGTCATGGGCCGGCGCCGGGTCGCCCGTGAGATAGTCGTTCCATCCGCGGATCGATGCCGCCACGAACGCCCGGACGACGTCGGGCTCGGTCCGGATCAGTTCCCGCCGGCAGATGACGGTGTGATACATGTCGTAACCGGTGTCGGTCAGCGGCAGCACCCGCACGGCGACGCCTTTCTGCTGCGCGAAGTACGGCTCGCTCGTCAGGAAACACTGCTGGATCACGCTGCGGTCGGCCAGAAAGCTCGCGAGGCCGTAGCTGGTTGGGACGAGCCCGAAGCGGATGCCATACTTTTGCTGGATGAACGGAATCCACGTCATGCCCACGGCCGCCGTCACGACGCGGCCGTCGAGATCGCGAAACTCCTTCACCGGGCTTTCGGCGTGCAGCAACAGGGCCTGCGGATCGTGCTGCAGGGTGGCCATGACCATCATGAGGGGCAGCCCGCGACTGACGGCGAGGATCGCGTCGTCGCCGCGGTTCATCCCGAAATCGGCCTCGCCCTTGGCGACCTTGAGCTTGATGCCGGCGCCGGGACCGCCGGTGAGGATGTCCACCTCCAGCCCGGCCTCGCGGTAATAACCCTTGGCCAGCGCCTGATAGAAACCACCGTGTTCGGCCTGGGCGAACCAGTCGCTTTGGAACACGACGCGCCGCAGCGCCGGGCCGGTCTCAGGCTTACGCGAACAACCGGTCGCGAGGGCGACCAGAAGGGCGAGACCGGCGGAACCGAGGCGGATGAGATTCACGCCGCGCATGTTGGCAGGGTTCACGCCGAGCGCCAGAATCAACCGCGCGGGATTGCACCTCCGCCCGGCGCGGGTTTCTCTCTGACCATGACGTTTGCCTCCTGGCACGACCTCGCTCCAACCGCTGCCGCCCGCCGCGTCCGGGAGGCCGTGGCGCGCCTGTCGCCGGCGCAGCGGCGAGCCGTCGTGGCGGCGATTCCCGCGGAGGCGGTCCTCGCCGAGCGCTTTGCCGCAGCCAATCGGGCCGCACCCTTGGGCGCCGTGCCGTATTTCGCCAAGGATCTCTATGACGTGGCCGGCGAGCCCACGCAGGCCGGATCGACCTTCCTGGCCGAGGTGCGTCCCCTGCCCGCGCGCGATTCCGCCCTCGTGGCCCGACTGCGCGAACTGGGCGCGGTCCTCGCCGGCAAATCCCAGCTCCACGAGTTCGCCTACGGCCTTACGGGCGAGAACCCGCATTACGGCGATTGCGAGCATCCGCGCTTTCCCGGGCGTACCACCGGCGGTTCGAGCAGTGGCTCGGCAGCGCTCGTCGCCGCGGGGGTTGTGCCGTTCGCGCTCGGCACCGACACGGGTTGCTCGGTGCGCCTGCCCGCGGCGTTCTGCGGCCTCTTCGGTCTGCGCCTGACGCCGGGCGACCGGTGGATCCGCGACGTCTTTCCCCTCGCGCCGTCGTTCGACACGGCCGGCTGGTTTACCGCCACGGCTGGCGATCTCCTGCACGCCCACGGCGCGCTGGTCGGCTGGCGCGAGGCTTCGCGCGAGCCGCGCGGGGTTTATCTCGCTTGGCCCAATCTCGATCCCGCCGTCGAGGAAGCCTGCGCCCGCGTCGCCGCCCGGATCGCGGCCCCGGCCGACCGCGACCTGCAGCGTGATTTGGTGGAAGGCTTCGCCCCGGCGGCCGGTGCCTATTCCACCATCGTCGCCCACGAGGGCAGTCACGGTCACCGGGCGTGGTTCGATCGTTACCGCGACCGTTATGATCCCAGCGTCCGCGCCCGGTTGGAAGGGGGCGCTGCCCTCACGCCGCCGCAGATCGACGCCGCCAACGCCAGCATCGCCGACGTCCGCCGGCGGTGGACGCAGGTGTTTCTCGGGCACGACTTCCTCGTCATGCCGGTGGCGCCGTTCGCGGCGCTGACCAAGGCCGAATGCACGCCGGCCAACCGCCAGCGCATCCTTGCCCTCACGGCCCCGGCCAGCGTGGCCGGTTTGCCCGTGCTGACCCTGCCCGTGCCTTTGCCCGACGGACTCACGGCCGGTCTGCAAGTCGTGGTGAACCACCCGCAGAGCCCGGTAATTCCATGGGTGCTGCGAGGCTGGAAATAGCGAAGCGCATGCGCGAGACCGCCTGCGACCTCGCCGGTCCCAACATCGGGTTTGCCACGAGGGCGGTTCCTGCCTTGCCTGCGAACTTCGTCGCATGCTGAAGCGCTTCTTCCAACTCGAGCAAAAGGGCACCACGGTCGGCCGCGAGATCCAGGCCGGATGCACGACCTTTGCCGCCATGGCCTATATCCTCGCGGTGAATCCCGCGATCCTTGCCGCGGCCGGCATGCCGCCTGCCGGACTCGTCACCGTGACAGCCGTGAGCGCGGCCGTGAGCACGCTGATCATGGCGCTTTACACGAATTTCCCGCTGGCGCTTGCGCCGGGCATGGGGATCAACGCCTATTTTGCCTACACCGTGTGCCTTGGCTTGGGCGTGCCATGGCAGCAGGCCCTCGGCCTGGTGCTGGTCAACGGCGTCGCGTTCCTGGCGCTGTCGCTCTCCGGGATCCGGGAGAAGATCATCAATGTCATCCCGTTTCAGTTGAAGATGGCCATCACGTGCGGCGTCGGACTCTTCATCGCCTTCATCGGCCTGAAGAACGGCGGCATCGTGACGGGCCATCCGGTGACCCTGGTCACGCACGGAGCCCTGGGCTCGCCGGCCGTGCTGCTGTGTTTTGCGGGCATCGTGCTGACGATCGTTCTGATGGTCCGGCGCGTGCCCGGCGGCATCATCCTGTCGATCCTCGCGGTCACCCTGGCCGGCCTGGCCGTGCCCGACGGCCGCGGCGGCACCGTCACGCCGTGGCCCAGCGAGTTCGTCTCCCTGCCGGCGTCGATGAGCGACACGTTCCTGAAGTTGGAGTTTGGCTACTTCAGGGAGGATTTCATCCGGGCGCTCACCGTGGTGCTGACCCTGCTTCTCATCGCGCTGTTCGACAACGTCGGCACGCTGATCGGCGTCTGCCAGCGCGCCGGCATGCTTGATTCAGACGGTCGCCTGCCCGGCGCGGGCAAGGCGTTGGTGGCCGACTCGATCGGCGTGATCGCGTCCGCGGGATTCGGCACCTCCAACGTGGTCAGTTACGTCGAGTCCGCTTCCGGCGTCGAGGCGGGCGGGCGTACCGGGCTCGTCGGGGTGACGGTCGCTGTGCTATTCATTCTAGCGCTGTTCTTCACCCCGGTGATCCAGGCCATTCCCGCCGTCGCGACCGCGCCGGCCCTGATCGTCGTCGGCATTTTCATGTTTCAGTCGGTCGCCCAGATGAACCTCGAAGATCTCCATGAGGTGGCCCCGGCGTTCATCATCATCATCGCGACCCCGCTCACGTTCAGCATCGCCGAGGGGATCGGCCTCGGCCTCGTCGCGTACGCCGCGATCTTCCTGAGCACGGGCCGCGCGCGACAGGTCAATTGGCTGGTCTACGCGCTCGCGGGGATATTCGCGCTGCACCTGTTCCGCGGCTTGTTCGGCGGGTGAGTCCGAGCCGACCGGCGCTGAACACACTTGCGTAGCGGCCGGCCTCCGGACGGACGGTGCGATATCCGCAGTCGGTAGCCCAACCGCCCGTCCGGAGGCCGGACGCTACCCAAATCCTTCGTAATCGTGCCGCTGCGCGGTTCAGATTCTTCAGAGCGGCCAGACCAAACGCAGCACCGGGGTCACGTCTGGGGCGGCCCGGGTCACGCCGACGTACACCGCCAGATCGAGGAAGATCCCGCGTCCAAAATCGCGGGTCAGCCCCAGGCCAAGTTCCCCCGACCATTCGCGCGTGGCCTCGGCGTTCATCCAGGCAACCGCCTCCGCGTAGGCGCTGAAACCGCGGCAGCACGGCCAGGTCACCGCCAGCGAACCATAATAACCCAGGCTGCGCCCGCCCCCGCCGTCGTCGAGCCAGTCGAGCCCGAGCGTGGCGTTGCACCAGCGGTCATTTTCCAAGGGTCGACCGAAGACCAGCGCGCAGCCAGGTTCGCCACGGCCGTTGCCAATGTCGCGGTCAGCCAGCGGCAACTTGACGTAGGGCAACAGGGCCCAGGCCGGCCCGCTTTCTTCGTCACCGGCGAAATTCCATTTGGCCCGCAGCCAGGCGTCGCCCATGCCGCGGCCCTGTTCCGACCAGCCGTCACCCGAGGCACGCTCCTCGCGCCAGGTCTCGAGTCCGCACTGCACATCAACCTTGGCCGTCACACCCGTGCTCAGCAGCCAGGAGCCCACGTAGGTCGAGCGGTAATGCACGCCGTCGCGCTGGTAGGTGTGCCGGTCGAACGCGACCGAATACAGGTCGGCTTCGATCAGCCATTTTCCAGGTTCCACGGTCGTCGGCGACTCGGAGACTTGGGCGCCCAGTGGGAGCGCACCCAAGAGGAGCGTCAGGCCGACGAAAACATGCTTCATGCCTGGCGCCCTCATGCCACCCAGCGCCAGACCGTCGCGACTGCGAACGTCACCGCAAAGCCGAGGATCACCGGCAGCAACGTCGCCACGGCGGTCCACTTGGCGCTGCCGGTCTCCTTGTAGATCGTGTAGATCGTGGTGCTGCAGGGGTTGTGCAGCAGGCTGAAGAGCATGAGATTCACGGCGGTCAGCAGCGTCCAGCCGCCGGCCTCCAGCAGGGTCCGCGTCGCATCGATCGAATCGAGTTCGAACATCACGCCTGCGCCCTCGCCGACACCCTGGCTGCCGGTCACGAGCACCGTGAGCATCAGCACAGTCGGGATGACGATCTCGTTGGCCGGGATGGCGATAATGTAGGCCAGCAAGATGACACCGTTCAGCCCGAGCAGCACGCCGATCGGGTCGGCATAGTGCATCAGGTATTGGGCCAGCGAGACGCCGCCAACGTTCAGGTTGGCGCTCAGCCAGATCACCGCGCCCGCGGGCACCGCAAAGACGACGGCGCGCCAGAGGACGAAGATCGTGCGGTCGATCAATGACGTGTAGAGCGTCTGCCAGAACCGCGGCGGCCGGTAAGGCGGTAGCTCGAGACTGAAGGCCGAAACCTCGCCCCGCAGCACGGTGCGCGAAAGCGCAAAGGAAACCGCCAGGGTGAAGCCGATGCCGAGCAGGGCGACCGCGGTGACGGCCCCGGCCGAGACCAGGCCGGCCCATTGCGCGGGCACAAGGCCGCCGATGAAGATCGTCGCGATGAGGATTTGCGTCGGCCAGCGGCCGTTGCAGAGCGAGAAGTTGTTCGTGAGGATCGCGATCAGGCGTTCGCGAGGGCTGTCGATGATGCGCGTCGCCACGACGCCGGCGGCATTGCAGCCGAAGCCCATCATGAGGCTCATGGACTGCTTGCCGTGGGCGCCGACCTGCTTGAAGGCACGGTCGAGGTTGAAGGCCACGCGCGGCAGGTAGCCGAAGTCCTCCAGCAGCGTGAAGAGCGGGAAGAAGATAGCCATCGGCGGCAGCATGACGCTGATGACCCACGCGGTGGAGAGGTAAACGCCGTCGACGAGCAGCCCTTTCAACCACCAAGGTAGGCCAAGGGCCGTCGCCCCCTCGCGCAGGAGCGGCCAGAACCGGCCCACAAGCTGGTCGGCGATCATCGCCGAGGGAACGTTGGACCCGATGATCGTGAGCCAGAACATCAGCGCGAAGAGGAGCAGCATGATGGGGAAACCCCACACGCGGCTGGTGAGGATCCGGTCGAGCGCGCGATCCAGCGTCGGCCGCGCCGGTCGATCGGGCCGGGCGACCGCGCGGTCGGCGATGCGGGCGGCATCGGCATAGATGGCCTCGACGAGGACTTCGTGCACATCAGCCGCGGTCTCACGCCGGAGTCGGCGGGCGTTTTCGATGATGTCGGCGGCGGTCACGGCCGCAGTTGCAGATGGAGTGGCAGCCATGGTGTTCAGGCAACGGCGGCAGGTTGGGTCCGTTGGCCGCCGAGTTCGCCGCGCTGCAGCGCGGCGGCGAGGTTTTCGTCGCCGCCGAGAAGGCGCATCGCGACCCAGCGGGCGTTCGGCAGGTCGGGATGCATGCGGCGGATCTGGGCAACGAGTTCGTTGAGGGCCGATCGGACTGCGGGCGGCTCCTGCTCGAGGCGGTGCGGCCGGCAGACGACGCGGCCGGTGGCCACGTCGGCGATCGCCTGCAGGAGCGCCGGCAGGCCCTCGCCGGAGCGGGCGGACGTCGGCACCACGGGGATGCCCAGGTCACGGGCCAGCTGGCGGTCATCGACCGTCAGGTCGTGGCGGCGCGCCTCGTCCATGAGGTTGAGGCACAGGACCGCGCGGTCGGTGATCTCCAGCACCTGCAGCGCGAGGTTGAGGTTGCGCTCGAGCCGGGAGGCGTCGACGACCACGACGGTGACATCGGGCTGGCCGAAGAGGATGAAGTCCCGCGCGACCTCCTCGTCGAGGCTCGTCGAGAGCAGCGAGTAGGTGCCGGGAAGATCGACGATCTTGTAGCGCCGGTCCGCGTAGGCGAAGCCGCCCTCCGCGCGAGTCACCGTCTTGCCCGGCCAATTGCCGGTGTGTTGGCGCAGGCCCGTGAGGGCGTTGAAGACCGTGCTCTTCCCGGTGTTGGGATTGCCGGCCAAGGCGACGATGTGGTCCCACTGGCCGGGGTTGACGCCGAGTTTCTTGAGGTTGGCCGCGCGGTAGACCTCGCACTTGGCGCAGGCCTCGGTCGGCGGGGCGATGGTGGCGGCGGGAGTTTCCTTCATGATACGAGCGCCTCCGCCGGAATGGTCTCGCGGTTGCCAATGCGAATGAGCCGGGCCTGTTCGCGGCGCAGCGCGATCACGGTGCCGCGCACGCGGTAGGCGATGGGATCGCCGGACGGGCTGACGAGTTCGACCTCGATCATCGTGCCGGGGACAAAGCCGAGATCCAGCAGCCGCCGGCGTTCGGCGCCGCGGCAGGCCGCGCTGAGGCCGAGCATCCGGGCGCGCTCGCCCGGGTGGAGTTCGCTGAGGAATTCCTCGTCAAACAGGTCCTCGCGCGTGGTGCCGACCAACGGCATGTACGCAAGATTGTTGGCCAGAATCGGCGTGAGATTATGCTCCCGGCCGTCGGCCCAGAAACGGAGGCAGCCGTCGTCCTTGGCGAAGATGCAGGCCTTCATTCCGGGGCGCAGGCCGAGGGCCTGGATCTGGCGGTAAACGGCCTCGGGCTCGTCCTCGATGTGGGAGATGAGCACGGGTGTATCAAGGGGGGCCGAACTGAACGGACGGCCGGAGTCGGCGGGCAGGTCGGCGCCCTCGGCCGGGATCGTGTCGCCGTGGGGATCCTGAAGCGGGTTGCCGAGGCGGGCCGCGAGGGCGGCGGTGTCCTCCGGCGAAAGCTGGTGCTCCTTGCGCTCGGCGAGCTTGTGCCACTTGGCCTCGGCCACGCCGGTCTGCTCGGCGAGGTAGCTTTCCCAGAGCCGGTGGGCGCGCACGATGTGGAGGGCGAGTTCTCGGCCGGGTTGCTTCAGGCGGATGCGACCTTCGCCGATGGAGATCAGTCCGTGCTGTTCCATGTCCGCGAGCAGGTCGGCCGCGGCGCCGTCACGGATGTGGAGCGCGCCGGCCACGCTGTTGAGGGTGGGCAGCTCACCGTTCACCTCGCACTTGAGGACGTGCTTGAGGGCATCCTCGCGCCGCACCCGGGCGGCGCGCACGCGGGCCTGACGCCAGCGGGCGACCAGGCCGGAGTCCGGCCAAAGCAGCAGGCCGGCGATGATGACGAGGGCGACGATGAAAGGCAGGCTCAGCATGGGAAAATCAACTGGCCGTCCCCACGGCGATCTTGGCGGCCTCGGGCAGGCCCAGGGCGATCTC
>CAZGJB010000108.1:0-10719 GCA_964526145.1 uncultured Opitutaceae bacterium
AACTTGAGCTTCGGGTTGAGCCAGACCTGCACGACGTCCACGACCAGGTTGAGGACGATGATGAGCGTGGCGTAGAGGATCACCGTGCCGAGCACGAGGGTGTAGTCGCGGTTGAACGCGCTGTTCACGAACTCGCGGCCGAGGCCGGGGATCTGGAAGATGGTCTCGATGACGAACGAGCCGGTGAGGATGCCGGCGATCGCCGGCCCGAGGAAGGACACGACCGGCAGCAGGCCGCCCCGCAGGGCATGGCGGAAGACGACGCGGGCCTCCGACGCGCCCTTGGCACGGGCGGTGCGGATGAAATCCTGCCCGAGCACCTCGAGCATGCCGCCGCGCGTGAGGCGGGCGACATAGGCCGCGTACACACAGCCGAGCGTGGCGGCCGGCAGCACGCGGTCGGCCGGGCCGTACCAGCCGGAGGCGTTGAACCAACCGAGGTAAATCGCGAAGAACAGCACGAGCAGCGGGCCGAGCACGAAGGTCGGCACGCTGATGCCGGTCATGGCGACGGACGAGCACAGGTAGTCGAGCCAGGTGTTGCGGCGGATGGCGGCGAGGACGCCGAGGGTCAGGCCGACCGTGAGCGCGACGGCGAGGGCGAGGAGGCCGAGTTCGAGCGAGGTGGGCAGCTTGTCGGCGATGATCTCGTTGACGGTGCGGTTGGCGTACTTGAACGAGGGCCCGAGGTCGCCCTGCAGGAGGTTGCCGAGGTAGTCGAGGTACTGGCGGTGGAGGGGCTTATCGAGGCCGTAGTGGGCCTCGAGGTTGCGCAGGACCTCGGGCGTGACCGCCTTCTCGGCGGTGAACGGCCCGCCGGGGACGAACCGGATCATGAAGAACGTCGCCGTCACGATGACCCACAGGACCGGGATCATCTCGAGCAGGCGGCGAAGGACGAAGCGAAGCATCGCGGGGATTCAGCGGGGGACGGGTGCGTTTGTTAAGCGCGAAACCACCGCTTACTCGAGGGAGATGTACTTGTACGGATGATTGTCGAGGAGGGTTGGGTAGAAGCCCTTGATCCGCGGGCTGCGGGCGGCGACCTTGGTGTAGTAGTAGATTGGGATCACCGGGAGCTCGTCCACGAGGATGGCGTCCATCTGCTGGTAGAGGGCGTAGCGCTCGGCGTCGGTCTTGGCGGCCAGGGAGGCGTGGAGGAGGCGGTCGTATTCCGCGTTCGCCCAGTTGGTGTTGTTGTTGCCGCTGTCGGACTCCCAGATCTCGAAGAAGACGTGCGGGTCCAGGTAGTCGGCGATCCAGCCGCCGCGCTGCAGCATGAAGTTCTTCGTCTGCTGCATGTCGATGTACACTTTCCACTCCTCGTTGCGGAGCTCGACGTTCACGCCGAGGTTTTTCCGCCACATCTGTTGGATGGCCTCGGCGATGGCGCGGTGATTCTGCGAGGTGTTGTAGACGAGCTCGATGGTGGGGCAGCCCTGGCCGCCGGGGTAGCCGGCCTCTGCGAGGAGGCGCTGGGCGTCGGCGATGGTGCCGGTGAGGCGGGCCTCGGCGGTGTAGCCGGAGTTGCCCGGGTAACTGATGGCGTAGGCGGGCTGCTCGTCGCCGCGGGTGACGTTCTTGACGATGGACTCGCGGTCGATCGCGAGGGCCAGGGCCCGGCGCACGCGCTTGTCGTTGAGGGGCGGGCGGGCCGTGTTGCAGCGGTAGAAGTAGACGCCGAGGTAGGGATCGATCTGGAGCGACTCGGGATAATCGCGGCGGTAGGCGTCGATCTTGGTGTTGGGCAGCTCGTAGGTCATGTCCACCTGCCCGGTGCGGAACATGCGCTCGTCGGTCGCGAGGTCCTCGGTGGGGTAGAAGTGGATCGCGTCGAGCTTCACCGTCGCGGCGTCCCAGTAGTGCGGGTTGCGGACGACGGAGATGAGCTTGTTGGGTTCCCACGACTCGAGGACGAACGGGCCGCTGCCGACGAGGTTGCCGGCCTTGGTCCAGGGCAGGCGCTTGCGGTCAAGCGGGCCGTATTTCGCGATGATGTGCGTTGGCACGGGCCACCAAGAGTAGTGGCTGGCCATGATCTTGAGCAGGTAGGGCGTGGGGTGGTTGAGCGTGACGACGAAGGTGCGGGCGTCGGGGGCCTTGAAACCGACCTGCGCGAAATCGGTGATCCGGCCCTCGTAGTAGTCGCGGGCGCCGGCGACGAAATTGTACACAAGGTAGGCGTACTCGGAGGCGAGCGTGGGCGAGAGGATGCGGCGGAAGGATTCGACGATCTCGCCGGCGGTGATCGGGTCGCCGTTGGACCACCGGAGGTTGGGGCGGAGCGTGAAGGTGTAGACGAGGCCGTCGGCGGAGATGGTCCACGACTCGGCGAGGCCGGGCATCGGGCTGAGGTCCTGGGGATGCTCGGTCACGAGGCCCTCGAACAGGGCCATGATGACCTTGTGCTCGGGCACGCCGGTGACGGCCTGCGGGTCGAGGTCCTGCACCTCGGAACCGTTGCCGATGCGGAAGATCATCGGCTTTTTGGCGGGCGTGGCGTCGGCCGCCGACTCGGCCGCCGGCGACCCGGACCGGCCGCAGCCGGCAAGACCGACGACAAGACCGAGCGCAAGGCAGCAGGCGAGGGTGGTGGGACGCATCGGGGCGGAACCGTACGGGGGAATGGCGGCGCCGCAAGCTCGCGGGCGAGCTTGCGGAACATCCAACATCCAACGCTCAACATCCAACGTCCAACGCTCAACATCCAACGTCCAATTGACCCGAACATTGAGCTACTTGGAGGGTCGGCTCATGCATTCGATGTTGGATGTTCGCCCCGCGCCTACCGCCGCAGGGCGACGCCCTTGTAGTACCGCGTCCAAATCGCGTCCTCGCGCCACCCGTGCACGGCCGGGCTCAGGAGGTAGTTGCGCGCATTGAAGTAGAGTGGCGCCACGGGGCACTGCTCGGTCACGCGCGCCTCGGCGGCGGCGAGGCCCGCCTGGCGCTCAGCGGCGGTCGGGGCCGCCTCGGCGGCGGCGAGGAGGGCGTCATAGGTCGGATCGCGCCACTGCGGCAGGTTGGCCGACGAATCACTGCGCAGCTCGGCGAGGAGATTCGCGGGGTCGGCCACGTCGGGGATGGCCGTCATGAAACCGATGTCGTAGGTTCCCTGCTGCAGCGAAGCCAGGTGCACGCGCGCCTCGCGGACGGCGATGCGGACGTCGATGCCAAGTTCCTTCTTCCACATCGCCTGCACGGCCTCGAGGACGACCGTCTGCGTCCAGCCGGTGAGTTCGAGTTTCGGGAACCCCTGGCCGCCAGGAAAACCCGCCGCGGCAAGCAGGCGCCGGGCCTCGGCGTAATCCTCCCGCAACTGAGCCGTGGGTGCGTGGCCGCCGAGCCCGGGTGGGACGAAGTGGTACGCGGCGGTGAGGCCGCCCTGGAGCACGCGGTTGACGAGCGCCTCGCGGTCCACGGCCAAAGCAAGGGCGCGGCGCACGCGCGGGTCGGCCAATGGGCCGCGGGTGGTGTTGAAGGCGAGGTAGCGCGTCTCGTGCAGGGCCGAGTGCTGCAGCGGGGAGCCGGGCGCGGTGTAGCCGGGGAGCTTGGTGAAGGGCACGGCCATGGTGACGTCGAGCTGGCCGGCGCGAAAGGCGCGTTCCTCGGCGTCGCCGTTGTCGAAGGCGAGGAAGTGGATCGCGTCGAGGCCGACGGCGGCGGCATCCCAGTATCCGGTACGCTTGGTGACCACGATGCGCTGGTTCGGCCGCCACTCCGTGAGTGTGAACGGGCCGTTGCCCACGTAATTGCCCGGCCGGGTCCAGTCACGGCCGTGACGGGCGACAACCCGCGGGTTTACGGGAATCCAGGGCCCGCTCGCCGCGTAGGCCAGGAAGTGCGGGGCGGGGCGGGTGAGGGTGACCTCCAGCGTGGCGGCATCGTGGGCGCGGATGCCGACCGAGGCGAAGTCGCGCGACTCCCCGCGGCGAAACGCTGCGGCGCCGCGTACGAGATCGAAGAGACCGGCCTTGGGTGGAGCCGTGACGGGATCGAGCACGCGCCGGTACGAATCGACGAAGTCCTGGGCGGTGACGTGTTCGCCGTTGGACCACTGGGCGCCGGGGCGGAGGTGAAACGTGTAAACCAGGCCGTCGGGCGAGACGTCCCACCGCACGGCCGCCGCGGGCTGCGGTGCGCCGCCGGCGGGATCGGGCGCGACGAGGCCCTCGCCGAGGGCGCGGATGATGAAGAAGTCATCCGGCAACGTGGCGCGCGCCGGGTCGAGGTCGCCGGGCTCGTTGCGCTGTGCGATCCGCAGCGTGGTGGCAGCCGCTGCCGGTTCGCGGGGTGCGCAGCCGCTCAATCCTGCGGCCAGCGCGACAACCGTCGTCCACTGGAGCCAGGTGGCAACGGTGGGGAAGCGACGGATTGGGCGGCCGGATTTCATCGTCGGATAGCGTGCGCGGTCCCGCGCCGCGGTTCAACCGCTGTCTGCGAGACCCGGTTAGGTTGCGCGCGTCGCGCCGGCTGAGTCGTGGTCAAGGCGCAGCAGGTATTCCTCCGTGACCTCGCCCCGGCCGTGGGCGAAGCCCTGGTCCTTGCCGGTGATGATGAAGCCGCATTTCTGCAGCACGCGGAGTGAGCCGAGGTTGTCGGTCGCGGTCCGGGCGAGGATCGGCCGCTCGGCGACCAGGCGGAGGAGCTGCGTGAGCGCCTCGGTGGCGATGCCCTGGCCCCAGAACTCGCGGCCGAGCCAATAGGTGACCTCGAGATTTCCTTCCAGCGGGAAGCACGCGACATGGCCGGCGACCTGGCCGTCGGCGACGATCGTGCGCTGGGTGATATGCGGCGATCGCAGGATCTTCTCCCAGTGGGCGTCGAAGGCTGGCCGATCCCGCGGTTCCTTGCCGACGAAGGCCGCCATGCGGTTCGCCTCGGGGTCGCGCTGGTGCACGTAGAACGTGTCGAGATCGGCGGGTTCGACCTCCCGAAGCGTGATGCGCGGGCTGGGCGCCATCGGTCGCTGCTATTTGCGCTTGTGGATGCCGACGGAGTTGCCGTCGGGATCGCTCACGAAGGCCATGTGGCAGACGCCGGTGTCGAAGGGCCCGAAGATGAACTGGGTGCCGGCGGCCTTGAGCTCGGCGACGGCCTGGTCGAAGTCCACGACCTCGAGGCTGACGCTGCAGCCGGTGGCGCTCGGTTTCATCGTGGGGGCCATGCCGAGGGCGAGGGTGCCGGCGCCGATGTCGTACTCGACCCAGTGCATGCCATCGCCCTGGTAGTTGGCGGTGGCCTTCAAACCGAGAACGCCCTCGTAAAAGGCCTGGGCCCGCGGCATGTCGGTGACCGGATAGCAGCTGAATGCGATTTCCTTGATTTGCATGGATGGGGTGGGGTCAAAAGGGGAGGGCGACGGCAATGGGCCGTGTCAGGGCTCGGCTCCGTCATTGGTTCCGGGATATCGGTTAGCCTTTCTTGTCGACGAGCTCGCGAGGCAAGATCTCCTGGGGCTTGGTATTGAAGAAGAACATGTAGAGAATCCACGCGCCGTCATTGCTCTTGTATAGGTCGAAGTAGGCGAAAAGCGGGCCTTTCGGGTGGTAGGACACCACATAGATTCTCTTCAAGCGGGCACTGAGATCATATGCACCCAGCATCTCATATGAGTGGAGCTTGCCATATGCGCTCTCGACCTGAGCCAGCCCGCCCAAGAGTTGCAGCCGGGAGGTCTTGTCACCCTCGAGCGCGGAGCCGCGCATCCAAACATCAAATGCTGCCGACAGATCCTTTTCTATCCAGGTGTCGTAGCCGGCCTTCGCAATGGGAGGCATCTCGGACGCCCAGCCTGAGGAAAGCAGTAGAGTACAAACAAGTGCGAGGACTAGGGATTTCATGGAATGCGGCATAGGCTTAAGCTGAACCGCGCCGGCCAGCGAACGAAAAGTGGGATTCGTCTTGATGGGAGCGAAACCAATTGCGGCGGGTATTCCGATCGGGCCAGCATTCCCCACGGGGCCTGGCCTCAGATCCATAGTATCCTAGGGCACAGGCCTGACTCTACGCCTGTTAAGGTAGTCCACACGCCGAAATCTTCCAGAAATCTAGTTTATCGAATACCCCTCTTGGCGTAACGTCAGCGATCCGTGCGCTGCGAATTAAGAAATTGAGGCCTGGCCCCGTGGATTGGCCTCCGCGCCCACGTCCGAGCCTAGACGATGCGGGCATGACGCACCAATGAACCGTGGTATCCCAAACCCACGCAGATCAGCACGCTCACGGTGAATACCTGAGACGCCCATCCACGCACGCGTTACTCCCAGCAATGCGCCCGGTCCCTGTCCTCTGTCGCCCTCGCTCGCGGATCCCTCAACCGCTGCCTCACGCCGCGGATCGGGCACGCTTTTTTTCCGCTTGTATCTACGCAGCTAGATCAACGTTACGATGAACCACCTCGGCTTGGCGAGGTTGGTTCAGGCGCGTGGTTGGGCTGCTCTTTTTGCTTCTTCAAATACGATGAATTATCCTCCGGTGAGGATGGCACGCTTGCAGGGTGAGCATCGCCTCGCAAAAGACGTTGGTTGTAGAGTGTCTTGGCATCGCGCACTGCTGCATCGAACACATCTGCTTCAAACGACTTCTTAATACGGTCCCGCATGACCCGATTGTAATTCGCGGCAAAGTCGAGGAGAGGTTGCGTAACCTCACACCCGGCAATCGCACGCAACTGAATCCCGTAATCTTTAAGCAGAACCTCCCGATACTCGTGAGACCATTCCGCTGGCAGACCATAAGTCAGAATAACAAGCTGCCCGTCATCAATTGCAGCCTGCGCTTCTTTAGCCCCATCTCTATTCGCATACTCGTCACGGGCGGAACTGGCATCGGTCGGCCCATTGCCGATTCGCCAAAACGCATAGTAGCCCGCAAACGCCATCATCGCGATGATTGGAACTATGACGTAAACGCGCTTCATGGTCAGTTAATTGGCCACGCCCCAACCCGCAAAAACTGCGAAGACCAAAATTGCGGTGAGGAAGCAATGGGATGACTTCATGCCGCAATGGGTTCTTCAACTATCACGTTTCGTAACGCCAATTCTTAGGCCCAACATTAAAGATCTGCCGCGACCGTGTCCGGCGCGACTCGTGCGCAAGCACGAGGCGTGACGGACATGGTCGTTGGCAGCAGAGCCTGGTTAGGCGGTTTCTTCATTCGCGCCCATTTTGATGAACTGCTTTTCGACTGATGCCCAGCTCTCGCGAATCGTCATCTTCGGACCGACACACTTCTTCCGAAGGAGAGCTCCTTGTTGGGTGAAAGAATACTTCGTGCCTACTTGCTTCGATAGCCCTCGTGCACTGAGCCACTGAAAGGCGCTTCTCAATTCCTCTTGAGTCGGGACCGCGTGATTTACGCCGTCCGCCACATCTGTGATCTCGCGCACGGATGCCGGCTCTTCCGATAAGGAGAGGAAGATCCATGTGTAAATCTGGCTTTTGGTCATCTTCTTTGCCTAACGTTAGCGATGAGCCATGACGGGGCGCAGCTCCGGCATTGGCTCTGGCATTTGGTTAGCCTTCATCTTTCTCATTTTAACGAATCCAGGAGGTGGCTCCAAACTGCTCGGCCAATCTTAAGGTCGTTCTTCGGCGGGCGATATCCGAAATACAGCACATTCGTATCGATCAGAGTGCCTACGAACATGGAGCAAACCACCGTTCCGTTCTTTGCTTTCACGATGTAGGCAAAGACAGGATAACCCTTCGCCTCGAATCTCTTCCGCTCGAGCACCTCCAAACCGGCTTGGGCAGCTTGGGCTTCAAGCTGATCTTCGGTCGTGAACTTCCGTGTGCTCCGATCGTATGCCTCGTTGGGAGTGAGCTTCCCATAGATATATCCAGTCTTCGAAGGGAGATCCTGAGTCTTCACTGCGCGCGCGACCTCATCGGCGCGCATCCAATAGGAATATGTGGTCGCACGATTCGACACCGCTTCGGCATACGAATACTGACTGGGAATATCCAGCGACAGCGGTATCGATGCGACGCTTCCTGCGAAGAACTCATCAAACGTGACCTTCTTGTATTCTTCAGTTTTGGAGAACGAGGCCGGCGCGAGAAAGGCGAAGACCAATGCTGCGGCGATGAAGAGGCGACGGGATAGATTCATGGCTTGTCGGCTAACGTTTGAGATCAGCCACGGCGGCTTGGCGCCGTTGGCTGTAGCGACTGGTTCGGCTCCGTTTTTGGCCAACAGTCGATGGGAACTTCGCAGTCTAACTCAGATAGAAGTCGGATCTCTTCTTTCGAGAACCCCACCGCACACTGTGATTCGTAGTGATAGGTGATGTGCAATCGAAACACTTCCGCCCCCGAGGCGCGCATCGCAGCGAGATGCGGAAGTACCGTCCGATGCAAATAGGCGATCTTCTCTTTTTCTTCCGTTGGAACGTCGAAATCCGCAGCGCCGTAAGGCACCGGCAAACCGCGGTATCGACCGCGCTTGCCGACCACCCCGGGATCGTGAGCCGAGGTAAACGGCGCGGCGACCTTCGATGGAGTGAAGCGATCGCCCTGCGCGCTAAAGGTAACTTGTTCGCTCGTGATCATCTTCTTTGCCGAACAGTGTTATTCGCCTCAACTCAGTTGATGTATATCAGCACCACGCTCAAGCGGTTTTGCCATAACTTGGCGGCAGACGGGAGTGATTGGTCCACAAGGAGTAAATTTAGGTTTTCTATATGTCATATCAGGCTGAGTTGAGCTTTTTCGGGTCGAATATCAAAAGTGCGAAAGCTCAACTCGGGTAATGGAAACACCCCAGTCCTCCCGGGATGAACGCGCGCCGATTTCATTCCCGCAGTGGAAGGTCACATTGGCGGCCAGCGACCTCAGCGAAGCGACACGCCACCGATTCGAACGCGAAATCATCACGTTCCTGCACAGCTGCAAACAACTCCACAGCCCGGCGTCGGTGACCATGATCAAGAGCTATCTGGCCGATCCCATGAGGCAAGGGCAGAGTCCCAGCCGGGACGCCTTGCGCTGGTTCTACCGCGCCTCGCTGGCGGCTCCGGCAGCACAACCCGGTAAGCGGCCAGCCCGCGCTTCATTCCGGCCTGCCGCTCCGCCACCGGCCGCTTCCGATACGGGGTCCACCCCATGGGAGAGCGCCCTGATCCAGGCCATCCGCAGCCGGCATTTCCTCTGGCGCACCGAGGAAACCTACCGCCGCTGGGCGGCACAGTTCGCGGCGTTCATCGCCCCGCGGACACCCTACGCAGCATCCGCCTCCGAGGTCGGGGCCTTCCTCGATCGTCTCGCACTGGAAAAGCGCGCCAGCGCCAGCTCGCAGAAGCAGGCCCTCAATGCCCTTGTGTTTCTGATGCAGGAGGCCCTCGGGCGCGAACTTGGCGAACTGAAGTTCCGCCGCGCCACCAAGCCTCCGCGCGTCCCCACGGTTCTCACGCGGGACGAATGCACCCGGCTATTCTCCCGCCTCGACGGCACGACCCGCCTGATGGCCGAGCTCATGTACGGGGCAGGGCTCCGCCTGATGGAGTTGCTCCGCCTGCGCGTGCACCATCTCGATCTTCCCCGCGGCCAACTGCGGGTGCTGGGCGGCAAGGGCGACAAGGATCGCGTGACCGTCCTCCCCGGGCGGCTGGTCCCGCCGTTGCGCCTGCATCTGGATCGGTTGCGCGAGCTGTTTCGGGAAGATCGGGCCCGGGGCTTGCCGGGCGTGTGGTTGCCGGAGGGCTTGGCGCGCAAATACCAACGCGCCGGGGAATCCTGGGAGTGGCAATGGCTGTTCCCCTCACGCGAAACGAGTCGCGATCCGGTCAGCGGCCTGCACCGCCGCCATCACACCCTTGACGGCGCCTTCCAGAACGCCGTCCGGCGGGCCGCGTCCGCCGCCGGGATCGACAAGCGCGTCACCCCGCACACGCTGCGCCACTCGTTCGCCACCCACCTGCTCGAGAGCGGGACCGACATCCGCACGGTGCAGGACCTGCTCGGCCACCAGAGCGTCGAGACGACGCAGATCTACACCCACGTCATGCAGAAACCGGGCCTCGGCGTGCGCTCGCCGCTGGATGCGCTGGCAGGGTGAGGGGAGTTTTCCGCAAAGAACGCAGAGAGCGCAAAGATCGGATTTGTGGGTTCATGGTACCAAGGCCCCTCGGTCCGATCCTATGCGTTCTCTGCGTTCTTTGCGGTTAACTGGCTTGGGTGAAGGGCGCTACGGCTCCAGCCAGACGTGCTTGTACGGGTGGCGGTCCAGCGGGGTGTCGTGCCAGCCGCGGACGGATCCGTGCACCAGGCGCACGGTCGTGTAGTGGAAGACCGGGATGATCGGCGCCTCGTGCAGCAAAATCGCCTCGGCCCGGCGCAGGAGGGCGTGGCGGGCGGCGGCGTCGGGCGTGCGCTCGGCCTCGAAGAGCAGCGCGTCGTAGTCGGCGCTGGCCCAGCCGGTGTGATTGTTGCCGGACCGCGCGGTGAAGACCTCGAGGAAGGCCGCCGGGTCGAGGTAGTCCGCCGCCCAGTCGGAACGCAGGATCTGGTAATCGAGCGTGCGTCGCATCGCGAGGAGGGTCTTTTGCTCCATGTTGACGAGGTTGACGTGCACGCCGAGCTCGCGGCGCCACATCTCCTGCACGGCCTCGCCGATCACGCGGTGGTTGCCCGAGCTGTTGATGAGCAGGTCGAAGGTGGGCAGGCCGCGTCCCTCCGGGTAGCCCGCCGCCGCGAGCAGCGCGCGCGCCGCGGC
>CAZGJB010000109.1:0-10715 GCA_964526145.1 uncultured Opitutaceae bacterium
GTCACCGGTCACGGCTGGCGCAAGCTCATGCGCCTCGAGGAGCCGTTCGTCTACGAGATCACCACGCCGCGCGCCCCGCTCCCGCTCTTCCAGTTCCTCGAGCAGGCCGGCCCGATCACGACCCGCGAGATGTACGCGACTTTCAACCAGGGCGTGGGCTTCGCCGCCTACGTCGATCCGAAGTCGGCCGCTGCCGTCCTCGCCGCCGCGAAAGCCGCCGGCTACGACGCCTGGCTCGCCGGTCGCGTCCACAAGGATGGCGTCCGCAAGGCCGTCACGGTGCCTTCGCTCGGCCTGACTTTCGAGGGCGACACGCTGCAGGTGCGCTGACGCGCCGCGGATCGTGTCGAGTGCAAGGGTGGGGCGGGTCGGGTGATGCGGAATGCATGGTCAAAATGCCGCGTCGGAAACCGCGACGTTGATGATGAAGGCGTTGCCGAAGCCGTCGGCGCTGGCACGCGTGCTGCGATAGGAGCGTCGCCATGAAAAACAACCATCGTTCCCAAATCCTCACCCTGTTCTCTGCTCTCCTCGTCCTGGTTTCGCCAGCAATGCTGGTGGCGTCGGCTGCGCCGTCGCCCGAAATCTTGATGGCGGCGGCGGTGGCAGCGGATGAGGCCGAATCGGCGATCACCGGCAAGGTGGTGTCGAAAAGCGACAACAGCCTTCAGGTCGACGGCCACGCCGTGCTGGTGACGGAGTCGACCGTCTACGTCCGCAATGGCGCGCCGGCGAGGCTGGCCGACATCCAGGCTGGCGACGAAGTCAGCGCCACCTGCGCCAAGGGCGCGGACGGCAGCCTTGTGGCCATCCGGATCGAAGTGACCGCTGCCGCCTCCTAAGGCGGCACCGCGTCTCGTTTGCTCCGGGCGTGGGCCGGTTTGGTGTCGGTGGATCATGCAGGTCCGTCGATGCCGAACCGGCCTTCCGCCTTTTTGGCGTCAGCGTTGACGCCTCTCGCGTCTGGGGACATGAACAAAATCTCCCCATGCGCCCCGTCGTACAGATCTCCCTGGACCTCACCGACATCAAGGAGGCCCTCAACACCGCGACCATGGCCCGCCGGGCGGGCGTGGACTGGCTCGAGGCCGGCACGCCACTCATCCTCGCGGAGGGCCTGCACGGCGTGCGCGCCCTGCGCGAACGCTTTCCGGGCGTGCCGATCGTGGCCGACCTGAAGACCATGGACGGCGGCTACCTCGAGGCCGAGATGATGGCCAAGGCCGGCGCGACCCACGTCGTCGTCATGGCCCGCGCCCACGAGGAAACCCTCAAGTGCGTCGTCAAGGCCGGCCGCGACTACGGCGTCAAGGTCATGGGCGACAACCTCGGCTGCCCCGACATGGTCGCCGGTGCGAAGCTCATCGAGGATCTCGGCTGCGATTTCGTGATCCACCACATCGGCTACGATGAGCGCCGCGGCATCGCCGCCGCCGGCCACCGCATGCCGAGCCCGCTCGACCAGCTCCGTGAGGTCGTCAAGGCCGTGAAGGTCCCCGTCCAGGCCGTCGGCGGTCTCACGCTCGAGCAGGCCGTGCGCACGCCGGAGTACGGCGCGCCCCTCGTCGTGATCGGCGCCCCGCTCGCGGTGGATGCCGACGCCTTCCGTACTGCGGACGGCAACCTCGAGGGCACGCTGCGCCTGATCTGCGACAAGGTGCACGGCTACGGTGACGTGCGCGTCGGATGACTCTCCCTCCCCATGAAAAGCCCTGCCGTCGTCAACTATTCGTCGGAACCCCACAGCGTCGAGCTGCGTGAATTCGCCCGCCCCGAGCCGGGACCGGAGGACGTGATCCTCGCGGTCGAGGCCGTCGGCGTCTGCGGCAGCGACCTCCACCAGTGGACCAGCTCGCACAGCTGGAAGGTGAATTACCCCGTCGTCCTCGGTCACGAGTTCGGCGGCGTCATCGCGGCCAAGGGCGCGGCGGTGAAGAACTGGTCGGAGGGCGACCGCGTGGTCAGCGAGACCGCAGCCGTCATCGATCCCGACAGCCCGCTCAGCCGCGCCGGCCTCTACAATCTCGATCCCACCCGCAAGGGTTTCGGCTACGGCGTGGACGGGGCGATGACGCGTTTCGTGCGCGTGCCCGCCCGCTGCCTGCACCGCGTGCCGGCCGGCCTGCCGATGGAGCACGCGGCGCTCACGGAGCCGTGCTGCGTCGCGTACAACGCCGTCATCAACAATGCGAAGATCCGACCCGGCGACCGGGTGATCGTCCTCGGCCCTGGGCCGATCGGCATCCTCTGTGCCGCCATGGCCCGCCTGCACGGCGCGCAGGTCGCGCTCGTCGGCCTTGAACGCGACAAGATCCGCCTCGAGAAGGCCAAGGCCTACGGTTGTGAGATCATCATCGGTGACGCCTCGGCCTGGGCCAAGCAGCGCGATGGGCTCGGTGCGGACGGCGTGATCGACGCCGCCGGCGTCTCGGCCGCGCTCAAGGCTGCGCTCGAGCTCGTTCGCCCCAACGGCTGGATCAGCAAGGTGGGCTGGGGCCCGCAGCCGCTGAATTTCTCCCTCGATCCGCTCGTGCAGAAGAACATCACGCTGCAAGGCAGCTTCAGCCACAACTGGCCGGTCTGGGAGCGCGTCCTCGCGCTGCTCGCCTCGGGTCAGCTCGATCTGAAGCCCGTCATCGGCGGCGTCTGGGGCCTCGAGGCCTGGCACGAGGCGTTCGAGAAGATGCACAGCGGCGCCATCGTGAAAGCCGTGCTCAAGCCGGCCTGAGCCCGTCCGGTCATGTCCGAGCACAAGGCGACCATCGACTGGCAGCGCAGCGGCCCGGATTTTGCCAAGGGCCGCTACTCGCGGGAACACACGTGGACCTTCGACGGCGGCGTCACGGTCCCAGCCTCGCCGTCGCCCTCCGTGGTGCCGGTGCCATGGTCGAACCCGGCGAACGTCGACCCCGAGGAGGCTTTCGTCGCAGCCGTGGCCAGTTGTCACATGCTGACCTTCGTGTTCCTCGCCGCCCGGGCCGGGTTCGTCGTGGATGCCTACCGCGACGAGGCGGTCGGCGTGATGACCAAGAATGAGCGCGGCGTCCCGTGGGTCAGCCGCATCGCCTTGCGCCCGCGCATCGCCTACGACCCCGCCGCCCGCCCGACGCCGGCGCAGGAGGCCGACCTGCACCACCGGGCCCACGAGCAGTGCTTCATCGCCAACTCGGTCAAGACCGAGGTCGTGGTCGAGGCTCCGGCGACCTGAGTCCGCAATCCCTTTCACCCCATGCGCCTCAAAGACAAAGTCATCATCGTCACCGGCAGCACCACCGGCATCGGCCGGGCCATCGCGGAACGTTGCGTCGCCGAGGGGGCCCGCGTGCTGGTGCACGGACGCGACCGTGCCCACGGTGAGGCCGTCGTCGCGAAGCTCGGCCCCGCGGCCGTGCTGCACCTCGACGATCTCTCCGATCCCGCGTGCCCGCCGCGCATCGCCACCGCGGCGTTGAAGGCCTTCGGGCGCATCGACGGCATCGTGAACAACGCCGCGATCGTCCCGCGCACCACGATCCAGACTGCGACGGTGGACGCCTTCGAATACACCATGGCCGTCAACGTGCGCGCGCCGCTCTTCCTCATCCAGGCGGCCTTCCCGCAGCTCAAGGCCAACCAGGGCAGCGTGCTCAACATCGGCTCCATCAATGCCCACAGCGGCGAGCCGACCTTCCTGCATTACGCGGTCTCCAAGGGTGCGTTGCAGACGATGTCGCGCAACCTGGCGAATGCGCATGGCACCGACAAGGTGCGGTTCACGCATTTCAATGTCGGCTGGGTGCTCTCCGACAACGAGTACGCCAAGCAGGTCTCCGAGGGCCTGCCCGCCGACTGGCACGAGAAGGTGCCGCCGCAATACGCGCCTTCCGGCCGGCTCATCCAACCGGAGACCATCGCCGCCGCCGCGGTCTTCTGGCTGAGCGACGAGTCGCGACCGATCACGGGCACCGTGATGGAGTTGGAACAGTTTTCCGTCTTCGGCCGCAACCCGGCAAAAACATGAAAGGTGGAAATCAGGAAAACAGGAACGAAGCCCGGGCTCGGATCCGTTTCCAGCGTTCCTGAGTTCCACATTTAGTCCGGTCTGAATTCCGATTTTCGATAATCCCATGCCCAAGCTCGCCGCCTTCCCCAAAGCCTACATCCGCGCGCTCGTCCAGGGCGGCATGAATCTCCGCGAATGGGTGGACCTCGCCGCGCCGCTCGGGCTCGACGGGCTCGAGTTCTACAGCGGGTTTCACGAGCTCGCCGATCCCAAGCGCTGGCCCGAGTTGCGGCGCACGGTGGAGTCGGCGGGCATGACGATCCCGATGCTGTGCTGCTCGCCGGATTTCTCGCAGCCCGACCCGGCCCTGCGACGGCAGGAGATCGAGAAGGAGAAGCAATGGATCCGCATGTCCGCCGAGCTCGGGGCCAAGTTTTGCCGCGTGCTCTCCGGTCAGCGCCGGCCGCAGCTCACGAAGGAGCAGGGCCTGCAGATCGTGGTCGAGAACATCGAGGCCTGTTTGCCGGAGGCGGAGAAGTACGGCGTCACGCTCATCATCGAGAACCACTACAAGGACGACTTCTGGGAGTATCCGGAGTTTGCGCAGAAGATGGACGTCTTCTGCGAGCTCGTGAGCCGCATCCATCATCCGCGTTTCGGCGTGAACTACGACCCGAGCAACGCGTTCCTTGCGGGCGACGATCCGCTGGAGCTGCTCGAGCGCGTGAAGCACCGCGTCGTCACCATGCACGCGAGCGATCGCTTCCTGCTCTCTGGCACCTTGGAGGATCTTCGGCGCGAGGAGGGTGGGGCGCAGGGTTACGCGAAGCGTTTGAGCCACGGCGAGATCGGCAAGGGCCTTAACGACTACGACGCGATCTTCCGCACCCTCCGCGGCGTCAGCTTCGACAGCTGGATCAGCATCGAGGACGGCGTCGACGGCATGGAGCAACTCCAGGGCAGCGTGCGTTTCCTGAAGGCGAAGATCGCGCAGCACTGGCCGCGGTGAGGCCTTAACCTTCCACCTCGGCCACGCGGATCGGGAGAATGACCAGGGGCAGATTGGCGAGGAGGAAGCGGCGCTGGAGCGTGAAGGCGGTGTGGTTGTGCAGCCAACGGGTGAAGTTGGTCTCGCGGGCGAAGACGAGCTGGCCGGCGAAGAAGACCTGGTTGGTGAAGCGCTCGGCGGCCTGGCGGGCGAGCTTCGTCACTTCGCTCGTGAGGTCGTGGCCGATGGCGGTGTACGTGGCCGTGCCGTAGCCGTGAGCCCGCGCCCACTGGGCGTAGCGGTCGGCCTCGCTTGCAGTGTGGGCCTGCAGGGCGTCGAGCTCGCCGGCGCCCTTGAAGTTGCCGGCGTCGACCACGCCGACCTGGATGAAGGCGAGGTTGCGGAAGGTTTCGCCGAACATGCGCGGCACCTGCAGCGCGGTGTGGAGACCAAGGCCATTGAAGCCGTTCACAAGAATCACCGCGGTGCGGGCCAGCGGGTCGGGCTCCGCCGGCGCCGGCTGGCGGGAGGTGGTCTCGACGGCCGCCGCCTCGACGATCACGTCGAGGCGCCCGAGTTGCGCGGTGACGTTGCGGTAGTGACGGCGGATGGCGAAGGCGAGGGCGACGAGCAGGCCGGTGGCGACCAGCGTTACCCAGCCGCCCTCGTGGAACTTCACGACGGCGAGCGACACGAGGATGAACGTCGTGAGCGCAAGGCCCAGGCCATTGACGGCGATGCGCCGCCGCCAGGCCGGATCGGCCCGTCGCTGCTGCCACCAGTGCCGCACCATGCCGAGCTGGGAAAGCGTGAACGTGATGAAAACGTTGATCGAGTAGAGCACGACCAGCAGCGCGACCGAGCCGCGCGTGACGAGCATCATGACGAGCGCCGCGCCACCCATGAGCAGAATGCCGTTCTGGGTGACAAGGCGGTCGCTGAGGTTCGCGAAGCGCGTGGGCAGCCAGCGGTCGAGGGCGAGGTTGGCGAGCACGCGCGGGCCGTCGAGAAAGCCCGCCTGCGCGGCGATGAACAGCAGCGCGGCCTCGGACGCGAGGGTCACGCCGACAAAGGTCGTGGCCGCGCCCGGCGACCAATCCGCGGTGAGGCGGCCGAACAGCACGGCGTTGAGCGTCTTGCCCTCCTCCGGTGTGACCGCAAAGAGCAGGTAGGCCAGGAGCAATCCGGCGACGGTCAGGGCGAGTGAGACACCCATGTAGAGCATCGTACGCCGGCCCGTGCGCACGCGGGGCTCGCGCAGGATCGGCAGGCCGTTGCTCACGGCTTCGATGCCGGTGTAGGTGCCGGCGCCCATGCTGTAGGCCCGGAGCAGCAGGGCGCAGAGCCCGAGCCAGCCGACAGAGCCGCTGACGGTCTGCACCTCCGCCACCGTGGCGCGGGCCACATCGTCGAGCCCGGCCGCATGCGTCACGAGGGCGTACAGGATCGCGAAGGCGTGCGTGGCGATGAAGACAAAGAAGACGGGCACCCAGAGGAGCACGGATTCGCGCACGCCGCGGAGGTTGAGGACAGAGAGGAAGACGACGCCGGCCATCGCGAAGGGCAGCTTGCCGAAATGCCATGCCGGCGGCAGCAGGCTGAAGAGCGCGTCGGCGCCGCTCGCAACCGAGATGGCAATGGTCAACACGTAGTCGATGAGCAGCGCGCTGCCGGAGACGACGCCGGCCGCCGGAGAGAGCAGCTTGCTGGCGACGAGGTAGCCGCCGCCGCCCGAGGGGAAGAGCGCGATGATCTGCGCGTAGCTGGCGCAGATCACGACGATGGTGATGACCGAGGCGAGCGCGACGAACACCGCAAGATACGGGTGGGCGCCAAGGGCGCGGAAGGCCTCTTCCGGGCCGTAACAGGAAGACGACAGGCCGTCGGCGCCGAGTCCGACCCAGGCGAAGACGGCGACGAGTGAAACCTTGTGGAACAGTTGCTGATCGGTCAGCGAGCGGGCGCGACCGATCACCAGGGCCTTGAGGGACCCGAGGAACGAGTGGTGTGGCATGGATATCTCCGGCAAGGTCCGGGCGGCGACGGTATTCCCGTCGCTGCGTACGGACGCAGTTAGTGTGGGGAGACCGTGGAGACATCCGCACTGGCGGCGCCCTAGTGGATCACCCTTCCCGCTGCCGACGAGGTTAGCTGACGGGCTCGGTCCCAGGAAGTGACCTTGGCCGCGGTTGCCCGCGGCCGTGCGCCCCGTCCGCCGCCGGTGAAGGCGACGGAATTTGGTTCCCCCGTGACGCCGCGCAGGAAGGCGCGGCGCCTTAGGCGATGAAAGAACGCGGCGGACAATGGAACCGCGGTGACGGCAGGCAATCTTCGCGACACCCTAGACGACGTAAGTGACCGAGCCTCCGATGCATGGCGGCGTAATTTACGAATGTGACGCGCTCCGCCCGCCCACGCTCGGGCTACTTCTGCTGAATGGCGTAAAGATCCGCCTCCTGCAGTGTGAAGCGCAGGCGGATGGCTTGGCCGGTGAGCTGCGACCAGGTGCGTGAGTTTTTCCAGGTGACCGGATGCGTGACACTGTCGCCGAAGAGTCGCGGGGCACTGCGGCCGGCAAAACCGGGCACGGGACGGCCCTCGGCCGTGAGCACCTCGACCTTCACGGTGCCGGTGGCGCTGGTGGCGAAGTTGAGGCAGAGGCGCTCGCCGGCCGGGACGAACGGTCGCGTGAGCGCCTTGCCCGGCTTCGCACCGGCGCGCAGGCGCGCGAAACCGTCGGTGCGCACGGTGAAGAGTTCGATGCGGTTGCGCTGGGTCGCGTAGCCGTGCTGCCGGTAAAACCCGATGCGGTCGCCGGGGAGCTCGAGGAGGCCGAGGAGGGCCATGTTGCTGCGGCCAACCCAGTCGGTGGGATCGGTGCCCGGGCGGACGAAGGCCTGCGGGAATTGCCGGCAGTAACGGTTGCCACCGCGGGTGGTCAGAAAGACGACGTCGGACACATCGGCCTCGCGGCCATCGAGGACACCAGCGGCCTCGGCCGTGGCGTGATCGAGCCATTGGCGTCCGGGCACGAAGCGCGATGCGAGCGCGATGCTGAGGTGCGGCGCGGGCGGGTAGGGTTGCGTGGCGTTGGTGTAGAGGTGTTCCGCCGGCGCATCGCCGAAGGTCATGCGCTCGGGTGCGGTCCAGTGCAGAAAGTCAGGCGAGGTCGTGCGCGCGATGGTGCGGAAGCCGCTGTAACCCTCGCCCGTCCACACGCGGAAAAAGAGCACGTAGCAGCCGTCGGCGGCCGACCAGAAAGGTACGTTCTGCGAATCGAAAATGCCCTGGGTGAAGACGGGCGCGTCCTGCAGCGGGCGCCACTGGATGCCGTCCGGCGAACCGTAGGCCCGCAGGCCCTCCTTCTCCCCGGCGACGCCCTTGAACCGGGTTGCAGGATCGGCGGCCGGGTTGGTGTCGAGGAAGGGCGTGAAGTTGTGGCAGAGCGCGGCATCGTCGGCGAAGAGGATGTTGTTGTCCGTGCTGCCGGCGAAGGCGTGCCGCCCGAGCGACGGCCGCTGCCACGCGATGCCGTCGGCGCTGGTGGCGAGGCAGGTGATCTCCTTTTCGGCGGCGACGTCGCGTCCGCGGTAATACATGAGGTGACGTCCGCCGTCACGGATCACCGTGAAATACCCGCAGTACGAACCTTCCCACGGCCGATCGAGGGCGAAGACGTGCCCGGTCGGCACCGGGTCGACGAGGTCCCAGCTCAGTCCCGAAACGCGCTCCAGCAGATAGTTGTCGAAGAACGGCTCACGACGCAGGCCAAGGTCGAGGGGCAGCGGGGGTGCGACGGACATGGCTGCGACCTTAGGTGCAGCCCGGGCGATGGCCAATGGGAATATGCGGCCGAGGGTTCGTTCCCGCGATTGTGCTCCGCTTTCCCGCGTCCTTCGCATACCGTGCAGCATGGAAAAACGTCCGTTCAATGAACTCGGCTTGTCCGAACCTCTGCTCAAGGCCGTGGACAAGATGGGATTCGAAGAAGCCTCGCCGATCCAGACGGCCGTCATCCCGGCCATCCTGACCGGCCGCGACGTCGTGGGTCAGTCGTCGACCGGCTCGGGCAAGACGGCGGCGTTTGCGATCCCGGCGATCGAGCGGGTCGACCCGCAGGTGCGGGCCGTGCAGGTGCTGATCCTCTGCCCGACGCGCGAGCTGGCGGTGCAGGTGGCGGAGGAGGCGGGCAAGCTGGCGCTGTTCAAGCGCGGCGTGATGGGCGTGCCGATCTACGGCGGCCAGAGCTACGAGCGGCAATTCCGGGCGCTGGCGGCGGGCGCGCAGGTGGTCATCGGCACCCCGGGCCGCGTGATGGACCACATGGAACGCGGGACGCTGAAGCTCGACAAGCTGAAGCTCGTGATCCTCGACGAGGCCGACCGCATGCTCGACATGGGCTTCCGGGACGACATCGAGAAGATCCTTTCCGCGGTGCCGGAAGAGCGGCAGCTCCTGTTCTTCTCCGCCACGATTCCGCGCGGCATCCAGGACCTCATCAAGCGCTACAGCCGCGATCCGGAGTGGATCAAGATCGAGTCGATCGCGCAGAACGCCCCGCAGGTGGAGCAAGTGTATTTCGAGGTGGACCGTCGGTCGAAGATCGAGGCGCTCACGCGGCTCATCGACGTGCACGATTTCCGCTACGGGATCATCTTCTGCAGCACCAAGATCATGGTGGACGACCTCGAGGAGCACCTGCACTCGCGGGGCTACCTCACCGACCGCCTGCACGGCGACATCACGCAGGCGCAGCGCGACCGGGTCATGGACAAGTTCCGCCGGCGCGGCTTCGAGTTCCTCGTCGCGACCGATGTCGCGGCGCGCGGGCTCGACGTGGACGATCTCGAGGTCGTCTTCAATTACGACCTGCCGAATGACGCGGAGGACTACACCCACCGCATCGGCCGCACGGGCCGCGCGGGCAAGTCGGGCCGCGCCTTCACCTTCGTCTCCGGCCAGGAGATCTACAAACTGCAGAGCATGGTGCGCTGGGCGAAGCTCAACATCAAGCGCGGCACCATCCCGTCGCTCGACGAGGTCGAGGAGGCGCGGACCAACGTGTTCTTCGAGAAGATCCGCGCGACGCTCGACGCGAAGCAGTTCAAGCCGCACGACCGCATGATCGACCGGCTGCTGGATCAGGGTTTCGCGAGCACGGACATCTGTTCGGCGCTGATTCACCTGCTGCAGAGTGGGGCGGCTTCCGGAGGCGCGGGCGGTGCGCCCGCGCCGGTGCGTCCGAAACCGACCAAGGCGACACCGACGCCGACACCGTCGGCGGCGCCCGTGTGGGCGAAGGCGGTGGCTGCGGGACCGGCGGACGAACCAGCGGTCCGGCGCCCCGCGGTTCCCGGGAAAAAAGGCAAGTATGCGCGGCCGGCACGGACGGGCCGCGAGGCGGGGATGACGACGCTGTGCCTGAACGTCGGCCTCGAGCACGAGGTCACGCCCGCGGATGTCGTGGGCAAGATCGCCGGGGTCACGCGGCTGCCGGCCGACGTCGTCGGCGCGATCGACCTGCACGAACAGCATCTCCTGGTGGATGTGAAGGCGGATCAGGCCGCGTTCATCGGCAAGAAACTCGCCGGCATCAAACTCAAGGGTGTCGCCCTGGCGCCGACGTTGCCGTCGGCGCAGGATCGCAAGGCGGATTGAGACGGAGATCCGTCCCGCGATCGTCACGGTCCAGACCCTTGACAGTCCGGACGCCGGGGCGCTAAAGCCATGGCCCCGTATGGAGCT
>CAZGJB010000110.1:0-10700 GCA_964526145.1 uncultured Opitutaceae bacterium
GTCCTGCTCGGCGTGGCCAATGGCGACACCGCGGACGACGCCGACTGGCTGGCGCGCAAGGTCGCGGCGCTGCGCATTTTCGCCGATGCTGACGACAAGATGAACCTCGCGGTCGGCGAGGCCGGTGGCCGCGTCCTCGTCGTCAGCCAGTTCACGCTGATTGCCAGCACCCGGAAGGGCTCGCGGCCCTCGTTCAACGACTCCGCCAAGCCCGACCTCGCCATCCCCTTGTACGAAGGCTTTGTCCGCCAGCTCGAATCCGCCCTCGGCCAGCCGGTCGCCACCGGGCGCTTCGGCGCCCGGATGCAGGTTGCGCTGGTGAATGACGGTCCGGTCACCCTCGTCCTCGACTCGCGCCTCCGCGAATGAGATTTCGCTCCCATGTCACGCCTGCTCCTGTCCGTCCTCGCCCTCGCCGCGGCACCGCTGCCGGCAGGCGAACCCGCCCTTGACCTCAACCTCCGGTTTTTCCGCGACCTCGCCGAAACCCGGAGCTTCACCCTCGGCACGCCAGTCGGCGCCCAACTAACCCATGACGGCCGCACGGTCTTTTTCCTCCGCGGCGGACCACGCGACCCGGTCCTGCGTCTCTACGAGTTCGATGTCGCCACCGGCCGGGAGCGCGAGCTGCTGACCCCCGCCCAACTGCTGGGCAATGCCGAGGAGAAATTGAGCACGGAAGAAAAGGCCCGCCGCGAGCGCGCCCGCGTCACGCTGAAGGGCTTCACCAAGTTCCACCTTTCCGAGGACGGACAGCGTCTCCTGGTCACCCTCTCCGGTCGCCTTTACGTCGTGAACCGGTCCGACCTGTCGGTCATCCCCCTCCCCGGCACCAACTGGATCGATCCCCGTTTCTCCCCTGATGGCACCGCCGTCGCCGCCGTGAGCGACGGCGAGCTCCAGGTGATCGAGCTCGCCACCAGCACGGTAAAGACCGTGACCCAAGGCGCCTCGGCGACCGTGACCAACGGCGTGGCCGAATTTGTCGCCCAGGAAGAGATGGATCGCTCCCAGGGCTATTGGTGGTCGCCCGACTCGCAGTGGCTCGCCTACCAGCGCAACGACGAATCCGAGGTCGAGACGCGCTACATTGCCGACGCCCTGAAGCCCGCCCGTGCCATTCCGGTACCCGAAGGCCGGGTCGACGAATGCCAAGGTCGAGCTCGGCATCGTGGCGCGCACGGGCGGAGCCACGCGTTGGATCACCTGGGACCACGCCGCCTATCCCTACTTGACCCGCGTCGTCTGGTCCGAGCCCGGCGCCCCCCTCTGTCTCCTCGTCCAGAACCGCGCCCAGCAGGAGCAGGTCCTCTTCGCGGCCGATCCCGCCACCGGCGCCACGCGCGAGCTGCTGCGCGAAAGCGATTCGGCCTGGCTCGATCTCGACTCGCGGCATCTGCCCCTGTGGCTCGCCGGCGGGAAAGAGTTCCTGTGGACAACCGAGGCGCGCGGTACCTGGCAGGTCGAACTGCGCTCCGCTGACGGCGGCCTCGTGCGCGTCATCACGCCGCCCGACTTCGTCTACAAGGGCATCGTCCATGCCTATCTCCCCGAAAACGGTGTTTACGTGGCCGGCGGCAGCGACCCGCGGGAGACGCAGATCTGGCGGTTTCCATTGGACGGCGGGCCCGGCGCCCAGCTCACCCACGAGCGCGGCATGCACAGCGCAGCCGTGGCCAAGAGTGGCCGCGCCCTGGTCCATACCTACAGCCTTCTCGACGGCCGCTCGGGCCGCGACGTGCTCGATCGCGACGGACGCATCCTCGCCTCGCTTCCCTCGGTCGCCGAGGCGCCGCCCCACGTGCCGCAGGTCGAAATCACGCGCACCAGCGGCGGCGCCCGCCAGTTCAACGCCGCCCTGGTGCGCCCGCGCGACTTCCAACCCGGCCGGAAGTACCCGGTGATCCTCGACGTCTATGCCGGGCCCCACACGACCGTCGTCACGAGCAGTGCCCGGGCGTACCTCATGGACCAGTGGACCGCCGATCAGGGCTACATCGTCGTCCGCCTCGACGGCCGCGGCACGCCTTACCGCGGCCGCGAATGGCAGCGGGCGGTGCGCGGCAACCTGATCGACATTGCGCTCGAGGATCAGGTCGCCGGCCTCGAGGCTCTCGGCACGATGTACCCGGAACTCGACCTCACCCGGGTCGGCGTGACCGGCGGCTCGTTCGGCGGCTACTTCGCCGCGATGGCCACCATGCGGCGCCCGGACCTCTTCCGCGCCGGCGTCGCCGTCGCGCCGGTGGCGACCTGGGAGAACTACGACACGTACTACACCGAGCGTTACCTCGGCCTGCCGCAGGAGAATCCCGAGGCCTACCGGGTGAGCAGCGTCCTGACCTATGCTGCCGATCTCAGGCGCCCGCTGCTGCTCATTCATGGCCTCACCGATGACAACGTCTACTTCCAGCACACGCTCCAACTCGCCGACGCCTTGTTCCGCGCCGGGCGCTCGTACGAATTGCTGCCGCAGCTCGGCACGCACCTGTTGAGCGACCCCCTGCTGAAGCTGCGCCAAGAGCAGCGCGTGATGGAGTTCTTCAACCGCCACCTGCAGGACCGCAATTGACCGGATGAGCCGCGAAACCTGCTACCGCTGCTTCTGGCCCAAGGCGCTTTGCTGGTGCGACTCCATCCGCCCGATGGCCACGCGCACGCGCGTGGTGCTGCTCATGCACCCCAAGGAGTTCAAGCAGGAGAAGGCCGGCACGGGGCGTCTGACGCATCTTTGCCTGGCGAACAGCGAGATCCACATGGGCCTCGAGTTCGACCGCGACGAGGCGGTGCAGGCCCTGATCGCCGACCCCGCCAATCTCCCGGTGCTGCTTTATCCGGGCTTCGAGGCGCGCAACCTTTCGCGCGGCGACCTGACCGCGGCCGACCTGGGCGGACGCCGACTGGTGGTGTTCGTCCTCGATGCGACCTGGAGCGGCGCGCGCAAGATGCTGCGGCTGAGCCCGAGCCTGCAGCGGCTTCCACGCATCATGTTCACGCCATCGGCGCCCAGCCGCTATGTGATCAAGCAGCAACCGCAGGAAGGCTGCCTCTCGACCCTCGAGGCCGTGCACGAACTGCTGACGGCACTGGATCGGAGCGGCCTCGATCGCTACGAAGACCGCTCGCAGCTGCTCGACCTCTTCCAGCGCATGCAGGATTACCAGATCAAGTGCGCCGCCGATCCCAACCGCGGCGGGTACCGGCGCCACCCCTACAGCGATCCGACCACCCGCCGCGTCGCCACTGGCCGCAGCGGCACCCGCAGCCGCTACCTGCGCACGCCGGAGGATTGATGGCTCAGGCCGGGACGGACAACGACTTGCCGTTGTCCTTGGCGCCGAGCTGCAAGATGAACGGAGCGGCCTTTTCGACCCAGGCATCCGCCTTGGGGTGGCCCTCGGCGCCGTCGGCCCAGCAGGACCGCAGCATGTCGGTATCGATGGTTCCGGGATTCAGCGGCACGGCGGCCATGCCTTTGGGCAATTCGGCGGCGAGCGCCTTGGTCAGGCCCTCGATCGCCCATTTGGACATGCAATAAGGGGCAACCTCCGGGGATACGCTGCGGCCCCAGCCGGAGCTGAGGTTCACGATCACGCCTTTCTGGGCCGCCACCATGGCCGGAACGAAGTGGCGGATGACGTTGGCGACGCCGCGGATGTTGGCGTCGACCAGCTTCGTGAACTCGCGGTCGTCCTGCTCCCAGAGCGGGGCGAGGCGGTTCATCACGGCGGCGTTGTTGATGAGCAGGTCGGGCAGGCTGGAGCTCTCCAGGACCTTGGCGGCCCAGATGGCGACCTTGGTGTCGAGGCCGACATCCACCACGGAGAAATCATGCGGCGCCCCGTGGGCCATGCGCAGGTCGAAGATCGCCTCGCCGCTGCGCCCGCAGCCGATGACCGTGTGCCCCGCCTTGATGTACCACTCCGCCAGGGCCCGTCCGAGCCCGCGCGTGACGCCCGTGATGACGATTTTCATGGGAGGAAGCAGCTATTCCCGCCTCACCGGCTCTGCAGGCTGAACTTGTTCAGGCCGGTCTTGCGGCAGGCGTCCATGACGAAGGCGAGCTTCTTCAGCTGCGTCGTCTCGTCGGCCATGATCAGGACCGGGATGTCCTTGTCGATGTTCCGGACCTCGCGCAGGAGATTCAGGAGCTGCTCGTCGGTGACGGTCTTGTTGTTGAAGGTGACGACACCCTCCTTGTCGATGCCGATGGTGACCTTGCCCTTGAACTCGTTCTTGCCGGCGGTCTCGACCTTCGGGAGCGTGATATTGAGGGTGGCGGCTGACCGGAACTGCATCGTGACGAACGCGAAGAAGATCAGCATCACGAGCACGTCGATCAGCGGCACGAGGTTCATCTCGGGCCGCTTGCGCCGCTTTTGTTGGAGCAGGCTCATCAGCGCGTGCGGGTCAAAATGCGCTCCAGGAGCACGTCGAGCTGGGCCGCGTAGTTCTCGACCTTGCGCTGCAGCCAGCCGCTGCCGACGAGCGACGGGATGGCGATGCAGAGGCCGATAACCGTGGCCGAAAGCGCGAGCGCCACGCCCTTGGTGAAGGCCACCGGGTCGGGCAGGCCCGTGTCCGGGGAAATCTGCGAGAACACCTGCAGGAGGCCGGTGACCGTGCCCGTGAGGCCGATCAGGGGCGCGGCGGCGTAGATGACGTCGAGGTACGGGATGCCGCGTTCCATGCGGTTGACCTCGAGCCGGGCGAAGGCCTTGACCGCCCCCTCGTCATTCTTGTGCTGCTCGGCGAACTCCACGATGCGGGCCAGCACGGTGTGCTTGCCGCCCATGAGGGGTTTGCCGGCGATCACGGCATCCACGAGGTCCTGCGGCATGATGGCCGCCCGGCGCAGGGCGAATGCCCGCTCGCAGATGATGAAAACGGCGGCTGCAGAGCAGACCGCCAAGGGATAGATGAGGACGCCGGCGCCCTTGAAGACTTCAATTGCCGCTAGGATCATGGGATGGATTCGCGAATGTGACGCCGGAAAAGGCCAAAAGGTTCATTAAAAAATCAAACCCGGGCGTGAAGATAGGGCAAGCGTGCGCTCACCGCCTCGACCGAAGGGACCCCCTCCAGCAGTTCGGCGATGGCATCCCACCGGCCATTGACCAGGGCATCGCGGGCCGAATCCCGCATTTGCAGGGGAATCGCCGCCGGTCCGTACCGCAACTGCATGGCGACGAGGTCAACCGTCAATTCGAGCGCCGGTTCGGTCGCCACCGCGGCGGCCACCCGCTGGATGTCCTCACGCGTGGCGCTCACGCAGGGCAGGCCGAGGTTGGTGGCGTTGCCAAAAAAGATCTCGGCGTAACTCTCGGCCACCACCGCCCGGAACCCGAACTTCATGATGGCCTGCGGGGCATGCTCGCGGGAGCTGCCGCAGCCAAAATTGGCGCCGGAGAGGAGCACGGCGGCGCCGCCGTAGCGCGGGTCGTCCAGCGGATGGACTCCGCCGGCCGCGCCGGCGGCCTTGCGGTCGTCGGCGAAAAGGCCCGCCCCGAGGCCGTCGAACGTGACGCATTTCAGGAAACGCGCCGGGATGATGCGATCGGTGTCGATGTCATTGCCAGCGACGTGGACGCCGCGGCCGGTGACGTGGGTGATCTTTTGCAGGGACATGGACGAAAGGTGTTGGTTACGAGTTCACGCCGAAGACGGTGCGGGCGTCGGCCACGGCGCCGGTGACGGCGGCGGCGGCGACCATGACGGGGCTCATGAGCAGGGTGCGTCCGGTCGGGCTGCCCTGGCGGCCCTTGAAGTTGCGGTTCGACGAACTCGCGCAGAGCTGGTCGCCCACGAGCTTGTCGGGATTCATCGCGAGGCACATCGAGCAACCGGCCTCGCGCCACTCGAAACCCGCGTCGCGGAAGACGCGGTCGATGCCGAGTTCGGCGCAGACCTGGCTGACGATCTGCGAACCGGGCACGGCGATGGCCTTCACGCCGGGCGCGACGCGGCGGCCCTTCAGGTAGCGGGCCACCTCCTTGAAGTCGGAGAGACGCGCATTGGTGCAGGAGCCGAGGAAGGCGACGTCGATCTTGGTGCCCTTGAGCGGGGCGCCGGGCTTGAGCTTCATGTACGCCAGCGCTTCCTCGATCGAGGCGCGCTCATCGGGCGATTTCGCGTCGGTGGGCGCCGGCACGTTTTCCGTGATGCTGATGCCCTGGCCGGGATTGATGCCCCAGGTGACGGTGGGCGGGATGTCCTCGCCGCGGATCGTGACCACGTCGTCGTAGGTGCACCCCGAATCGCTGGCCACGGCGCGCCAACCCGCGACAGCCTCGTCCCAGGCCGCACCCTTGGGCACGTACGGCCTGCCCTTCAGGTAGGCGAAGGTCGTCTCGTCGGGGTTCACGTACCCCACTCGCGCGCCGCCCTCGATGGACATGTTGCACACGGTCATGCGCTCCTCCATCGAGAAACGGTCGAAGACCTCGCCGCCGTACTCGTAGGCGAAGCCGGTGCCGCCGTTGACGCCGAGGACGCGGATGAGATGGAGGATCACGTCCTTGGCATACACGCCGGGCGCGAGCCGGCCGGTGACATTGATGCGGCGCACCTTCAGGCGGCCGAGCGCGATGGTCTGGGTGGCCAGGACATCGCGGATCTGGGTCGTGCCAATCCCGAGCGCCACGGCGCCGAAGGCCCCGTGGGTGGACGTATGGGAATCGCCGCAGGCGATGGTCGTGCCCGGCTGGGTGATGCCCTGCTCGGGGCCGACCATGTGGACGATGCCCTGGCGACCGGAGTTGAGGTCGAAATAGGTGATGCCATGCTCGGCGCAGTTGCGCCGCAGGGTCTTGATCATTTCGTCGGCCAGCGGATCGCTGAACGGCTCGGAGCGCTGATCGGTGGGCACGATGTGGTCCACGGTCGCGAACGTGCGGTGCGGCATGGCCACCTTGAGGCCGAGATCGCGCAGCATGCCGAAGGCCTGGGGACTCGTGACCTCGTGGATCAGGTGCGTGCCGATGAGGAGCTGGGTCTGGCCGTTGGCCAGGATCCGGACGGTGTGCGCGTCCCAAACCTTCTGGAAGAGTGATTTCGCCATGGGAAAGGACCGAAACTACCAGAGGATTGCCATGCCGGGAAATACTTATTTGGCTCCCTGTGATGCCGCGTGAGTATCAGTTCGATTTTGAGCTTCGCCACCTCGTCTATTTCCGCGAGCTGGCGCGGCACCTGCATTTCCGCCGCGCCGCGGAAACGCTGGCCGTGGCGCAGCCGGCATTGAGCCGGGCGCTGGCGCAGCTGGAGGCGGCACTCGGCGTCGACCTGCTCAACCGGACCCGGCGCGGGGCGGAGCTGACCCCGGCCGGCCGCCTGCTGCTGGAGCGTGTCGAGCCGCTCCTGCGCAATCTGGAGTCGGTGCGCGGCGAACTGCGCGAGTTGAGCCAGGGCGCCGTGGGCCACCTCCGCATCGCCTTCACGGGTCTCGCCATGGCGACGGTCCTGCCCGGGATCCTGCGCGAGTTCCACCGGCGGCATCCGGGCATCCGCCTTGAGTTGAACGAGTCCCCCACCTCCGCTCAGCTCGCCGCGCTGCAGGCGGGCGAACTCGGGTGCGGGTTTTTCCATCCCGACAGCCCCACGCCCGGCCTGAAGACGCACCTGCTGCTGCGCGAACGGAACGGCGTGCTCCTCCCGGCCAACCATCCGCTGGCGGGCGCCGCACGCCTCCGCCTGCGCGATCTCGCGCAGACCCCGTTCGTGCTCTTCCCGCGCACCCACAACCCGGGGTTCTATGACCGCGTCCTCGCCGCATTCGCGGCGGCCCGCGTGGCACCGCGGATCGCCGAGGAAGTCTGGCCGCGCGCCAATGGCATCGGGCTCGTCCGCGCCGGCCTCGGGGCCACGTTCATGACACCTTCGGAGGCCCGGAACCTCGCGACCGACGTCGTCTTCCGCAACCTCGCCGGCCCGGCGCCCGAAAGCCGTCTCGTCCTCGGCTGGCGCCAGCCCCCCGCCCCCGACGCGATCCTGGCCAGTTTCCTGTCCGTGGCGCGTGGCGAATCCGTCGCGTCGAACAGTTGACCCCTGCCGGGCAAACCCTTGGGCTCGGCAGCGTTCCATGCTCAGCCGCCCCGCAGCCTTTGCCCTCCCATCGCGCCGGATTTCGCGCCGTTGGTGGCTGGGCCTGATTGTCGCGGCGCTGGGCTTGCATGTGGGCTGGGCCGTGGCGACGCCTGCAAGCCATGCGGACGCCGCCGGTTGGTTTCACCCGGAATCGGGCCGGCCCGTCCTGAAGAACTACCGGCCGACCGATTACGTCGGCCATCCGCAGGTGTTCAGCGTGGCCTTCACGCCGCAGGGCCACGTGCTCCTCGGCAACCAGGGCGGCGTCCTCGAGTTCGACGGCGTGCGCTGGACCCATCACGCGGCGCCCACCCCGCACATCTACGATCTCAGCGTTGGCCGCGACGGCCGCATCTGGGCGGGCGGCAACGACGAGATGGGCTACTTCGAACGGCAACCGGATGCAAAGTGGCGCTACACATCGCTCGTGCCCGGGTTGCCCGAGGAGTTCAAGCCGTGCGGCCGCACCTTCGCCGCCATCGAGTTTGACGGCGCTGCGTTTTTCGCGAGTTCGCGCGGCATCGCCCGCTGGCAGGACGGCCAGGTCCGGGTCTGGCCCGACCGCAATGGGCGCTGGACCAGTTTCTTCGTCTTCGGATCGCACCTCTACGTCCATCGCGGCCGCGCCGGTCTCTGGCGTTACGAGAATGGCGACTTCACGCCGATCTGTCAGGCCGCCGAGATCGCCCAGGACTGGGTGCTGGTGCCGCTGTCGCTCGACGGTGAGCGCCTTCGCGTGGCGGTGAGCTTCTCGGGGGTGTTTTCAATCGACCTTCGCTCGGGCGAGCTTGTCCGCGAAGACGGTCCGCTCGATGCGATCGCGCGATCCACCCGGCTCAACGGCGGCCAGCGCCTGTCCGACGGCAGCTTCGCCCTCGCCACCAGCGGCAAGGGACTCGTGCTGCTCGCGCCCGACGGACGGCGCCTGCGCATCTTCGACCGGTCCACGGGGCTCGCCGACAATGTGATTCTCAGTCTCGGCGAGGATCGCGAGGGCGGGCTGTGGCTCGGTTTCAATTCGGGCGCGGCGCGACTGGACCTCGCGAGTCCGGTCAGTGTCTTCGACGCTGGCAACGGCCCCACACCCGGCACCGCGGACGTCTGGGGCCGGCACGAGGGCCGGTTGTATCTCGGCACGTTCGATGGCGTCTATGAACTTCAACCCGGCGACCCGCTGCAGGGTACCGGCGCCCACTTCGAGCGATTCACCGAGGGCATGGGCAATGTCTTCGGCCTGCTCTCCGTCGAGGGCGAGTTCCTCGTCGCCCACAGCCAGGGCCTGTCGCGGCTGAATCCCGACCGCAGCTACAACCTGCTCGTCGATACGCGGCCCAACAGCCCCTACTGGCTGACCCGGTCCAAGCTCAAACCGGAGCGCTTCTACCTTGGCGGCCAACGCGGCCTCACGATCGTGGAGCGCACGAGCTCCGGCTGGAAAAAGATCGGCGAGCGCCTGGATCTCGGCGATGTCCACAATCTCGTTGAGGAACCCGACGGGACGCTGTGGATGTCCACCTACAGCCGCGGTTTCTGGCGTCTGCCGCAGGCTCATGCCATCACCGACTGGAAGGCCGTGACCTACGAGCAGTATCACCGGGATTGCGGGCTGCCGGCGGACTTCGTCTGGACCACCGTCACGCCCGGACTTTTCGGTCCGGTGTTCTTCACCGACACGGGTGGAGCACGCTTCGATGCGACCAACCGGCGCTTCGAGCGCGAATCGCGTTATGTCGTGGACGGTGCCGCCGGGGCCATGCTGACGCCGAGCGTCGTCGACTCGACCGGAGCCGTCTGGGCCTCGACCTTCGTCGGCAACACCCTGACCGCCGCGTCCGCCCTCGGCCGTTTCCCCAAGGCGGGCGGCGGGCTCATCTGGAAGTCCGCTCCCGCCGGCGCGCTGCAGGAGATCGGGTTCTCGGGCGCCGCGGTGATGTACGTCGATGCCGCCCCGACGGGTGAGCTGCTTTGGGCCCGGGGCTACGAAAACATCGTGCGGGTCGACCTCGCGCGGCTCGACCGCGAACTCCCGGCGTGGAGCGCCAGCGTCCGGCAGATTCGCTCCGGTTCGCAGGTGCTCTCGGTCGGCCTCGGCCGGTCCGGCAGTCCGCTGACCCTGCCCTACTCGCGGGCTCCGCTGACCGTTGCCTTCGCCGCGCCGCGTTTCGCGGCGCTGAACGGCCTCACCTTCCAGCACCGGTTGCTCGGTTACAGCGATGCGTGGTCCGAATGGTCGCCGGAGCCGCAGGTCACGTTCACCAACCTTGAGGGCGGCCCGTTCACGCTCGAGGTCGTCGCGCGCGACGCCACCGGCAGCCTCAGCACGCCGGACCGGTTCACCTTTGCCATCGAACCGCCCTGGCATCGCTCCATGTCAGCCCGGGCGCTTTATGTCCTGATCGGCTTCGGCACGGTCCTCGGATTCCTGCGCTGGCGCCTGGCCCGGGCGGCCCGCGAACAGCGCCGGCTCGAGCAGATCGTGCAGCAGCGCACCGCGGAGCTGGCCGTCGCCAAGGAGGAGGCGGAGACGGCCAATCACGCCAAGAGCATGTTCCTCGCGAACATGAGCCACGAGCTGCGCACGCCGCTCACGGCGATCCTCGGTTTCGTCGACATCC
>CAZGJB010000111.1:0-10534 GCA_964526145.1 uncultured Opitutaceae bacterium
CGCCTGGCCGGCGAAGTTCGCGGCCTCGGCCGGAGACGCGGCGCTGGCGACGGCGACGACCTGCGAAATCAGGTTCGTGGCCGAGTCGGATGAAATGTTGGAGAGGTTGTTCTGCACCACGGCCGAGATCGTGGCGACCGCGGTCTGCACCACCGCGGCGATCGCGGGATCCGCAGCGGCGGCAGCCGCGAGCGGGATCGGGGGCTGGGGCACGCCACCGGGAGGCGTGATCGAGATCGTGCCGGCCTGGATGCTGAACACCGTGCCCGCCGGATCGGTGAAGGACACCGTGTCAGCTGTGGCCGCGATCGAGAATCCGTTGTTGCTCACCTCAACCGAGTACGAGGTACCGCGGGCCGCGGCGACGCCCTTGGGCGTGCGGACACCATAGTTGTTGATCGCCTTCTTAGCAGGATCGAGCGTCGAGACGAGGTTACCAGCCTTCAGGTTCAACGTCGCATTGCGCGTACCGTTGGAGCTGACGGTAAGTTTTTCGACGAGCACGTTGGAATTCTTGGTCGCGGTGGCGATCATACCCTCGTGGGCCTGGACGAACGCCTTGCCGTCGGCTCCGGTGATGATCTCGGCGCCCTGCGGGATCTTCATGCCTGCAGTCGCAGGAACCGCTTCAGCGGCGCCGGGCAGCTTCACCATGACTGAGCCCTCCACGGTCAGGACAGTTGCTTCACTCTGTTTTTCCTGGGCAGACATCGCCGCCGCGAAGCAGACAGCGAACAATGTGGCTAGGGTTATACGGATGATTTTCATAGTGATACTAGATAATGGCTCGATCGATCTTGGAAGTAAGGTGCGGTTTACTGGTGTGATCCGTGAGGAAGCCACCATAATCCAAATCTGATTGCAAGCGCTCACTTGTCAGCAATTTGCGCGAAGGCGGCGACCGTCGTCTATTTTTCGTGCATGACGTAAACGCCGTCCCAATTCGAGCCCGGGGGATCTTTCTGATACTCCTTGATGATTTTGAGGTAGATAAGTGACGGATTCGATGCCACGCCCGTGGCGGGATCCGGCTGGAACGGTTCCAACGCCGAACTCTTCTCGAACAAGGCGGTCGCCCCCGCCCAATCCTGCCGGTAGAACCGTTCCATGCCCTGCTCAAAGATCGCCAGGCATTCGCGTGTCCGGTCCGCCACTTTTTCCTTCAGGCCGACGATTTCGAAGATCGGCGTGGCTTGGGCACGCCCCTTGACGACGATCCGACCCAACGGCCGGAAGACAACCCGATCGCCGCCGCGGGCCTCGCAGGCGGTCTTGGTCGCCGCCGTGCACATCATGTAGACGCCCCAGCTCTTCGCGCCGGACTCCATGCGCGCCGCCAGATTCACGTCGTCACCCATCATCGTGTAATTGAAGCGCGTGCGGCTGCCCATGTTGCCGACGATGCAGCGACCGGTGTTCAGACCGATGCGCGACCGCATGCGCCAGACGATCTCCGGCCACTTGTCGCCCTCGCTGCGCCACTTCGCCCGCAATTCGCCCAGCTGGTCCTGCACCTGGATCGCCGCCAGGCAGGCGCGCAGGGCATGGTCCGGCTGCTCTGCCGGCGCACCATACATCGCGACAACGGCGTCGCCGATGTATTTGTCGAGCGTGCCACCCTCCCCCTGCACGATGTCGGTGCAGGCGGTGAGGTATTCGTTCATCAGCTCCACCAGGCGCGCCGGCGGCATCTTTTCCGAAAACGACGAGAATGACTGAATGTCGCTGAAGTAAGCGGTGATCTCCGTCTCGATGCCGCCCAGATGCGGCGGCTCGCCGGCGTTGATGAGCTTCTCGACCACGTCGGGCGAAACGTAGCTGCCGAACATGCCCTTGATCTCCTGCTTGGCCTTCTGCTCCTGCCAGACGCGCCGGCCGACCAGGATAAACTCCAGGGTCGTGAAGCCCAGCAGCGGTCCGACCCATGGAAACCAGATGCTCCAGGCGATCCAACCCCAGCCAACCAGCGCGGTGTAGATCACGAGGATGAGCACCGAGACGAGCGCTATGAGCGAGATCGAGCGGCGCAGCGCCAGCCAGGCGCAGCCGTAGCCGAGCACGATCATCAGGCTCCACGGCACCCACTCGGGCAACCGGCGGGCGAAGTCGCGCGCCAGGATGTTGTTGATGACGTTCGCGTGGACCAGCACGAGCGGCGAATACGCCCCCCGCGGTGTCGGTCCCGCGTCGGCCTTGCCGGTGACCGTTTGTCCAATCAGCACGATCTTGTCCTTCAGATCGGGTGGTACCGGGCCATTCGGCGCCTGCTCCACGAAAAAGCTGTTCAGCTTCAGCAGCGCCGCCCGATAGGAGTACGTTGGGAAATCCGGCCGCAAGTCATCGTGATCGTAGCGGTAATTGATGAAATACATGCCGTGCGCGTCGATCGGCACGCGCACCTCGTCGCCCTCGGCGGGCTTGATGTACACGGCATCGCCCAACCGGACCCGCACGGCATCGACCGTGACGTTGTAGTACGCCAGGACGGTTTGCAGGGCGAGTGACGGATAGACGTCCGTCCCGACGCGCACGACCATCGGCAGCTCGCGGATGATGCCATCCGGGCCGCGCGGCGCATCCACGAAACCATACCAGGACGCCTGCCGAAGCTGGGGAAAGGGGATGATCGCGTAATTGTCCCCATACATCCCGCTGATCTCACCCTCGACCTGTGCGATCGGGCGGGTCGGGCCGGGTTCGCCAGGCGGGACGTCCACCGGGTCGAAATTGGTCACACTGCCGGTGACCACCCGTGTGCCCGACTGCATCGCGGCAGTCACGCCGGCGCCCATGGTCGCGTCACCCTCGCCCTCACGCACGGCATCAAGGATCACATCCCAGGTGATGACCGCCGGCTTGGCCAACGACATGAGTTCGACCAGCGCGCCGTGGTACGAACGATCCGGCGGCCACGAGACGAGATTCATCTCGGTGTCATCCTCGAACAGGATGATCGCGATCCGCGGATCAGCCGGCGCCTGGTAATAGACCCGGAGGTTGGTGCGCCAATCCAGCGTGCGCCAGGCGACCTGCTTCATCGCCTCCGTCTGCATGAGCAGGTAGGCGAGGCCGAAGCAGATCAGGGGTGACCAAGTGAACCGGCGTAGGATCTGGAGCAATCGCTGGCGCATGCAGGGCGCACCCAACCTGAGCGATTTGGCGGCGGCAACCAAGCGATTTCACCACCACCCCGCACGGTCATTCAGCGCCGGTCCTGCACCAAGCGCTTCTCGCCCAGTTGCGTGGCCAGATTGTTGACCCGTTCCGCGTAATTGCGGGTCGCCGCCGACACGCGCCCGCGTACGGTCGCGGCCAGCCCACCGTTCCACGCCAGCGCAACGTGATAAGGCGTGACCGGCAGGCCGGCGCGGACCAACCCGCGCTTGATCCATTCATAGTGGCGGATTGCAACCGCATCGGCGTGCTTTCGATCGATCGCCTGGCGAAAAGGCACCTGCGTGTGCATGCGCCAGGTGCCTTCACGGAACTGGTAGGCGCCGAGCTCGCCGCAGGGTCCGGGCTTGAGGCTGTTGTGCGGATTCTCGACCCAATGGATGGCTTGCAGCGTTTCCCAGCGTTCGCATGCGACAGCCGACGGGATTGCGATGAAGCCAACCAGAAAGACGGCCAGAAAGCAGCCAAGCCGGCGGTAGTATCCGGTGGCGGTGGTATTGGTGTAGGTGTTCACGGCCCGCGGTGACCGTGCCCCACCGGCCCGGTTCGCGGCTTTGACGGAATATTGCCAACTAAATCCGGAACCTCCCGCGGCGTGCAAAACGCACTACGCGCTCACCAATCACAGGTCTCTGGTGCGTAACGACCTGACCGCGGTTCAAAACATCCGCTGCAATTCGTCCACGCCCGCGTCCGTAGCCAGCACGTAGCAATTTTCGCTGTCGGACCAATGGGCGCTCGCCCACTTGCCCTTGGTCGTGAACTCCGGCTTGGGACATTCGCGCAGGTTGGGATAATCGGTCCGACGGGCGACAAAGAGATGAAATTCGCGCCCGCGCTCGAAACAGATCAGCGAAATGTTCTTGCCGCGGTATTCCACGGTCTTGCAGCCGAGGGCCTGCAGCTTCTGGCATCCCGTCGGGATCTGCAGCGGCAGCGGGGCCCGCCGCTCGGCGAGCCAGGTCCGCAGCTTGTCCATATCCTCCTGATGGTTGCTCAGGCGGAACGGACCCGAGGCGTAATCCATCGCAAACTCGCTGAACTCCTCCGCCTGGGCCGGTTGCAGCCAGAACAGCGCCGCTGTCAGGATCATGGCGACCGACGCCGCCAGACCGATCCAGGCCGGCACGACCCAGCGGCGGGTACGCCGTGACGCGATTGTCCCGCCCGCGAGGATCGCCGAGCGCAGTTCGGCCGGCGGCACGATCGTCCGCAACTTCGCCGCCACGGCCGCATCATGGGTGCGCTCACGTTCGAACCACGTGGCCAGCGCGGGATCGCGCCGCACCTGTTCCAGCGCCTGCGCAAACAGCGCGTCCTGCGCGTCGCCGCCACCGGGCCGGTAGGCCTGCAGGATGAATTTCGCTTCGTCGTTGTTCATGACACTTGCTGTTTTTTGAAGGGAATGAGCTCGCCGGGCACTCCGCTTCCGGCCTTGGCCAGCACCCCGCGCAACTGCGCTTTGCCGCGCGAAAGCCGGGACATGACGGTGCCGATCGGAACCTCGAGCGCCGCCGCAATCTCCGCGTACGACAGCTCCTCAAGGTAAAACAGGGTCAGCGGCGCACGGAAGATCTCATCCACCTCCTGCAGCGCCGCCATCACGACCCCCGCGTCGAGCCGTGCGACACGGTCCACTTCCTCCGCCGCCAGCTCCGAGCCGCCCGGCGGCAGGTCCTCGAGCGAGGTCGACCGGGCGTCGCGCCGGCGCCCGCGCAGGAACTCGCGGTAGAGCGTCGTGAACAGCCAGGTCTTCGCCTTGGCCGCCTCACGCAGCGCGTGGCCCTTGGTCGCCCAGATGTAGAACGTCTGCTGCACGAGGTCCCCCGCATCGGCCTGGTTGCGGGCCAGGCTGAGCGCAAAGCGGTAGAGCGGCGCGTAATGCGCGTCCACCAATTGCGTGAAGGCCTCGTTGCTCATGTGGATTTCAGAGTCGCGGTGGCCGGACCTTATTCCCCAACTTCCTTGCTGCAACCATGCTTCGCCTCCATCTCCCGCCCAATCTCGCCGCCGCGGTCGTGCGCGACGCCGTGGCCCTGAAGGTGGAAATCGACCTCACCGCGACGCCACCGCCCGAGCTGCTGCCAGTCCTCGCCCTGCTGCAGCGCTGGTGCGGCACGCCGACGCCGCCTCCGTTCATCCAGCTGAGCCGGACCCAGTTGCGCGAGCTCGTGGCGGCCGCCGCCGGCCGCCCCCTGTTTGTCGAGGCCGGGCAACCGCCCCGTCCCTGGACCCGAACCGACCTGCTTGGCGCCGCCGCCGCGCCGGCTCCCGCGGCCAACCTCCCCAGACGCGGTCCGACCCGACCGGCTGAAGCGCCGGCGACGCCGATGACCGTCGACGGCACCGAGCACTACCTCGCCATCACCCTGCCCTCGCGCGAGAGCGTCGCCTACGCCGCCGCGCTCGAACTGGTCAAGGCGGGCGGCTTCACCCTCGAGCCGTCAAACCGCAAGTGGTGGCTTCGCGACCGCCACAAGACCCTCGGCTTTCTTGCCGCCCACGGCGAGCGTCTGCGCACGGAGTTCGGCGCCGCGTTCACCGATCATTTTCGCCGCAGCACAGCCCACCTCCAAACCGCGGAACTCACCTGCGAGGCCGCCCCGGCCGGCACCGGATTCGAGGTGACCGTCGGCCTGCGCGCCGGAACCGTTGACGAGGCCAACGTTCGCGCCGCCGTCGCGGGCGGACGCGGCTATGTGGAAGCCGGCGACCGCGTATATCTCCTCGATCCGGCCAAGCTCAGGCAACTGGGAGAAGCGCAGCGGATCCTCGCCGGCGGCGTCGCCGCGCCATCGGGCCGCCTGACCCGCCGCGTGCCCGCAGCCCGGGCCGCCGAGCTCGCGCCCCTGCTCGAAGGATTGTCGCCGGGCTTCCAGGCCCCGGCGGCCTGGCGCGCCCGCAGCGAGGCGTTGCGCAACCTGTCCGCCCTCGCACCAGCGCCCATCAGCGCCGAACTCGCCGCCATCCTCCGGCCCTACCAGCAACTCGGCACCGCGTGGCTCTGGCACCTTTACCGCCATGACCTAGGTGGCATCCTCGCCGACGAGATGGGTCTGGGCAAAACCCTCCAGGCCCTCGCCTTCCTCAGCGCCCGCGCCACGACGTCATCCGACGGCAAGCCCGCTCTCGTCGTCGCCCCCGCCTCGCTCCTCGAAAACTGGCGCCGGGAGTGCGCCCGGTTCACACCCGAGCTTCGGACCATCGTCCATCACGGCGGGCGCCGCGCGGCCGACGAAGCCGCGTTCGCCGCGTGCGATCTCGTCATCACGAGCTATGGCACGCTCACCCGCGACCGCGAACTCTTCGCGTCGGTGGAGTTCGGCTGCGTCGTCGCCGACGAGGCCCAGCACATCAAGAATCGCCGCTCGCAGAACGCCCGGGCTCTCCGCTCGCTCCGCGCCGCCGGCCGCTTCCTCCTCACCGGCACGCCGCTGGAAAACTCGCTCGACGACCTCCGCGCGCTCTTTGAGTTCCTGCTGCCCGGCTACCTCGAGCCCGTCCCGGCCGGCACCCGGCCGGACGATCGTGCCTGGTTTGACCAACGCCTCCGCGCCCAGACCGCGCCGTACATCCTGCGCCGCACCAAGCGATCCGTCGCACCCGAGCTGCCGCCGCGTCTCGAGCAGATCCTGTGGTGCGAACCCACTCCGGTCCAGGCCGCCCTGTACCGTCAATTGCAGGAGTCGGCCGAACGCGCCCTCCTCGACCTCGCCGCGCAGGGCGCGAGCGAGGCCAGCCTGCGCCTCGCCACCCTCACCCAGCTGCTGCGCCTCCGCCAGGTGTGCTGCGACCCACGTCTGGTCGCCACCGAGGCGACGGCCGATGCCTCCGCCAAGCTCGCCGTCCTGCAGGAACTGCTCGACGAAGCCGTGGACGACGGCCACCGCGTGCTGGTCTTTTCGCAGTTCACCTCCCTGCTCGCGCTCGTGCGCTCCGAACTCGACCGCCAGGAAATCGCGTACTGCTACCTCGACGGTTCGCTGCCGCCGCGCCAGCGGCAGGCGGAGGTTGACCGCTTCCAGGGCGATGCGGCGATCCCGGTGTTTTTGCTTTCGCTCAAGGCCGGCGGCACCGGCCTCAACCTCACCGGCGCCGACATCGTGGTGCACCTCGATCCTTGGTGGAACCCCGCCGTCGAGGCCCAGGCCACGGATCGCGCCCACCGCATCGGCCAGACCCGCACCGTCACCAGCTACAAGCTGATCTGCGCCGGTACCGTCGAGGAAAAGGTCCTCGCCCTGCAGGACGAGAAACGCGCCCTCCTCGCCGACGTGTTCGAAGCCAGCGATGCCGCGTCATCGCGCCTGTCCCTCTCCGACCTGCAATCGCTGTTGGCAAACGGCCGGTCGGCCTGATTGTTTTCACCGCCCCAATCCCGCGCCTCCATGCACCCCGACTCGGACCCGATCATTCGCCTGCATGCATCCGACGATGTCGCCGTCGCCAAGCGCCGTCTGCTGGTTGGCCAGGCGGTTTCGGACTCGCTGCACGCGCAGAACGAAATCCCGGCCGGCCACAAGGTTGCCCTGCACGCCGTGACCACCGGCCAGCCTGTCCGCAAATATGGCCAGATCATCGGCTTTGCCACGGCCGACATCCCCGCCGGCGCCCACGTTCACAATCATAATCTCGGTATGCGCGACTTTGCCCGCGACTACGCCTGGTGCGCCGATGCCCGGCCCTTGTCCCCGCCGACCGATCCCAATCCAGTGACATTTTCCGGCTTCGCCCGCGCCGGCGGCGAGGTTGGCACGCGCAACTACATCGCCGTGATCTCGAGCGTGAACTGCTCCGCGGCCGTCTCGCGCTATGTGGCCGATCATTTCCGCACCGACGAGTTCCGGCGCGAATTCCCGAACATCGACGGAGTCGTGGCCTTTACCCACAAGAGCGGCTGCGGGATCCTGCCCGACGAGCCCGCGCAGCTGCTCCAGCGTGTCCTCGCCGGCATCGCCCGCCATCCCAACATCGGCGGCTACGTCCTCATCGGCCTCGGCTGCGAAGTCAGCCAGGTGCAGGCTCTCGTGGAGCTGCACTCCCTCACCAGCGGTGGCCCGGACGGTGCCGCGCCGAGCGTGCTCACGATCCAGCAGGTCGGCGGCGTCCGAAAGACCGTTGCAGCCGGCATCGCCGCAGTGCGCCGACTGCTGCCGACGGTGAACGCCTGCCGCCGCACCCCGCAGCCAATCGCGAAGCTCCGTCTCGCCCTCAACTGCGGCGGCTCCGACGGCAACAGCGGCATCACGGCGAACCCGGCCCTCGGCGTGGCCTCCGATGAACTGGTCCGCCGCGGCGGCACCAGCGTGCTCGCGGAGACGCCCGAGATCTACGGGGCCGAACACCTGCTAACCCGTCGCGCCGTCAGCCGCGAGGTCGGCGAACGCCTCGTCGCCCGCATCCACTGGTGGGAGGACCACGTGCGGCGGCTCGGTGCGACCATCGACAACAACCCGTCCCCCGGCAACAAGGAGGGCGGACTCACCACGATCTACGAAAAGAGCCTCGGCGCCGTCGCCAAGGCCGGCCAGGCGCCGCTCACCGCGGTGTATGCCTATGCCGAAAAGATCGCCGGGAGCGGACTCGGCTTCATGGACACCCCGGGCTTCGATCCCGTGAGCATGACCGGGCTCGTCGCTGGCGGCTGCAACATCGGTGTCTTCACCACCGGCCGCGGCAGCGTCTATGGCTGCAAGCCCTCGCCCTGCATCAAGGTCGCCTCGAATTCGTTCCTCGCCGCCCGGATGGCCGACGACATCGACGTGAATGCCGGTACCATCCTCGACGGCACCGAGACCGTCGAGGACGTCGGCCGCCGACTATTCGCCAAGATCGTCAGCGTCGCGAGCGGCGAGCCGACCAAGAGCGAACTCGCCGGCATGGGTGACGAGGAGTTCGCGCCCTGGATCTTGGGGCCGACGATGTGAGACGGGCTTTTTAGCCCACCAAAATCTCCACCCGCACGATCGAGCACTTGGCCGGTTCGGCGCCGACGATCTCAACGACCTGCGCCTCCTCCTCCATCGCCTCAGCCGGGATCGCGTAAGTCAGTGTCGGCGCCTTCGCCCCGGACGTTAATTCCAGCTTACGGCTGTTCAAGTAGACCTTGAGCTGCTCGATGCCGGTCGAGGCTTGATCGAATTCGAGATGGAGCTCGGTGCGCCGATCTGCACCTGGTTTCGGACCGGTTTGAACCCGGAACGCAAAGCCCGGCGGCCATTGGAAATCTTTGCCCGTGTCGCCCGCCGGCAGCGCATGGTCCGCCGGTTCGCCGGGCGCACGCACATCGTGGAACGTGACTGCATGCCGCCGCGGCAACGCCGCCAGCGCCTCGACGCTGCGCATCGCGCCAACCACCGTTTCGTAGCGACCCAGGCCCCAATCCTTCACGACGCTGTGGCCGCTCGGGAAATAGTTGAAGAGGTAAACTTGATCGGCTCCGCCATGGAGCACCGTGAGCGCCAGCGCCGTCGCGTGCTCGGCCGACATCATCGTGGCCGGGCCGTTGGGCATCGGCTGGTAGCGGATCTCGAGTCCACCCGCCAATTGCGCACCGGTGCCGTCGAGGAGCCGGCGCCACTCCGCCATCGGCATGTCGAAATCGCTCGTCGCCCAGAACGGCGTCGGCACCACGAGGTCCACCAGCCCCTCCCGCGCCCAAGCCACACCGTCCATGCCCGCGCGCCGCGCCGTCTCCGGCCGCGACGGCACGCGCACACCCAGCATGACCCGGTGGCCCAGCCGCCTTTCCGCCTTGTCGCACTCCGCGCGCACCCGCCGCATCCAGGCCGTGATCGCGCGACCGCCGGCGAGTTCGCGGCCGGGTCGGAAATGGTAGACGAAGCGCATCCAGTCGAGTTCGAGCCCGTCGAGGTCGAGCGTCTCGAGCTGCTCGCAGACGAACTTGAAATAGTGCTCCTGCACGTCGGCCCGCTCCCAGTCGAGGCCGCGATCCGCCCACCAAACGTCCCGATGCGGGGCCCGCAACTGCCGCGCTGAGCGCTGGGCCTTGAAGAAGGTGCTGAGGAGCGGGGTGTCCTCGGTCATGCAGTCGTGCACATCGTTCATGCGCACGCTGACCCACGCGCCGATGCCATGCTGGCGGCAGCGGGCCAGGGCGCGCTCGTGAAAGTTGATGCCAAGGTCGGCCAGCCGCTTCGCTGCATCGAGCCGACGACGGGTCGGTGCGATCGACGCCGCCGGCAGGTGGCGCAGCACGGGTTGATCATCCGGGCCCTTCGGATCGTAACCGTGCCAGTCGGCCTCCCAGACCTTGCTGGCATAGTTGGCCCGCATGGCGTTCACGTCCGAAAAAAACGCGCCGACGCCAGCCCGGGCGAGTTCGTCGATGTAGGCGTCC
>CAZGJB010000112.1:0-10507 GCA_964526145.1 uncultured Opitutaceae bacterium
CCGCGCAGCTCAACCGCGCCGGCCACACCGTCACCGTCTTCGAGCGCGCCGACCGCCCGGGCGGCCTGCTCATGTATGGCATCCCGAACATGAAGCTCGACAAGCAGGAGGTCGTCCTGCGCCGCATCAAGCTCATGGAGCAGGAGGGCATCAAGTTCATCTGCAACGCCAACGTCGGCGAGAACGTCGAGCCCCAGATCTTTATTAATGATTAGGAGTCCACCGTGATCTTCACCGGTGCCACCCAGCCGCGCGACCTGCCCATCGAGGGCCGCAACCTCAAGGGGGTGCACTTCGCGATGGAGTTCCTCACGGCCAACACCAAGGCCGTCCTCGCCAGCGGTCAGAGCGCGATCAGCGCCGCCGGCAAGGACGTCGTCGTCATCGGCGGCGGCGACACCGGCACCGACTGCGTCGGCACCTCGATGCGCCATGGCTGCAAGAGCCTCGTGCAGATCGAGATTCTGCCGAAGCCGCCGATGGAACGCGCGGCCGACAATCCCTGGCCCGAGTGGCCGAAGGTCTACAAGATGGATTACGGCCAGGAAGAGGCTGCGGCCAAGTTCGGCGCCGACCCGCGCGTCTATCTCACCACGGTGAAGAAGTTCATCGGCGACGAGTCCGGCCAGGTGAAGGAACTCGTGACCGTCGAGATCAAGTGGGAGAAGAACGACAAGGGTCAGTTCATTCCCAAGGAACAGCCCGGCACCGAGAAGACCCGCCCCGCGCAGCTCGTGCTGCTGGCGATGGGCTTCCTCGGGCCCGAGCAGGCCTTGCTGAAGGAAATCGGCGTCGAGACCGACCCCCGCAGCAACGTGAAGGCCGAGCACGGCGCCTTCGCGACCAGCATCCCCGGCGTCTTTGCCGCCGGCGACTGCCGTCGCGGTCAGAGCCTCGTCGTCTGGGCCATCAACGAGGGCCGCGGCGCCGCGCGCGAGTGCGACCGGTACCTCATGGGCGCGACCGACCTGCCGTAAGGCGGTTTTGGCTCTCGCGGAGACGCGGAGTGCGCTGAGGATATCCACTCCGTGCTCCGCGTCCTCCGTATCTCCGCGTGAGATGCCTTGGTCGGAATCTCCCCGCTTTGCCTCCGGCCCGCGTCCTGCTACACCCCTGCCATGGCCTACAAGAAAATCGTCATGGAATTGAACAAGAAGATCGCGCTGGTGGCGCACGATCACAAGAAGCGCGATCTCGTCGAGTGGGCGAAGTTCAACCGCGACCTGCTGGCGCACCACAAGGTTTTTGCCACCGGCACCACGGGCCTGCTGCTGGAGAAGGAGCTCAAGTTTCCCATCACCAAGCTGCAGAGCGGGCCGCTCGGCGGCGATCAGCAGATCGGCGCCAAGATCGTCGACGGCGAGATCGATTTCCTGATCTTCTTCTGGGACCCGCTTGAACCCCAGCCGCACGATCCCGACGTGAAGGCGCTCCTGCGCATGGCCGTGGTCTGGAACATCCCGATCGCCTGCGACCGCGCCTCGGCCGACTTCATCATCTCGTCGCCGCTCATGGACAAGCCGTACTCCCGCCTCGTCCCGGACTACGACGTCTACCGCAGCCGCCCCATCCCCTCCAGCGATCCGACACCGTCGGTCGCTGGGAAAAAAGCGTAATCCGTCCCAAACGACCACCATGCCCTCCAAGCCCATCCCCGGTTCCTCCGGCGAGATTCTATCCGAGCTGCCGTCGCCCTACGTGCCGCACGCCGCGACCGGGCTGCTGCACCTCCCGCGCTTCCTGGCGAAATGCAAGTACGTGAAGGAGCACGGGGCGCTGCCGGCGAGCTATGCGAAGAACTACAAGCGCGGCATGGACCGGTTCCTCTGCCTGCACCTCGGCGTCGACCCGAACGACGTCGAGAAGATCGTCCATGAGTGCCTCGAGGCCGGCTTGGACGAGGCCGAGCGTGATCGCCGGCTCCTTGCGCTCTTCCCGCGCGACCTGCGCGTGGCGAAGTGGAATCGCAGCTACGTGCAGAAGGGCATGACGCCGAGCGGGCGCGAGTTTCTCAAGGAGGCGCTGACCAACATGGGCTGCGCGGACCGCGCCGAGGACATCCTCAGCGTCACCGACCTGATGGATTTCGACGAGGGCCGCATCGAGTAGCGCGATCCCGCCAAAAAAAGAGAGCCGCTCCACGAGGGGAGCGGCTCAGGTGCTAGTATTGGGCGAAGCGCCTTACTTCTTCTTCTTAGCGGCGGTTTTCTTCGCGGGTTTCTTCTTGGCAGCTTTCTTGGCCATCGGTTTTTGCTCCGTATTTTGTGTGGGCTTTGGGTTGAAATACTCGCCACGACTCACAGTCGTGCGCGAGTTACATGCATGTAAATCACTCGCGCGCCGCAAACGCGCAACACAAATGCGTGCGATTTTAATTTTTCATCACGCGTGAAAAAATCGCGCGCGCGGAAAAATTTCCGCCCGCGCGTCGCGTTTAGTGCAGCGCGCCCGGCGCCGTCGCGGGGTCCGCGTGCTCGGTCACCACATGGCGCAGCGTCGCGAGATTCTCGCGCACGAGCGCGCCCATCGTCGCGCACTGCAGGTACTCGGCGCGCTGGTAGTGCTCGGCGAGACTCGTGCGCAGCGTCGCCACCTTCTCCTCGGGCGCGAGCGGATCGTGCGCCATCATCTCGAGCAGGTGGCCGAGCCGGACCGAGGCGATGTCGGCGCGCTGCAGCATCAGCGTCTGCTCCTCGCGCTGGTACTGCAGCGCCGTCTGCACGTGGAGGTGTTTCGTGCAGTAGGCGACAAGGGGCGCGTTCTCCTTGAAGAACTGCGGCAGGTAGAAGTGCTTCCGGCTGTTGTACGACTGCTGGTCGAAGTCCATCGCGCGGATGCGCACCTGCGCCTCCTCGAAGTCGGGGGTGAGCACGAAGACGAAGTTGTAGGAGCGCATGTCGCCGAGCAGTCGCACGAAGCAGCGCTCGTTGAACTTCACCAGCTCCTTGGCGACGCGGATCGGCTTCAGCTCGGAGTTGTTCATCCAGCGCGCGATGAAGATGTCGCCCGGGATCCCGGCGATGTGCTCCTCGATCAGGGTGTTGCCGTGCGTGAGGAAGTTGAGCCGGTTGGGCGACAGCAGGTGCTCCAGCTCGAGGCCGTAGATGCGGGAGGCGTCGGCCTTCTTCACGTAGAAGTAGTCCTGGTTGTCGTTGTAGGCGTTGACCACGCGGACGCGGAACGGCGTGGAGTTGCCGAAGCTGCAGAAATCCACGCGGTCGACATACAGGTGCTGCACCACGGTCAGGTTGCCGTCGACCTTCAGCCGCGCATAGATGCGCTTCAGACCCTCATAGAGCGGCGCCATCTCCTCGGCGCGATAGATGACCGTGTCCCACAGCGTCGGCCGGCCCTGGGCGTCGCAGAGCGGGATCGACTCATGGAAATCGCGCAGCCGCTCGTACGTGACCGGCAATTCGCGCTCGCGGCGATAGCGGTGCAGGTAGGTGCGCAGGCCGTCGCTGACCGGGATGCTCGGCTTCTTCGGCGTGGCCGCGTTCAGGCTCAGGTCCTCAGACATGCGCGCACGCTAGTGCATGCGAAGCCGCTGGCAATGCGCGAACCGGCGCTCAGGCGCCGCCGCGCTCGAACCAGCGCACGATCGCCGGCGCCGGCGCCGGGACGCGCTGCGGGATGCCGCCGTGCCGGAGGGAGTGCGTCGCGGCGCAGCCGGCGGCGATGCTCTCGCGGGCGGCCAGCGGGTTGGTGTCGGTGTGCCCGCCCTCGCGCACGTAGCGGAGGAATTCGCCGATGATCTTCGGATCGGCGCCGCCGTGTGAGCCGCGCTGGATCGGGATGCGGTACGTGGCGTCGGCCTTCTCGTTCCAGCTCGCGCGCTTGTTCCACAGCCGCAGGTGGGTGCCGGGTTCGCCGTTGCCGAAATTCTCCAGCCGGCCCTCGGTGCCGATGATGGTGTAGTTGCGCCAGTAGTCCGGCGTGTAGTGACACTGCGCGTAGGTCGCGAAGACGCCGTTATCGAGCTTCATCTGCATCGAGCTCAGGTCCTCGACGTCGATGCGATGGTTGAGGCGGCGGAATTTCGTCGGCGGGAAAAGTTTCCAGTCCTGGTCCGCGACATTGATCCGCCGCGGGCCGGGCTGCGCCGGCAGGCGGCCGGGCAGGTCGCCGTAGAGGGTGAGGGCACCGAGCGCGTTGACCAGCCGGCTGTAGCCGCCGCAGAGCCAGTGGATCACGTCGATGTCGTGGGCGGCCTTCTGGAGGAGGAGGCCATGGACGTAGCGGCGCTCGGCGTGCCAGTCGCGGTAATAGAAGTCGCCGCCGTGGCCCACGAAGTGCCGGCACCAGCAGGCCTTCACCTCGCCGATCGTGCCGGCGTCGATCAGGGCCTTCAGCTTCCGCACAAACGCCATGTGGCGCATGTTGTGGCCGACATAGAGCCGCACCTGTTGCTTCTTCGCGGCGGCAAGGATGCGGTCGCAGGCGGCGGTGCTGAGGGCCATGGGCTTCTCGAGGAAGATCGCGACCCCGCGGGCGATCGCGGCAAGGGCCTGCTCCTCGTGTAGGAAGTCCGGCGTGCCGATGATCACGGCATCGAGGTCACGGGCGAGCAGTTCGCGGTACGAGTGGGTCGTGAAGATGTCGGCGCCGAACTCGGTGCGGTTGCGCTCTAGCGTCTGCGGGCTCACGTCGCAGCAGGCGACGATGCGGGCGCCCTTGCCCGGTTGGTGGGTGGTGCGGGCGAGGTTGCCGCCGCGACCGCCGGAGCCGATGACGCCGATCTGCAGGTCAGGTTTTTTCATGGGAAGAGGGAAGGGGGCGCCGCCTCTGTCGCCGGCCGGTGCCGGTGCCGGTACTCGAGCGGCCGGAGGCCGGCCGAGTGCCGGGCGAACGCGGCGTAGAAGGGAGCCACCGATGAAAATCCGCTCTCCATCGCCACGTCCAGCACCTTCAGGTCAGTCGTGATCAGCAGGCGCTGGGCGTGCGAGACGCGCAGGCGCAGCAGGTATTCCCAGATGCTCGCGCCGCTTTGCTTGCGGAAGACGCGCATCAGGTATTTCGGGTGCAGCCGCAGGTGGTCCGCGATGGTGCGGACATCCAGCGGCTCGCGGTAATGCTGGGCGATGAAGCGCGTCACGCGCGCAATCTGCCCGGCGCCCGCCTCCCCGGCCGGCCGGCGCTCACCGCGCCGCACCTCCGCCGTGCCCAGGGCCAGCCGGTGGAAACGCGCCTCCAGCTCCAGCTGCAGCACGCGCAGCCGCGCCGGCTCGCCGCTCCGCGCGTCAGCCAGCCAGCGCTCCAACAGCGGCCGGTCGGCAGGATCCGGCGGCCCGGCCACGATCTCGCCCCGCAGCAGCCGGTCGGGCAGCGCCCGCGGCAGCCGCCATTGCAGGAACCAGCCGAGCGGCAGCGTGCACCAGATGCCTTCGCCGACGATTCCGGGCGGCAGCGTCTGGTGCGGAACGCCGCCCCAGAGCACGGTGAAGCGGCCCGGCTCAATCGGCACCACCGCCCCGCCGTGCAGGTACGCGAAGCCGCCGTCGAAGAGGAAATTGAACTCGATGTCCGGATGCGTGTGCGGCGCATCCATCTTGGCCGCACCCTGCATGTGCCAGATGCGAAAGCCATGCGCCTGCTCGTGGCGATCGGGGGCGCGCAGGGGGCTGGGCCGGGGCATGGTTACTATCAAAGAAGAATTTGGGCCTAAACGGAAAGATATTTCCGGATAGTTCGACTAGCCTGCCGGGATGGAACCCCGCTACCACAACCACCTGCCCCCACCACCTGTGGTCAACGTCCCTGGCGCACCCGTGCCCAGCGACCTCGATGAGTATCTCTTCGACCTGAACGGCTTCATCATCCTGCGCGGCGTGCTAACGCCCGAGGAGGTGGCCGACGCCAATGCGCGCATCGACGCGATCCCGCGCTCGCTCCCGCGCTCCGGCTGGCACGGTTGGGTGCAGCGCGAGAATCATCCCGAGCACCGCGGCATCAGCTACCAGCAGGTCTACGAGCTGGGCGGCGTGTTCGAGCGGATGATCGACCACCCGAAGTACATCAACTACGTGCTGCGCTTCACCGGCGGGCACGACTGCTTCGACTACCACCACGGCCCGGCCTTCATCGACGAGAACTTCTTCACGATCCGCGGACCCGGCGAGGCGATCCCCCTGCATGCGGGTGGCCACGACATCTCGAAGCGCATGTCCTTCCGCTATCACAACGGCCGCTTCCAGTGCGCCCAGATCAACGTGCTGATGGCGTTCACCGACATCGGACCCGGCGACGGCGCGACGATGGTCATTCCGGGCTCGCACAAGTCGAACATGATCCACCCGGCGTTCCTGAAGCGGACGGGGAACGAGTGGGAGACCGGCGGTTCGGTGGACGGCGTCCCCGGCGCCATCGAGGTCCACATGAAGGCCGGCGATGCGATCGTCTTCGTCGATGCGACGTGCCACGGCTCCGCCAAGCGCGCGAATCCCGGCGAGCGCCGCATCAGTGTCTATCGCTACGGCTGCTCGTGGAACCGCACCCGCTGGGGTTACCACGCCTCGCCCGAGCTGCTTGCGCGGGCCAATCCCTTCGCCCGCAAGCTCATCCACCCGCAGGATTACGTCCGCCCCCCGGGCACCGCCGAACGCTGGTGATGTGGTGGTAACGGGTCACGCTGCGAGCAGCCGGTCGCACAATGCGATCAGGCTGGCCCGCAGCGGCTCGCCGCGAACCGTAAAGGCTCGTTGCTGCCGCTCGTACTCGGCCCGACCGGCGGCGGTCTCTATCGCGATCGGCTCGAATCCCAGCGCCCGCAGGTCGTACGGGCTCGCCCGCATGTCCACCTCGCGGATGTCCCGGGCCAACGCGAAGCAATCGGCCACCACCTCCGACGGCGTGACCGGCGCGAGTTTGAACGCCCACTTGTAGAGATCCATGTTCGCGTGCAGGCACCCGCGCTGCTCGAGCTGCGGCACCGTCTCGCGCGTGGGCTGCAACCGGTTCAGCGGCCGGGCCGGCGGCGTGAAGAAGCGGAAGGCGTCGAAATGCGAGCAGGCGATGGCCGAGCTCTCGACGATGCGGGCGATCTCCTCGGGCGGAAAGCGCAATGGCCAGCCGCCATGCCGGACCTCGGCCGGCGTCAATCGGTAGACCATCGCCCATTCATGCAGCCCGTAGCAGCCGAAGAACGCCGGCCGGGTCTGCATGGTCGTGAGCAGGTCGCTCAGCCAGCGGACGAAGGTCAGTCGGTGCGCCGGCAACGCCGCCGGATCGATACCGACGCCCTCCGGTGTTTCGCGATACTCCGGCCATCGCAGGAATTCGCGCGCCGCCGTTCCCGTGAGGAACACGTCCGGCCCGGGGTGCCAGCGCTTCAGCCAGGCGGGGCGGAACGCGTAGTAATCGAACAGGAAGTCGTAAACCGGATGTTTCTCCCCACGCGCCGCCCGCGTTTGATGCGGGTCGGTCCACTGCCGCACGCGCCGTTCGTGTGCATCCCGACGGGCAAGCCAATCGGGCTCGGCCAGTGATGTTGGAATGTGGCCACTCCCGGATCTCACGCGTACGTATCGGCCAGCGACTGCCAGCTCAGCGCCTGCGCGATCGCCGCCTTGGTCGTCGGCTGGTCGAAATCCACCAGCACCTCTTTCTTTTCGCGTGGGTACAGCTCGAAGAAGTTGTCGCTGCTGTGATGCGCCAATCCGGGCAGTTCGAAGGCGAAGCGGTGCTGGAAGGCATCCGACCGGAATGTCAGCAGGGCCCGCTGCGGGGTCAGCGACCTTACCGTGACCTCGGTCCTTGCCTTGGGCAGGGCCACGAAGCGGGGTGGGGCCAGGAAGACCGTCTCCTCGCTGACGCGGGTGCCGTCGATTTCCAGCGCGATGCGCAGGTAGAGGTGGTCGCGCCCGTGCTGTGCGATCGGCTTGGCGAGATCGAGGGTCTGCTGCTTCACGCTGCGGCCGTAGCGCAGGGTGACGCGCTTTTTTCCGCCCTGAATCACCCGGCCGTCGACGTGGAAGAGATCCCACAGCAGCAGACCGTCCGCGGCCTGCGGTGCGTCATACACCGTGTACAGGTGCACCTGCCGCACGGTCGAGCGGCGGTAGTTGCCGATGATGGCGGTCTCGGTTCCGGGCACGTGGGCGCTGACGAGGGCCGGCGCGAAGAAGCGACGGGCGACGTGCTGCAGCGCTTTCCATCGGCCGGTGTGCTCGATCGAACTCCACGAGGCGACGGGCCAGCAATCGTTGAGCTGCCAGTAGAGCGCGCCCATGCATACCGGCATGATGCGCCGGTAGTGCTCGACGCCGGTCTGCATGCAGTGCGCCTGGTTGAGCTGCGACAGGTACACGAGCGCCGCCTGGCTCTTGGGGAAGCGGTAGAGCCGGGACACGTAGTCGAGGATGATCTGGTTGCCCGCGGTGTTCTTCTGGTGGTTCTCCATCACCGGGCCGAAGACGTTGGCCTGGTCGGGCGGGCAGAAGGTCGCCTGGGTTTCCGGCGAGCAATAGCTCTGCATGCCGAACTCCGAGACGAACCGGAACCGCCACTTCTCGTAATCCTTCACCGGATGCCGCGCGTGCCACACGTCCCAGAAGTGCGTGTCGCCGCTTTTCTCGCCGAGCGGCTTGATCGTGTAGTCGTTGTTGCGGCCGGCGCCCCGGTACGGCGAGGTCGGCCAGTAGGGCGTCACACCGTCGTGCGCGGCGACGGCGGCGGGGAGGACGCGGTGAAAGACGGCGTCATAGTTGCGCCGCAGCCGCGGGGTCTTTTCGAGGGCCTCCCAGTTGAGCGTCTCGATCTCGTTGTTGCCGCACCACAGGGCGAGGCAGGCGCGGTGGCGGATGCGGCGCACCTGGTGCTCCGCCTCGGCGCGCACGCTGGCGAGGAAGGCGCGGTCGCCGGCGTAGAGCGTGCAGGCGAACATGAAGTCCTGCCAGACGAGCAGGCCCAGCTCGTCGCACACGTCGTAGAAATCCTCGCTCTCGTAGATGCCGCCGCCCCAGATGCGCAGCATGTTCATGTTGGCGCGGGCGGCCGACTGCAGGTCGCGGGCGTAGTCGGCGCGGGTCAGCCCGGCGACGAAGCTGTGCGCCGGGATCCAGTTGGCGCCCTTGGCGAAGATCGGGCGGCCGTTGACGACGAAGCGGAAGGACTCGCCCCATTTGTCCTTCGAACGGTCGAGGGCGATCGTCCGCAGGCCGAGGCGGCGCGACCAAGTGCCAATCTCGCGCCCGTGCCGATCCGTGACGCGAACCTCCACGGTGTAAAGCGGCTGCGCGCCGTGGCCGTTGGGCCACCAGAGCTGGGGAATTACGATTTCAGCATGACGATTTACGATCGGAGCGATGGGTTGGCCATCGAGGGAGACGGTGCCGGTGAGGGTGACCTTGGCGTCGGGACGGGCGAGTTCGGGGGTGAAGGTGAGGAGCACACTGCCATCGGCGCGATGCGCCTGGACGACGCGAACGGTCTCCAGACGATTGCCGCTCCAGGCTTCCAGGCGCAGGTCGCGCCAGATGCCGGCGGTGACGAAGCGCGGACCCCAGTCCCAGCCGAACTGGCAGGGCTGCTTGCGGAAGACGGAGCTGCGGCCGACGGAGTCGTTGAACTCCTTGGGCTGGTGCTCAGGTCGCGTCTTGGGCAGGGCGCGGCCGACGCTGGCGAAGCGGATCCGCAGCTCGTTGCGGCCGCGGCGCAGGAGGGGTTTCACGTCCCAGCGCCAGCCGATGAACATGTTGTCGGTGCGGGCGACGACCCGGCCGTTGAGCGTGACCGTGGCGAGGGTGTCGAGGCCGTCGCAGACCAGGTCGATGCACTCCTCGTCGAGCGCCGCGGCGGAGACGGTGAAGGCTGTGGTGTATTCCCAGTCGCGGTCCTCGATCCATTGGAGATCGAGTTCGTTCGTGCCGTGGAAGGGATCCGGGATCAGGCCGGCGCGGCGCAGGTCGCGATGCACGCAGCCGGGCACCACGGCGGCGCGCCAGGCGGACGATTGGGTGGCGTCGCGGAACTTCCACGGCGCGGGGGCGAGGGGCAGGGTGATCATGCGGAGGACAAAATCAGAGCTTCACCAGCAGCCGGCGCACGCCCTCGATGGGCGTCGCGGTGATGAACTGCAGGCTCACGGCCCAGTTTCGGGCGCCGACAAGATTGCGCAGGGTCGCGGCCGCCGCCGGGTGGTTCAGGATGGCACCGCTCACGCCACAGGTGACGGCCTGGGTGCCGAACAGGCGGGCGGTGACTACTTCGCCCTGCTCGACCAGGCCGCTGAGTGATTCGATCAGGACTTGCTGGGCGGGTTCGTTGCCCGCCTGCGCCAGCTCGAGCAGGTGCGGGGTGAAACCGGCGATGCGGGCGTTGGCATCGGGTGCGGTGTAAAACGAGCGGGAGATGGCACCGTAGGCTTCGATGCCCGTGTAGGAGCAGATGCGGTCGCCGAGGGTAGTGCGCGGTGCCCAGCCCTGGAGTTCGCGCAGGCCGCGCGCCCGGGCGCGGCGTCCCAACTCGTGGCCGCTGCCGGGATCGCCGAACAGCCAGCCGAGTCCGCCGG
>CAZGJB010000113.1:0-10475 GCA_964526145.1 uncultured Opitutaceae bacterium
CGGCGGATGTCGATGCGGACCGAGGAGAAGAACTTCAGCGCGCGGCCGCCGGAGGTGGTCTCGGGGTTGCCGAACATGACGCCGATCTTCTCGCGGATCTGGTTGGTGAAGATACACACGCAGTTCGTCTTGCTGACGACCGAGGTGAGGCGGCGCATGGCCTGCGACATGAGGCGGGCCTGGCTGCCCATGGTCATGTCGCCCATCTGGCCGTCGAGCTCGGCCTTGGTCGTGAGGGCGGCGACGGAGTCGAGGACGATCACGTCGATGGAGTTCGAGCGGATGAGCGTCTCCATGATGTTGAGCGCGTCCTCGCCGGAGTCGGGCTGGGAGACGAGGAGGTCGTCGAGGTTGACGCCGACGACGCGGGCGTACTTCGGGTCGAGCGCGTGCTCGACGTCGATGAAGGCGGCGAGGCCGCCGCGCTTCTGGGCCTCGGCGATCACGCTGAGACAGAAGGTGGTCTTGCCGGAGGATTCCGGGCCGTAGACCTCGATGATGCGGCCCTTGGGGAGACCGCCGACACCGAGGGCGAGGTCGACGGCGAGCGAGCCGGTGCTGAGCGTCTCGACCTTCATCTTGGTATTGCTACCGAGGCGCATGATCGAGCCCTCGCCGAACTGCTTCGTGATGGAGGAGAGCGCGAGCTCGATGTTCTTGTCACGCGCGGCGACGGCGGGGACGACGGCGGCGCTGGATTTGGCGGGAGCGGCTTTGGACATTGGGTGGGTAGGATGAATCGTTAAAGAAAAGGGGACGACTTTGCGGTCAGCGTGCGACGCCGCTCCGGCGAGGCAAGCCCGGCTTGGCGGCAAAGTGGCGTAAACGCGCAGACATTCTGTTCAACATGCACCCAGTCTACCAGCCGGGTGGGACAACGGCGGTCCCAGGCATGGACAAAATTGGACCAGGGTGGGGGGCGGCCGCCCTCCGTCAGGCCTTTAGTGGGGCGTGGCGGCGGTGGCGGGCTTGAAGGCAGTGGCGAAATAGACCGCGAGCAGAATGAAGCCGAAGCTCACGAGGTAGTTCCACGTGAGTTTTTCCTTCAGCACCAGCCAGGCGAAGCCCACGAACACGAGCAGGGTGATGCATTCCTGGATGATCTTCAGCTGGTAGCCGCTGAAGCCGCCGGTGAAGTAGCCGGCGCGGTTGGCGGGAACCATCAGGCAATACTCGAAGAACGCGATGCCCCACGAGAACAGGATGATCGTGAACAGCGGCCGGCCATCGAGGAAGCGGAACTTGAGATGTCCGTACCAGGCCAGCGTCATGAAGATGTTGGACGCCACGAGGAGCAGGATGGTTTTCATGCGCGCAGGTCGGGCCGCCGGTCTCAGGCGGAGTAGTAGGCCTTGAACCACTCGACGAACCGGCGCAGCCCCTCTTCCAGCGGCACCTTGGGCGTGTAGCCCACGGCGGCCTGGATGCGGGTGAGGTCGGCGCAGGTCTCGAACATGTCGCCGGGCTGGGCCTCGACCAGTTCGACCTGCGCGGGGCGGTCGAGCAGGCGCTCGAGCATGCGAACGAAGAGGATGGTCTCGACCGGACGGTGGTGGCCGATGTTGAACACGCGGGCGGGCGGGGTGGGGCGCTCGGCGGGCGGGTAGAGCAGGACCTTCAGCAGGCCGTCGACGATGTCGTCGACGTAGGTGAAGTCGCGCAGGTTCTTCCCGTGGTTGAAGAGTTTCAGCGGCTGCCCGGCTGCGATCGCCTTCGCGAAGATGATCGGCGCCATGTCCGGCCGGCCCCAGGGTCCGTAAACCGTGAAGAAGCGCAGGCCGGTGACATTGAGGCCAAAGAGATGGGCGTAGCTGTAGGCGGTGAGCTCGTTGCTCTTTTTGGTCGCGCCGTAGAATGACAGCGGGCAGTCGGTGTTGGCGTCCTCGGCAAACGGGGGCTGCGAGCCGGCGCCGTAGACGCTGCTGCTCGACGCGTACACGAAATGCTTCGGCGGCCGGCGGCGGCAGGCCTCCATCACGGTGGTGAAGCCGAGGAGGTTGCTGTGCACATAGGCCGCGGGGTTCTCGAGGCTGTAGCGCACGCCGGCCTGGGCGCCGAGGTGGACGACGTAGTCGGGCTTGAAGTGATCGTAGAGGCCGTTGAAGGCCTTGGCGTCGGCGATGTCCGCCTGCACGAACCGAAACCCATCGAGCGGCTCGAGCTGGGCCAGGCGGGCGCGCTTCAGCGCCACCGGGTAGTAGTCGTTCAGGTTGTCCACGCCCAGCACCTCGCAGTGCTGCGTCCCCGCGAGACGGGCGCTGACGTGGTAACCGATGAACCCGGCGGCGCCGGTCACGAGGACTTTCATCCGGCGTGTGATAAGGCACGCTGCCGGGGGCGGCTAGGCGAAAGTGGACTCGCCGTCAGCAGGTGACGTTCTTGCCCTCGCTGCCGAAGTGCTTGAGGCGCTCCTCGGGTGCGGACTTCACGACGTCCTCGGCGGTGTAGTGGAACTGCAGCGCGCGGCGGCGTTTCGGGGATGAATTGTGCGGCGTGCCGTGCGGCAGCAGCCCGTCGAAGAGGAGCAGGCCGCCCGGCTGGAGCGGGGCGGCGACGGACTTGGACCCCATCATCTCGTTGTCGCAGATCTGCCAATCGCGGCGCTGGAAGTGGATCTTCGGCCCCTCGCGGTGCCGGCCCGGGAGGAACTGCATGCAGCCGTTCTCGACCGTGGCCTCGTCGAGGGCGATCCACACGCCCACGACCGGCGTGCCGAGCGGGTAATCGAAATAGGCGTGGTCCTGGTGCCAGGGCTTTTCGCGGCCGAGGCGGGGCGGCTTGATGAGCGCCATGTCCTGGAACATGAACGGCGCGCGGTCACCGATGAGCCGGCGGACGACGGTGAGGAGCTTCGGGTGGTGCGAGAGGGCCTTCAGGCGGTCCTCGAAATTGACGAAGTGCCAGACCTTGCGCACCGCGTCCTGGCGCTGGTCGGAAGTGAGGGTGGAGATGATGTCTTTCGCCGCGGCCTCGAAGTGGATGCCCTTGAAGTCCGGCCGCTTGCCCATGATGAGGTCGACGAGCCCCTGCAGGGCCGCGGCCGACTCGGCCGGCGTGAATGCCTGGCGTACGATGAGGTAGCCGTGCTCGCGGTAGAAGGCGATCTCGGCGTCGCCGATGTCCTCGAGGCGGTCGACGCCGAAGCCGGTGGCGACCGGCTGGTAGAGCTCCGGGGCATGCATCTCGGCACCGGGATCGAATTGGGCAGGGGGAGTGGCGGCAGCGCTCATGGTGGGGTGGGTGTGACGGCCGGCGAAGGTGCCAGAAATCGCATTGCGGGGCCATGCACGGCGCCGTTAATTGTTTGTGCTTATCCGACATGATCACCCTTGGCACCCAGACCTGCGCACCCCGGCTCGGCGCCCGGGGCCGCGTGCGTTGCGAACCGGGCTGGCGCCTCGGGCGCGACTGGTCGCGCGGCCTGCACGACTTTGACCTTTGGTTCGTCTGGGCCGGTCGCGGCCTGATGGCGATCGAGGGCGAGGAGGTGCCGCTGACGCCGGGCACGTGCATCTGGATGTGCCCGGGTCGGCGCTACGAGGCGGAGCAGGACTCGGTGGAGCGCATGGGGGTGAATTACATCCACTTTCAACTGGTGCGCGGATCCCGGGGTTTGCCTTTATCCGCTTTCAAGCCGCCGTTCGAGGTGCTGCGGACGCGGCAGGTGGAGTTCGTCGATGCCGTCATGCGCCGCATCATCGACCTGGCACCCGAGCGTGACGGTGACCCGGTGGGCGCGGCGCTGCTGGGCGGACTCCTGCTCGAACTCGGCCGCGAGCAGGCGGCGCAGAAGGAAATGCAGGGCCCGGGCACGGATTTGCGGCATCGCGACCTGATTTTGCGCCTCGCCGCCCGGATCCGGGAGGACCCGCGTCAGGTGCCGCCGGTGGCGGAATTGGCGCGAACGGCCGGCTACAGTGCGGATCACTTTTCGCGGGTGTTCCTCAAGGTCACCGGCCTGCGGCCGCAGGACTATGTGATCCAGGCGCGCGTGACGCGGGCGCGGCAGCTGCTGGCGGAGTCGGACCTGACCGTCGGCATGATCGCCGAGGCGCTGGGCTTCCAGGACATCTTTTACTTTTCCCGGCAATTCCGGCGCCAGACCGGGCAGGCGCCGACGGAATTCAGGCGCGGCCTGCGGCGCGGACTATAAGCGCGAGCGCGCTTATGCCAAAAATAATCTAAACTTCCTCTTGCCGATGGAAATTCGCGCCCTATACCTTGCGCGACTTTTGTCCCGCGTCATCCTATCGCATGAAAATCAAAGCCTATCTTAAGCCGCACTGCGGGTGGTCGAACGGCGTCCGCGCCGTCCTCCGCAAGCACGGCCTCGCCTTTGAAGACATCGATATCATCAACCACCGCGAAAATTACGCGGAAATGGTGCAGAAGTCCGGTCAGCCCCTTTCACCGTGCGTCGAAGTCGACGGCGTGATGCTCGCTGATGTCTCGGGCGAGGAAGTGGAGAACTATCTGCTCAGCAACGACCTCGTGAAACCGACCGACGCCCCGACCGACATCCCCACCAACGCGGGCTGCTCGGACGCGGAACACGCCAAAATGGCTACCAAAACTGTCCGCTTCTTCTAACGCAGAGAGCTCACCGCAATCCAAACGCTCCGGGCCGGCTCTCGCGCAACGCGACCGGCCTTTTTTTTGTCCTCATGCCTAACCATCCGTCTCTCGACCTGCGGGCCCACCGCCCAGGCCGCGGCATGAATTTGGCTAGCATAGTACGCAGGATTCATCCGACCTGACTTTTCCGAACCACCGACCGCGCCCCCATCCATGCCCAGCAAGTCCTCCCTCCCGACGCAGTTCAACCAGCGGCCCGCCAAGCAGGGTCTGTATGATCCGGCCTTTGAGCACGATGCCTGCGGCGTCGGTTTCGTGGCGGACATGCACGGGCGCAAATCGCACCAGATCCTGCAGCAGGCGCTGCAGGTGCTGACGAACCTCGACCACCGCGGCGCCGCCGGCAGCGAGCCCAACACGGGCGACGGCGCGGGCGTGCTCCTGCAGATGCCGCACAAGTTCCTGCTGGAGGCGGCCAAGAAGGCGCGCTTCACCCTGCCGGCCGCCGGCGAGTACGGCTGCGGCATCATCTTCCTCCCGCGCAACCCGACTGTCCGCCGCAAGATCGAGCAGGCCTTCGAGCGCATCATCCAGTCGGAAGGCCAGCATTTCCTCGGCTGGCGCACCGTGCCGACCAACAACGCGTCGCTCGGCGAGACCGCCAAGTCCTGCGAGCCGTTCATGCGCCAGATCTTCATCGGCCGCGGCGACGGCGTGACCGACGAAATCACCTTCGAGCGCAAGCTCTACGTCATCCGCAAGCGCAGCTACTCGGAGATCCGCACCTCCACGATGGCGGGCGCCGAGCAGTGGTACGTCACCAGCCTCTCGAGCCGCACGCTCGTCTACAAGGGCATGCTGCTCACGGACCAGCTCGCGCAGTACTTTCCCGACCTGTCCGACCCGGCGATGGAGACCGCCATCGGTCTCGTCCACTCGCGCTTCAGCACGAACACCTTCCCCAGCTGGGACCGCGCGCACCCGTACCGCTACATCGCGCACAACGGCGAGATCAACACCCTCCGCGGCAACATCAACTGGATGCACGCCCGCGAGGCGCTGTTCGACACCGACGCCTTCGGCGACGACGTCGCCAAGATCCTGCCCATCGTGAACCCGAACGGCAGCGACTCGGCGATGTTCGACAACACGCTCGAGCTCCTCGTCCTCGCCGGCCGCCCGCTGGCCCATTCGGTCATGATGATGATCCCGGAGCCGTGGTCGGGCGATCCGCACATGGACCCGGCCCGCCGCGCCTTCTACCAGTTCCACGCCTGCCTGATGGAGCCGTGGGACGGCCCCGCGGCCATCGCCTTCACCGACGGCAGGCAGATCGGCGCCATCCTCGACCGCAACGGCCTCCGCCCCTCGCGCTTCTGCGTGACGAAGGACGGCCTCGTCATCATGGCCTCCGAGTCGGGCGTGCTCGACATCCCGCCCGCCGACATCGTGCGCAAGGGCCGCCTCCAGCCCGGCCGCCTCTTCCTCGTCGACACCGTCCAGGGTCGCATCATCGAGGATGAGGAGATCAAGCGGCAGCTCGCCAGCGAGCGGCCCTATGCCGACTGGATCAAGGAGCACCATCTCCACCTCGAGGAGCTGCCCGAGGCGCCGTCCGTGCCGGTGCCCGATCACGAGACGCTGCTCCAGCGCCAGATCGCCTTCGGCTACACCAACGAGGACGAGCGCATCATCATCACCCCGATGGCGCGCGACGGCGTCGAGGCCATCGGCTCCATGGGCAACGACGGCGCCCTCGCGGTGCTGTCGAACAAGCCGCGCCTCCTCTACGATTACTTCAAGCAGCTCTTCGCGCAGGTCACCAACCCGCCGATCGACTCCATCCGCGAGGAGATCGTCATCTCCGCCGAGACCCGCCTCGGCTCCGAGGGCAACCTGCTGAATCCGCAGCCCTCGGCCTGCCGCCGCGTCGAGATCAAGTGGCCCGTCCTCACCAACGAGGAGTTCGCCAAGATCCGCCGCCTCGACCAGCCCGGCTTCAAGGTCGGCGTCCTGCCCGCGCTCTTCCGCACCGCGCGCGGCGAACGGGGCCTCGCCAAGTCCATGGAGGAGATCTGCATGATCGCCCGCCGCATGATCGAGGAGGAGGAGATCAACATCCTCATCCTCAGCGACCGCGGCGTCAGCCAGGACTTCGCCCCCATCCCCGCGCTGCTCGCCGTCGCCGGCCTGCATCACTACCTCATCCGCGAGGGCCTGCGCACCCGCGCCAGCCTCGTGCTCGAGACCGGCGAGGCCCGCGAGGTGCACCACTTCGCCCTCCTCATCGGCTACGGGGTGAGCGTCATCAACCCTTACGTCGTCTTCGAGACCATCGACGACATGATCCACGAGGGCGTGCTCACCGGCATCGACCACAAGACCGCCTGCAAGAACTACGTGAAGGCCGCCTCCAAGGGCGTCGTGAAGGTCATGTCCAAGATGGGCATCTCCACCATCCAGAGCTACCGCGGCGCCCAGGTCTTCGAGGCGCTCGGCCTGCGCCAGGACGTCGTCGACCACTATTTCACCTGGACCGCCTCGCGCGTCGGCGGCATCGGCCTCGACGTCATCGCCAAGGAGGTCCTCGCCCGCCACCACGCCGCTTATCCGGAGCGCCAGGTCGACGGCCACGTGCTGCCTGTCGGCGGCATCTACAAGTGGCGGGTCGACGGCGAGGCCCACCTGTTCACGCCCGAGTCCATCCACTTCCTCCAGAAGGCCACGCGCACCGGCAGCTTCGCGACCTTCAAGAACTACTCGAAGATCATCAACGAGCAGGGGAAGAACCTCTGCACGCTGCGCAGCCTGCTCGAGTTCAAGCCCGGCACGCCGATCCCGCTCGAGGAGGTCGAGCCGGCCGAGAATATCATGAAGCGCTTCAAGACGGGCGCCATGTCCTACGGCTCCATCTCGCAGGAGGCGCACGAGACGCTCGCCATCGCCATGAACCGCATCGGCGGCAAGTCCAACACCGGCGAGGGCGGCGAAGATCCCGCGCGCTTCACCTGGACCAATGAGCAGGGCGACTCCAAGAACTCCGCGATCAAGCAGGTCGCCTCCGGCCGCTTCGGCGTGACCAGCGAGTACCTGGCCAGCGCCCGCGAGCTCCAGATCAAGATGGCCCAGGGCGCCAAGCCCGGCGAGGGCGGCCAGCTCCCCGGCGGCAAGGTCTACCCGTGGGTCGCCAAGACCCGCCACTCGACCCCGGGCGTCGGCCTCATCTCGCCGCCGCCGCACCACGACATCTACTCCATCGAGGACCTGGCCCAGCTGATCCACGACCTCAAGAACGCCAACCGCCACGCGCGCGTCAGCGTCAAGCTCGTGTCCGAGGTCGGCGTCGGCACCATCGCCGCCGGCGTCGCGAAGGCGCACGCCGACGTCGTCCTCATCTCCGGCTACGACGGTGGCACCGGCGCCTCGCCGCAGACCTCGCTGCAGCATGCCGGCCTGCCGTGGGAGCTCGGCCTCGCCGAGACCCACCAGACCCTCGTCCTCAACAACCTCCGCTCCCGCATCGCGGTCGAGACCGACGGCCAGCTCAAGACCGGCCGCGACGTCGTCATCGCCGCCCTGCTCGGCGCCGAGGAGTTTGGCTTCGCCACCGGGCCGCTCGTCACCACGGGCTGCATCATGATGCGCGTCTGCCATCTCAACACCTGCCCGACCGGCGTCGCGACCCAGGACCCGAAGCTCCGCGCCAAGTTCACCGGCAAGCCCGAGTATGTGGTGAACTTCATGAAGTTCATCGCCGAGGAGGTCCGCGAGATCATGGCCCAGCTCGGCTTCCGCACCCTCGAGGAGATGATCGGCCAGGTCGGCTGCCTCGAGCCCAAGCAGGCCATCAGCCACTGGAAGGCCAAGGGCCTCGACTTCTCCAACATCCTCTACTCGCCCGAGGTCGGGCCCGAGGTCGGCCGCTTCTGCGCCATCCCGCAGGACCACGGCCTCGACAAGTCGCTCGACCTCACGACCCTCCTCGAGATCTGCCGCCCCGCCATCGAGCGCGGCGAGAAGGTCGTCGCCGAGCTGCCCATCCGCAACGTCAACCGCGTGGTCGGCACCATCACCAGCCACGAGGTCACCAAGAAGCACGGCGCCGCGGGCCTCCCCGAGGACACCATCCGCATCCGCTTCAAGGGTTCCGCCGGCCAGAGCTTCGGCGCCTTCATGACGAAGGGCATGACCTTCGCCATCGAGGGCGATGCCAACGACTACGTCGGCAAGGGTCTTTCCGGCGGCAAGATCGTCATCTACCCGTCGCGCGAGGCCACCTTCAAGGCCGAGGAGAACATGATCATCGGCAACGTGGCCCTCTACGGCGCCACCTCCGGCGAGGTCTACATCCGCGGCATGGCGGGCGAGCGCTTCGCGGTCCGCAACTCCGGCGTCAAGGCCGTGGTCGAGGGCATCGGCGACAACGGCTGCGAATACATGACCGGCGGCCGCGTCGTCGTCCTCGGCGCCACCGGCCGCAACTTCGGCGCCGGCATGTCGGGCGGCGTCGCCTACGTCCTCGACGAGTCCGGCGACTTCGCCAAGCGCGTCAACGCGGCCATGGTCGGCCTCGAGAAACTCGAGGCCCCGGCGGAGATCGCCGAGGTCCGGGCGATGATCGAGCGCCACCAGGAATACACGCAGAGCACCCGCGCCGCGGCGATCCTCGCGAACTGGGCCGCCTACCAGCCCAAGTTCGTCAAGGTCATGCCCAAGGACTACAAGCGCATGCTCGCCTGCATCGACCGCGCCCAGGCCCAGGGCCTCACCGGCGACGAGGCCATCATGGCCGCGTTCGAGGAAAACGCGCGCGACCTCGCCCGCGTCGGCGGCAACTAACCTGCGACCCACACCACCCAACACCTTTCTCCCATGGGCAAGCCTACCGGTTTCATCGAATATCTCCGCGAACTCCCTGTCGACCGACCGCCGCTCGAGCGCGTGCGCGACTACAAGGAGTTCCACCAGCACATGGAGATGAAGAAGCTCCGCCAGCAGGGTGCGCGCTGCATGGATTGCGGCGTGCCCTTCTGCCACACGGGCAAGCTCATCAGCGGCATGGCCTCCGGGTGCCCCATCAACAACCTCATCCCGGAGTGGAACGACCTCGTCTACCGCAACCAGTGGAAGGAGGCCCTCGGCCGCCTGCACAAGACGAACAACTTCCCCGAGTTCACCGGCCGCGTCTGCCCCGCCCCCTGCGAAGGCTCCTGCGTGCTGGGTATCAATGAACCCGCGGTGACGATCAAGAACATCGAGGTCTCGATCATCGACAAGGGTTTCGAGGAAGGCTGGGTCGTGCCCAACCCGCCGAAGAATCGCACTGGCAAAAAAGTCGCCGTGGTCGGTTCCGGCCCGTCGGGCCTCGCCTGCGCTGCCCAGCTCAACCAGGCGGGCCACCTCGTCACGGTCTTCGAGCGAGCCGACCGCGTCGGCGGGCTGCTGATGTACGGCATCCCGAACATGAAGCTCGACAAGCAGAAGGTTGTCGACCGGCGCGTGGCTCTGCTCACCGCGGAAGGCATTACCTTCAAGACGGGCGTTGAGATCGGCAAGAATCTTTCCGCAAAACAACTGCTCGAAGAGTTCGACGCCGTCGCGCTCTGCACCGGCGCGACCAAGGGCCGCGACCTCCCCATCCCCGGCCGTGAGTTCAAGGGCATCCACTTCGCCATGGATTTCCTCCGCGGCAACACCAAGGGCCTGCTCGACCGGAAGCAGGGTGAGTCCTACATCTCCGCAAAGGGCAAGAACGTCATCGTCATCGGCGGCGGCGACACCGGCACCGACTGCGTCGGCACGTCCATGCGGCACGGCTGCAAGACGCTTTTCCAGTTCGAGATCGTCAACCGCCCGCCCGACCAGCGAGCCCCGGACAACCCCTGGCCTCAGTGGCCCAA
>CAZGJB010000114.1:0-10459 GCA_964526145.1 uncultured Opitutaceae bacterium
AAGCGACGCTTTCGCTGCGGGACCGGCGGATATTGGCGGGTTTGGCGGAGTTCAAGGCGCCCAAGGTGCAGGCGGAAGAACTGGGACTGACAGTTGCAGCCATCTACAAGGCGCATCGTCGCATTGAACAGCGCTTCGGGCTCAGGGGCCCGGTGGAGCTTTACGAGTTCGCGAAGCAAATGGACTGCGCCCGACCGGGTGTGCCGGTCAATGGAACGGGCGCTGCGCCGCGACCTCGGGCGAAACACCCCGCGCCCGGTATGTGCGACCACGGGGCGCATGCGGGCACTGTCGCGTGAACACTACTACATGCACACAATCCTAACAGTAATGATCATATACGCAGGCGTATTGCTGCTGGCCTTGGCATGGCTTGCACTCGGAATTCACCGTTCGCCCGAAGGATGGGAGGATGAACGCGGCTTTCATTTCGGACGGAAAGGCGTTCCCACCGACCGAAGGGTATCAGCGGGGATACACCGGAGCAGTCGCACCGACGGGGCTCATCAGCTGATCGTGCTCGTACCCCGTGAGGATGATCGCACCTGATTAGGTTGACGAAGAGATCGCCGAACCAAAGAGGCAAGCGGAGCCAGATTTCGTGCCCGATAACCGGACAGATTTGCGGATAAGGCTGCTGGCGCTGGCTTCCCGGGCAGCCTACATTGGCGCAGCCTTAGCAGCGTTGCTATCATCGGGTTGCGTCAGCCCGACGAATGCGGCCAAGGTGCAGACCGTAGCGCCTTTCACGGACCGCGTCCTTTACGAGGTCGATCTCAGGAAACTGGGCGGCCGGGTCGTTATAGGCGACGAGGCCTACGCCGAAGTAAACAGCACGTGGCTCAAGGAGTGGCACGGCGATTTCCGGGCGCAGATTTTTCGCCTGGGAGTCGTGCGCTGGAACAAACGTTACGACTGCAATCGCTTCGCCGAGATCTACACCGGGCTCGCGCAGATCGCCTACTTCCGAGTGGCTTTCCACCGGCAAACGCCCGCCAAGGCGCTGGCGATCGGACCCTATTGGTATGTGACGCGGCAGGGGCGGTCGCATGCGATCGTGCAGGCGATCACCGAGCGCGGGCGGATCTTCATCGATCCCCAGTCGGGCCATGAGGTCGAACTGACGGGAAGCGAACAGCGCAGCGCATTCCTGCAGGTGTTTTGACCGCACTGCGTGCGATTCGCCGATAGCACTCACCATCGGTGCCGGCCAAGACGCCCTGACGGAACTCATACGCTAGGTTTGTTCGGTGGCGGAACACTGGACTCATCATTTGCACCAGACGTTTACCTCGTAACTTGACCGGTTTGCTTTCGCCACTCACGGGCGAGTCGCGCCCTCCCAGGCTTCTAGTCGAACATGGGTACTTATGCTTATGGCTTTGTCCTCTAAAGGAATCGACCGGCATTGTGCGCGGCAAAATGCTCGCAGAGTGATCCTCCCGTTGAATACCGAAAAACGGCAACCTGTGCGCTGCTTCGTGGTGGATGATCATCCCTTATTCGTTTCGGTGCTGACAGATGTGTTGAAGATCGATCAGGGCTTTCATCTCGTGGGCGTTGCCCACACCGGCCAGGAAATGCTGCGGCAATTGCGCGGCAATCACGTCGACCTGGTCGTGCTCGACCTCCAACTACCCGACATCAGTGGCATTGAGCTTATCGGGGTGATCCGCGCCGAGCGGCTGGCGGACAGGATCGTCATCTGCAGCGGCCTCACGGCGGATGAATGCATCGAGGTGGCGTTTGCGCTCGGCGTGGATGCCTACGTGCAGAAAACTACCAGTATCGACGAGCTGCTCGATACCCTGCGGGCGACCGTCGAGGGCCGCGTGCCGATGAGCGCGCACGTGGCGCGCGTGCTCCGCGACATGATCCGGTACCGGCGGGCGCACGGCGGCCTGAAGGTGCGCGACTACCTCGTCCTGATCGGGCTCGCCGAAGGCAAGTGCCCGAAGGTCCTGGCCGGTGAACTGGGGCTTTCGACATCGGCCATTTACAAGATCACCTACCGGCTGGCGGATCGCTTCGGATTGAAGAACCAGGTTGAGGTACTCGGGCTCGCCTCGCGGCTTGGCCTGTTTTCCTACCGGAACCGCACCGGCAACCTCGCGGCCCAGGTCGGACTGACGGTGACGCCAGCGGCGCCTGACGCCCACGGCCTTCGGGAGGTCGAGCTTCCAAGTCGGCTTCCCCCGCTCCAATCATGAAAAATAAACCCCGCTCCGTGCTCCTCGTGGAGGATGACGAATCCATCCGGGAGGTCACCGAACTGTCCCTGACGATGGCCGGCTACGAGGTGTTGTGCTGTTCTGATGGGGAGGCCGCCCTCGCCGAGTTGAAGCGAAACGTGCCCGACCTGGTCCTGAGCGACGTGGTGATGCCCCGGGTGGACGGTTTCGATCTGCTGCGCACGGTGCGGCGCTCGGCGGTCTGGCACACCTTGCCTTTTGTGGTGATGTCAGCCCGGGCCGATTCTGCGGACCTCCGAATGGGCATGTCGCTGGGGGCGGACGACTACGTGACCAAGCCTTTCAAGACCGAGGACCTGCTGCAGACGCTGCGCCTACGCCTCGAGCGGGCTGACTTCCTCGACGAGATCACCCGCGGCAAGCAGCGGTTCCTCTCGCGCGTATTGCCGCATGAGCTCCGCACGCCCCTGACCGGCATCATCGGCTACGCCGACCTCCTCGTCCAGGTCGCCGAGGCCGGTGAGGTCCTGTCGGCCCCCGAATTGGCCGATTACGGCCGCAACATCGGCCGATCGGGACAGCGCCTCCTGCGGCTGGCGGAGGATTTCAGCCTGTGGGCCGAGTACGAAATCGCCGCCGACCAGAGGCGGAAGCAGGAGGATCCGGGCTGGGCTGAGTCGGTGATTACCGAGGACGGGCTGGCGCGACACTTCCGGCAGGTCGCGGAGGATTATGGACGCGGTTCCGACCTGGACCTGAAACTGACTTGTGGCTCGTTGGCGGTTCCGGGCCCGGGGCTGGAGCGGGTACTGCGACACTTGGTGGAGAACGCGTTCTATTATTCGAAACCAGGCGAGTCAGTCTTGGTGGAAGCCGGGGCAAACCAGAAGCAGTTCCGCTTCCTGGTGGTCGATCGGGGCCGGGGCATGACCCCGGAGCAGATCAAGCGCATCGGCCCGATGCGGCAGTTCGGGCGCGAGATCCACGAGCAGCAGGGTATGGGCCTGGGGCTGGCTTTAGCCAGCCGCCTGGCCGAACTGGCGGGCGGGGAATTCAACCTGGAGCCGAATCAGGGGGCGCCCGGCACGAAGGCGGAGCTGGTTCTGCCGCGGTGGACGAATCCGGCTGAACGGTCCAGGTCGATCGGGGAAGTCATCCCGGGAGGTTCGGGGTGACCACCATCGCCCCGCCGGTCTGTCACGAGGGCGGTTTCAAGGACCGGCGCGTGCGCCGGGGCACACTGCTGACCCTCGCCCTTGGCCTCGGCGCAACGGCGCTCCTTTTCCGCTGGGAATGGCAGAAGGCCTGCGCGGGGGTACAGGAGGACCTGGCGCACGATGTCGACGGCATCGTCGGGGCACTGAACGAGCGCATCCAAGCCCACAAACAGATCCTCCGCAGTGGAGCCGCCATGGCGATGGCGTCCAATCACTTCTCCCGGGAGGATTGGCACCTCTTCGATCAACGGCAACAGCTGCGGATCACCTTGCCGGGCATCCAGGGCTTCGGCTTTGCGGTCATGATACCGCCCAACCAGCTTGAACGCCATATCCAGGCCATCCGGGCCGAGGGTTACCCTGACTACCGCGTCTGGCCCGAGGGCGAACGGTCGCAGTACAGCGCCATCATCTATCTTGAGCCCTTCGCCGGGCGAAACCTGCGGGCCTTCGGCTACGACATGTTTTCGGAACCGGTTCGCTGCGCGGCCATGCAGGCGGCCTGTGACGACGACAGAGCCGCCCTCAGCGGGCCGGTTAAGCTTGTGCAGGAGAACGGGGAGGACGTGCAGGTCGGGACGCTGATGTATGCGCCAGTCTACCGGAGGCACGCACCGATCGAGACGGTGGCGGAACGCCGGGCGGCTCTCGTCGGCTGGGTCTACAGCCCCTACCGGATGGACGACCTGATCCGCGGAATACTCGGGAGGAACGGGCATGGTCCGCAGGAACAGCTCCGGGTGCAGATCTTCGACGGCGGGAAGGCTGAGCCGGCTGGGCTATTGTTCGACAGCCATCGCGGACATGACCTGCCGGTCGCGAACGACGGAATGCTCCAGCATGAAACCCGAATACCCGCGGCGGGCCGCCTGTGGCTGGTCCGTACCTGGTTGAGTCCCTCAGCCGTCGATCCGAAACAGTTCAAGATTGCCTGGGTCGGATTCGGCGCCGGGGGCCTGCTGAGCACCTTGATGGCGGGCTTGGTGTACTCTCTCCTGAATACCCAGTGTCAGGCCCGCAAGCAGGCCGCACGGCTGACCGCGGACCTGCGACAGAGCGAGGAGCGTTGGAAACTTGCGACCGAGGGTTCCGGCATCGGTGTCTGGGACTGGGACATCCCGAGCGGGCAGGTGTTGTTTTCCCTGCGCTGGAAGGAAATACTAGGATACGCGGAAAACGAGATCGGCGACCACATTTCCGAGTGGGAGAGCCGCATCCGGCCCGAGGACCTCGGGCCGACCCTGCAGAAGGTCGAAGCTTACCTCCGGGGTGCCGCCCCCGGCTACGATGCGGAGTTTCGCATGCGGGCGAAGGATGGCACGTGGAAATGGATCCACGACGCAGGCCTGGTGGTGCAGCGGGACGCTGCGGGGAATCCATTGCGAATGGTCGGCACGCACACGGACATCACGCTGGCGAAGCTCGCCGCGGAGGAACTCGCTGACACGCTTGAGCGGCAGCGGCAGATCGCCGCGATGAAGACGCGCTTCATTTCGGTCACCTCGCACGAGTTCCGGACGCCGATGGCCGCGGCCATGACCGCCGCGGACCTGTTGATCAACCACGCCGAGCGTATCACCCAGGCGAAGCGCCACGAGTTGCATGATCGCATCAGAATCTCGATGCGCCGCATGGCAGAAATGCTCGACGAGATCCTGACGCTGAACCGGATCGAGGAAGGGCGGATCCGGGCGACTCCCCAGACCATCGATCTCCGCCAGCTGGTCATGGGCACGATCGAGGAGATCCGGCTGGCCGACCAGCAAACGCACGCTATCGAGCTGTGCGCCCCGGCCAGTGTCCAGGCGACGGTCGATCCCGCCATCCTTCGCCATATCCTGTCCAACCTGCTGAGCAACGCCACCCGTTATTCAGCCGCCGGCACGACCATCACCGTACGGATCGAGACCGGAGACGCCCATATCCGGCTGACGATCGAAGATCTGGGGATCGGCGTGCCGGCGGCCGACCTGCAGCGCATCTTCGAGCCGTTCGAGCGGGGATCGAATGTCGGCCAGATCAAGGGCACCGGCCTGGGCCTAAGCATCGTGAAGCGCTCGATCGATCTCCTCAAGGGTGGGATCGACGTTCAGTCCGTCGTCGATCAAGGCAGCCGGTTCACCGTCACCCTGCCGGCCCAGCCAGAACCCGCCGCCGCCCCACTATGATCGCATCCGACAATTTCACCATCCTCGTCGTCGAGGACGACGAGCTCATCCGGCTTTCGCTGGTCGACATCCTCGAGCTGAACCGATACTCTGTGATCCAAGCCACGGATGGACAGGATGGACTTGCCCAGGCCGCGAGGTCGCGGCCGGCACTCATCATCACCGACATCAACATGCCGAGGCTGAGCGGTTTCGATCTCCTCCGGCAGGTTGGCCAGGACGCCGCCCTGAAGACCGTCCCGGTCATCATCATCTCGGCGCTGGCCGACCGTTCGGATTTGCGGCGGGGGATGGAACTCGGCGCCGCCGATTACATTTCCAAGCCGTTCACCGAGGACGAGGTGATCAAGGCGGTGCGGACTCAATTGGCGAAGAAGGAGCTGATCGACGAACTCGATGCCTTCGCGCACACCGTGGCCCACGACCTCAAGAACCCGATTGCAACCCTCAACATGCGACTGGAGCTGCTCGAGCGGCTGCAAGCCAACCCGGACCCATCGGCGCTGGGCAAGTCGACCCGGGAGGCGCAGCGGGCGGCGGATCGTCTGGACTTGATCGTCGACAACCTGCTCATCCTCTCCGGGGTGCGGCGCCTGCAGGTCGCGGCGCAGGCATTTGACATGGGGACGGTCGTGGGCGAGGCGCTCGACCAGTTGTCGGCCCTCCTGCACCAACACCATGTCAGCGTGGAGGCGCCGGATAGCTGGCCCCCGGCCTTCGGTCACCCGCCCTGGGTCGTGCACGTCTGGGTCAACTATCTCAGCAACGCGGTGCGGCATGCCGCCCAGGGCGGGCGGGTGACGCTCGGGTTCTCCGCCGGCCGCGGCTCGGCGCGGACGCGATTCTGGGTCCAGGATTATGGCCCGGGCATCCCGGCGGACCAATTGGCGATGCTCTTCATCCCGTTCCGCCAAGTCGGCATCGTGCGGAACCGCCGTCGGGGTCTGGGCCTGAGCATCGTCCACCGCATTGTCGAGAAGCTGGGCGGTGCCGCCGGCGTTGAGAACACGCCGGGAGCGGGGGCCCGCTTCTGGTTTGAGCTTCCCAGGGAATCGAGCGGCGTGCCTTCGCGCACTGAGCTCACGCCAAACCATCCCGAGGCGCAGGTTATACCGGGTAGATAGATTAACAGCCATCGGCGACCAGCGACGGAGCCGGACCCATTACCGCTGTTGTTCCAGCCCGAAGAACCGCCGCGCATTCGCCGTGGTGGTCGCGGCAAGTTCGTCGTACGTCACGCCGAAGAGGTCCGCCGCGTACTCTGCCGCGTGCCGCACGAAGGCCGGCTCGTTGGGCTTGCCGCGATGGGGCATCGGCGTGAGGTAAGGCGCATCGGTCTCGACCATCAGCCGCGCCAGCCCCTGCGCCTTCGCCGCCTGGCGAATGTTCTCCGCCGTCTTGTAGGTGAGAATCCCGGTGAATGACCCGAAGCCGCCCCGGCGCGAGAGTTCGGCCATCTCGGCCGCACCCTCGGTGAAGCAATGAAAGACGACCTTGGTCCAGTCCATCCCGCTCGCATCGATCATCGCGACACACTCCGCGAAGGCGCCACGCGAATGCACCACCACCGGGCAACCCAGGCGCTGGGCGATCCCGAGTTGGGCCGCAAAGGCCTCACGCTGCCAGCCCAGGATTTTCTCCGCGGCCGCCGCGTCGTCCTTGGGCAGGTGAAATCGGTCCAGGCCGCACTCGCCCAGCGCCACGGGTGCCGGCCCGGCGGCGCCCGACCAGAAGGCCTCCAACCGCGCCACTTGCCCGCACCAATGCTCATCCACCGAGCAGGGATGCAACCCGGCGGCGTAATGCACGAAACCCGGATGCCGCGCCGCCAGCCCGCGGTAGAGATCCCAGTCATCGGTCGACGTCCCGATCGTCACCATCGCCTCCACGTCCGCCGCCCGCGCCCGCTCCAGCGCGCCCGCCAGCGTGCCGCGGTGATGGAACGACTCCAGGTGCGTGTGGGTATCGATCAGGCCCATGCCGCCAAGCCAAGGCGGGGTGCCGCCGACTGCCAGCAAAAACCCGGGATTACAGCGCAAACAGCGGTTCGCCCGCCTCGATGACGACGTTGCCGCTGCTCGCCTTCAGGTCGAGGAGCGGGCCGCCGCCCTGGTAGTTGCCACGGAGCTTGCTGCGGCCATTGCCGCCCTTGACTGCGGCCACATCCACCTTGGCCAGCACCTTGCCGAAGCTCGCCGCCGCCTGCAGCGAGAAGGCCTCGCTCGGGTTCACGGTGGCGCGGATGCTGCCCAGGGAAGTCTTGATGCGCGACTGGTCGGCCAGCTTCGCAAAGCCGGCCGTCACGTTGCCGTTGGCCGTCGCCGCGTTCACGGCGGCATAAGCCGTCTGCACCTCGATGTCGCCGTCAACCGTCTGCAGCGACGCCCGGCCACCCACCGTGCCGATGCGCACGTCGCCGTGGATCGACTTCAGGTTCACCGTGCCGGTGCAGCGCGAGACAATCACATTGCCCGTGTGCGTCGCGGCATCGATCGAGCCGTCCACCTGCCGGAAAAAGATCGCTCCCAGGTCGCCCCGGGCGCGCATCTCGCCGCGCAAGGGCGCCACCGTGATGCCGCCGTCGGGCGTCTGCAGGTCGAGGTTGCAGTGCTCGGGCACCGTGAGGTGATAGACCACGCGGGGCCGCTCGCTCTTGTCCCAGGTGAACCGCGTGCCGCTGTCCTTCGGATTGCGGGCGAGCAGCCGGATCTCGTTGCCCGCGGTGACCGCCGCCAGTTGGAAGCCCGAAAGCACCGCTTCGGCCTGGGCGAAATCCTCGGTCGCGTAGTCGACCGTCACCTGCACGCGCACCGCATCATCCGCGCCGACCTCGACCTGGATCGCACCGCGGTACGCATCGAGCCGCACCGTGCAGCCGGGCCGCACGGCAAAAGCCTGCTTTTCAACCCGCTGTGCCGCCGCCGCCGCGCCGCACAGGAGCGTGACCGAGAGCATCGGGAGAAGGAGAAGTACACGAAATCGCATACCCTCCAATCATAAGGCCCCGGCCCCACCTGCAAGCGGCACCGGAGGCGTATCATTACGCCGTGAATGCGTAGGAATACGCCCTGCCCAAATCCAAGCGAAAGGCGTTGCCGCTCAGCGGGCGCGGACCCCGATGTCACCACCGGAGGTGCGAAGCTTGAGGAGCGGGCCGCCGCTATTCACGGCGCCGACCAGCTTGCTCTTGCCGTGGCCGCCGCTTTCGACCGCCACCGTGACGTTGCGGACCTTGACGTCGCCACCGCTGGTCGACGCATCGAGGTGGAACGCCGCCGCCGCGCTGACCTCCACGTCAACATCGCCACCGCTCGTGCGGAAGCTGCAATCGGCCTTCGGTCCGTCCTCGAACCGCACCTTGATATCGCCACCGCTGGTCGAGGCGTCGACCGTGGCCGCGACGGAACCGACTTCGATGTCTCCGCCCGACGTGTGCACCTTCACGGCGCCGGTCGCACCGCCGAGACCGATGTCGCCGCCGCTCGTGTGGGCCTGCACCTCGCCGTCGATGCGGCCGAGGGTCACGTCGCCGCCCGAGGTATGGGCGGTGACCTTGCCCTGGAGGTTGCCGGCGACGATGTCGCCCCCGGACGTCCGCAGCTCGAGATTGAATTTCTCCGGGACCGTCACCTCGAAACTCACCGACACCGGCGGCCAGATGCCCGAGAACGAGAAGCCGCTCTTGCCGGGGTACTTGGCCTTGGCGACCACGTCATTGCCCTGCTGATCGAGCGTCAGCTCGAGCTTCGCGAGGATCTCGTCCGCCTCCGCCTCGGTCTTGGCGCGGATTGTCTGGCGGGCGACGATGCGCACCTGGTCGCCGGGACCGGAGTTTACGACGATGTCGCCACCGGAGGTCTCGGCCCGGAAGGTGCCGCCCGGCTGGACGGCGAAGGATTTCTCCACGTTGCGAGTGATCTTGGCCTGGGTGGAAAGCGGCAAAACGGCCAACAGGCCGGCCGCGAGGATCAGCGATGGGAGTTTCATGGGAGTTGGGACTAGCCCAAGAACCCGCCGGGCGGCACAAAGTTACAGGCTGATTCGGCCCGGGGCCTCAGACCTTCGCGCTGTTGTCGCACTTGTAGTGGACCGTGGATCGCCGCAGCGCATGGGTGCGCAGGGCCGCGACTTGGGCGCCGACGCGGCGCTCGAACTTCTTCGGGCCGGTGGCCGCCGTGGTCTCCTCGTAGCCCGCCAACGCGGCCACGCACAGGAGCTGCTCGGCCGCAGCCGGCAGGCGACGGGCGGGGAAACCCGCATGGGCGGAGAGCCAGGTGCAGAGTTGGGTCAAGGGATTCATGATTTGCGCAGGGCCGCCTGCCAGGCGGCGGAGTCGAAGCCAACCAACGCCACACCGGGCCCGATCGCAAACGGGCGTTTCACGAGGTTGCCGTTGCCAGCCAGCAGCTTGAGGGCGGCCTCGGGGGCGAGGCCGGGCAATTTCTCGCCGAGCTTCTGTTCGCGGTAGTCGCGACCGGACGTGTTGAACAACCGGCGCACTTCGCCCGCGTGCGCCGCGAGCATGGTCCGCAGTTCCGCCAAGGTCGGCGGCGTCTCGCGGATGGGCTTCTCCACGAAGCTCATTCCCTCCGCCCGGAGCCATTTGGCGGCGCGGCGGCAGGTGTCGCAGTTGGTGTAAGTGTAAACGGTCAGCTTGCTCATTTCAGAATCCAGCTCCGGTCGCGGATGACGAATTGCCAGCGGCCCTTGTATTGGCCGAGTTCACCGTAGAAACGGATGCGTTTGCCGATGTCGTAGGACTCGCGCAGGCGGTCGCGCAGGGCCGGGTCGGGGCACCAGACGTCGTAGAGATCGCCGCGGACGCGCACGGTCAGGTTCTTGCCGGCACCGGCCTCGCCATCGACGAGGAGAATCTTGCCCG
>CAZGJB010000115.1:0-10443 GCA_964526145.1 uncultured Opitutaceae bacterium
ACAAGACCAGCTTCGTCGTCGAGTGGTCGGGTTGGAACACGCTGCATTTCGCCGCGGCGTCGCTGGCCAAGATCGGCGAACCGGCGGGGCTGCACACCGTGAAGCGTCTGCGCCTCACGGCCGGCACGGCGACATTTGCGGGCACGATCCTGGAACTGGGCGCGATCGCCTGGCTGGGCGACGCGCCACTGGTCAAGGTCACGCCGTACGAGGACATGGTGGTCAATTTTCTCTCACCGCGGATGTGGGACCGGAGCGATTGGCAGTACGCGGGCGGCACGGACCTGCCCGAGGGCGAGCAGGCGATGGAGGTGGGCTGGATGTACACCAACGTGCGCTACCTGCAGAAGCCGGGGCGCCGGCACCGCACGTCGTACACGCGGCGAATGAACGTGGACCTCACGCCGTACCAGGCGGTGACGCTGTTCACCGCGACGGATATCCGGGCCAATTTCAGCCTGGTGCTCGAAATCGACGGCAAGACGGTGCGGGCCATCGACCGCCGGCGCGGGCTCGGCGGCGGGGATGAGATGCGGGCTGTGATCGCGGGCCGGCACCTGACGGCGCTGACCATCGAACTCGAACAGGCGGAGACCGAGATCAAGGAAACCCTCGATGTGCAGGTCGCCACGTCGATCCGCTGGATACTGCTGGAGCGCAAGGGCACGGATCCCGCGCAGGTCGGCGAGGCGTGGGGCATCCCGGCCGTGCCGCCGCCGGCCCGGGTGGAAAAACTGGAGGACAACATCCTGCCCGTCGGCCTCATGATCGGCCGCGGGGAGTTCCTGCAATTGCGGGAGTCCGCGAAAAAGCCCGGGACGCTGAAAAAGATGGCCGACGAGATCGTCGCCGAAGCGGTGGCTCATCTCGATTACCAGCCGGAACAGTATGCCGGGCGCTACCTGCCCGTGGATCTCGGCAACCAGGGCTGCGAGCGCCGGGTCTCGCCGGCGAACCAGATGTATGACGTGAACAGCTGCATGGTGTACGGCGGGGTGGCGTATGCGCTGACCGGCGACGTGCGCCACGGGCAGACCGCGCGGCGGGCGCTCTTCACCACGCTGCGTTGCACCACGTGGCAGTGCGGGTTTGCCAGCCGCATCCCCAGCGGCCAGCCCGGTTACCGCGCGCCGTTCATCGAGGGGTCCACCGCCGAATGCGTGGCGACGTGCTATGACTTCATTTATCCGCTCCTGTCCCCGGACGAGCGGCGCGAGGTCGAGGACGCGCTTTACAAAAAGGCGCTGCCTTGGCTCGACATGTATCTGCGCCTGAACGGCGAGGGTTATCTCCTCAGCAGCAACCAGGGCGCGGTTTACACGGCGGGACTCATGTGTGCGTGCCTGGTCGCGCGGCGCAGTCATCCGGACGTGGATGAGATCATGGAGCGGGGGATCAAGTGGTTCCCGCGCATGCTGAACAACTATTACAAGGTGAACGGCGCGTCGAACGAGGGTCCGGGCTATTGGGAGTACACCACGCAGCACGCCGTCTCCGCCCTCCTCACCATCTCCCGCCACAAGGGCTGGAAAGTGCAGGACTACGCGCCGGCGCATTTCGGCCGGACGATTGATTACCTGATGCATCTCCGCTCGCTGGCGCGGGACCGGCTCTCGTTCCTCCCGCTGAGCGACAACATCGAGGGCGTGGGTTACAACTTCATGAACAGCTCGTTCATGTTCTTCGCGAAGTATTACAACGACCCGAACGCCTTCTGGCTCTGGCACGAATACTTCGGCCGCCGGCCCAATCCCCCGGGAAGCCCGTTCTTTGGCAAGCGCATGGCGGGCGCCTGCTCGCTGTCGGGGCTCATGGAATTCCTCATGTGCGTCGAGGAGGCGCCGCGGCAGCCGCAGCTGCCACCGGCGAAGACCTTTGAGGTGTGCGACCGCATCTTCCTGCGCACCGGCTGCCGGCACGGCGACGTCCTGTTCATGTTCGAGGGCGGACCGCAGACCTTCGAGCACACGCACAGCGACAAGGGCGAGTTCATCATGGAGGCGTACGGCGAGCGTTTCGCGGCCGACCCCGGGACCATCAAGTACCAGGATCCCGCGCATCTGTTCTACAAGGCGACGAGCTACCACAACCTCGTCACGCTCCGTGGCGCCGACCAGACCTACCGGGATCCCGAGCGTGCGGTGGTGTTGGAGAAAACGAGTTTTGGTCCGGAGTGTGACTACATCGCGGCGGACCTGGGTAATTCGTACCAAGCGTTTGGCCGGTACCGGCGGCGGATACTGTTCGTGCGCCCGCATTATTTCGTCGTGGTCGACGACGTGGCGGCGAACGAGACCGGGCTGGAGTGGAATTACCACGCCTGCGTGCCGATCGCGGGGGTCGATTTGAAGGCGGGTTTGGTGCGCTTCGCGGGCACGAAGGCCGCGATGACGCTCGCCGTGGGCAGCGACCGTGCGTTGAAGGCGACGACGGGCGTCTATGCGGCGGAAGGCGTAGTGCTGACACACAACCTCATGCTGACCCAGGTCGAACCGGCGAAGACGATGAAGATCGCGGCGGTGCTGCTGCCGTTCCCGCTGGGGGCGGCCGGCGCCGAGCCAAAGGTCGAGGTCGAGCAGGGGAAGGCCGACGTGGTGTTCACGGTCGCAGGCGCCTGGGGAACAGACCGTGTGCGCTGCGATTGGTCCACCGGAGCGGTTGAAGTGACGCGGCGCGAGGGCGGCGGGGAGCGGAGGGTTTGGGCGGGGTGAGGCTCAGGGCTAGTGGAAATGCCGCTTGGCAAAGGTTCGGCCGGAGCCGCTTTTGAGGTAACGCTCGAAGGCGAGGGCGGTGCGTGTCGCTGGAAAGGCGAAGTACGCGGCTAGGGTCCACGGGCAAAAGGGCGCGGTGGACGGATTTTGGCCGGCGTTGTGGCTGACTAGACGGGATTTGAGGTTAGCGGTGGAGCCGACGTAGTGTTGGTTGGGAACTCGTTGGCTTTGTAGAATATAGACATAATGCATGCCGGGCGGGATGGGGTGCGTCAGCACCGCGGCCAAGGCTGCAATGCGTCAGGGGCAGGGAATACGGCTTTTCGGGTAACCGGGCGTGTGGCCGCGCAGGGGGGGGGCGGCCAGCTAGAAGGCGCGCGCGAAAGCCCGCCTTCGCCGAGCCTACGGCGGGCAGCCTCCGCACAATCTGATGGGTGGTTCCTTCAGGAACTCTAGATGAAGATTGCCATGAGGTTTGGAAATCAGCGCCGAGACGGGTAATGAGGGGTAACGATCGGTAAGATCAGCTACTTGTGGAGCAAATCCGCGGCGCGGGCAGTTTGAAAAAAAATCAGCCGCGCAGCCCTGTTTTGCCAAAGGTTTGAGAAGATATCCGGCCCGATGCATCCCGCAGGCATGGTGCCTGCATCGGCCTTTCAGAGCAGCTGCGGCTGCCCTGCATCCTGGCGACTCTGAGCCCGTAGGCGGGCTTGCTGGGCGCGGAGGGTCTCCTCCTTTGCCTGGGCCACTTCCTGAGCGCGCTGGGCCATCAGCTCGGGCAGCGTCGGGGCCGTGCGGTTCGATGCCTTCAGGATCGCGGCCATGGCCTGACCGATCGAGGCGCCGGCCCGCATCGCCTCGGCCTGGAGCTCCTCGGAATTGAGCCCGACGTAGCGGTCGACCGTGGCCTTGTAGTAGGGCCAGAACTCCCGGACCTTGCCGGTCTTTTGGTAGCTGGCGACGGTGTCGAGCATGCCGGTGATCCGGTCGGCCAGCCGGCGGCCGTCGAGGAACCAGCCGCGGCGCCAGAGGCCGAGGACCAGCTGCTCGAGGTAGACCCTCGCCTGCTCGATCCGCTTCTCCCGCTGGGATCCTGCCCAGGTCCAGTCGAGGCGGGTGGCCAGCTGCTTGCGGGACCAGGCATCGAACTTCAGCAGGCGGGCGGCCGGCGGCTGCTCGGCATGCTGCCAGTCGTGGGCCTGGTCGCGTTCATCTAGGAGCTGGGAAAAGACGTTCATCGCTTAGGTTCCGATCGGTTCTGGTTGGTTCCGGTTGGTTCCGGTTCGCTCCGGTTGGCTCCATTTGATTCCGAATGCATGCCTCGTATTTCGGCGATCCACCCTATGTCTTCGATGGGTCAGCTGACTGGCTGCCCTGGAGTCCCAGGCAGAAGCCCCTGCGGGAGACGTCCTGCAGGGGCTTCATTTGAGATGCCCCCGCAGTAATCACTAAAGCCCTTTGTGACGGCAGCGATCTTCTCCTCGTTGTCTCGCATTACCTGGCACTGGCGCGCAAGGGCTTCCCGCTCATTTTTGGCTTCGAGTCGATCCCAGTACGATGATGGTTTGTAGCTCATGCGCTGACAGCTTGGCGGCGGAAGAAGACCCGGTCGGTGCGGATGACCTTGGCGATCATGTCGCGGGCTTGGCTGCGGCGGGCGAGACGGTAGCGCTCGTACTCCTCGCGGGTCGTGTCGGACAGGAGCTTGTAGCCGGGGCTGCCGGGGTAGCTGATGATCTCGTCGCTGGCGCTGGCCAGGGCGCGGACAACGCGGTCGTCCCAGCCCATGCCGGCCGAGATAGCCTTAGCCGTCTTCCAGCCCTTGCCGCGTAGGTACTCGACCAGGACCGCGATCTGCGGGTCGTCGGCCGCAGGCTTGGCGAAGGAAAGGTCGAGCTGGGCTTCCATGGCTAGTAAGGGTTCTTGTCCGCGGCCATCAGGCGCTCGGCCTCCTGGCCGGCATCGTGGATCCGGGCGCGCACGCGGGCCGAGCGCTCGAGGGCGCCCGCGAGCTTGCCGAGCTCCCGCTCATCGCACTCGTCGAACCGCTTGCCGCAGATCCGCTGGGCGGTGGCGCCGATGTAGTTCTCGATCGCGAGGGACCGACGTACCTCCGGGCCTTCGGTGATGAAGGATTGGACTGCCCGGTAGCAGCGTTGCTGGAGGGCGATCCGGCGCTTTTCGGGCTGTTCCTCCTGGCGGAGCTGGGCGTCGAGGTTGGCGTCATCCCAAACGGCCCGGAAGGCCGCGAGGACCTTATCGAGGTCGGCGTTGTTCAGGGCCTTGCTGCTCTTCGCCTGGCCGAGCGCCTTGGCGTGCAGGGCCATCCGCTTCGCGTCGGCCTCGGCATGGGTGAACCCAAGCCCAATGAACCGCTCGCGGGCCCGGCCCCACTCCCGCCAATAGAGACGTGTCTGGAGCGGGGTCATGCCGGGAATTGACGGATCCGGAGTTCCTCCGGGAAGTCGTCGATATCTCCGCCCATTTTGTCGCTCAGGATTACCTTCGCCCCAGCGAACTGAGGCGTGCCGGCGACCTCGTGAAACTCGACGTGCTCGGGCCAGTCGTGCGCGTTGGCATTCGTCGTGCCGACGTTGGCTCCGAGTTGCTTCATGAAGAAGGGAACGGCGGACGCGGCGCACTGCCGCCGCAGATCGTCGGCCCATTCGACCAGCATCGGCCGGGCGCCGGGGCCGGACTCGCCGCCGCAGATAACCCAGTGGATATACGAGTGGTAGCTCTCTGCGGTGCGGAATCGCGGATGGCCAAAGTCAAGATTCACCGGCTCGAGCAATGGTTCGCAGCTCAGAAAACGGACGCGGGCGGGAATCTTCAGTAGGCTGGGAATGCGCTCCTCGGCCCGCTTCTGATCCTCGACCGTCGTGCCGATCCAAATGTTCGCGGGCGCCTGTTTGTTGTCGTACCACCGCCGGGCGAAGCTCGGGCCTGTGTGCGCACCCCTTGCGGTGTCGGGTAGCTGCGCGAAGTCGCCTACTTCCCAAACGCGTTTTTCCCAGTTCCCCGGCCGCTTCGTGAGCAGCAGCCAGTCGAGATTAGGCGTGCGATTGATGAGATCCAGAAGGTCAGCCAACCACTCGATTGGCACCTCGTCGTCTAGCCAGTCGGCCAGCGACGCGCAGAACACGCGAGGGCGGCGATTCGCGACAAATTCAGCATGACTGACCATTACGCCATCCTCTTCTCGATTCCACTTCAACGGCTGGCGCCAGTTGGCCTCCGATGTCCGCCGGCGCGGTGCGCCCGGTCCCCAGTTCTCACCGCCAGCCCAGCGCTTATTCTGGGCCTCAGCGTAGCACTTCCAGCAACCGGGAGATACCTTTGTGCACCCGATCCACGGGTTGAAGGTGTGGTCGCACCATGGGATGTTCGTGTTCTTTCCCATGGCTTAGTCCTCCGCCTTATTAGACGTTGCCGAAGTCGTCTTGTAGTTCCTATCGGACCCATGCACGGCGAGGGCGTTGATATCGGCGAGTGCGGCTGTAGCCGTGTCGATCGTGAGGCTGATAAACTCGGCGACGGTTTTGAGCTCCGTCTTTTTCCAAGGGGCAATTTGCTTCTCCCGATTCACGAGTTGCGCACGGGTCATGTCGCATGCCGCAGCAAACATAGTTCGGTCCAGATAGAGATTGATCCTGAGCCTCTTCAGACGCTCACACAGTGCTAGCTGCTCTTTGGATAAGGGTGATTTTCTCATTGGGTTATTGCTCCTGCTCCAGCTCCACCGGGATCGGCGCCGGGAGCGTCGGGCCGGGGTTGGTGGTCATGCAGCCGGCGGCCCAGGCGAGCCACATGGCCAGGGCGATGGCGACGGCCGCCTGGCGGTAATTGCAGTGATGGGTTTTCATGGGGCTAGAAAACGATCGGGTTCATCGCGGTCTGCCGTTCGGCGTCAGTCATCCGGAACCAGCTCCGCGTCTGCGGCTCCCACTCGCGCCAAAAGCCGCCGATGTACCACACGTTGACCATGTGCTTCATCGCGTGCGGCGTACCGGCGCGGCTCTGGTAGATGATCGTGGCGACAGCGAGGCTCTCAGCTGCGGCCGGGATGGAGTCGTCAGCCATCGCCCGGAAAAGGTCCACGGCCTCCATGGCGGCGCGGATGGCGAAGTGCTCGCACTGGTTGCCGCGGCGCTTGTACATCACATTCCCGCGCGCTTTCTGGACCTTGTACAGGTAGGGCGAGAACTGATCCTCGACCCACTCTCTGGTGACCGCGCAGTAGGTCGCGTTGAGGAACAGAGGCGCGTTTTCATAGCGGGGGAAATCGCGAAACAGAGTCTGCGCGAGGTGGTTGGCATCGAGCATGCGGGCGGTCATAGGCGGGGTCCTTTCTGGAGGGCGTGGAGTACGGCGTTGCGCTCGATCTCGAGGGCAAAGCGCTTGGCGTTGTTGGGCAGCTGGAGCGGGTGCCAGTCGCCGGTCGCGATCGATTGGACCTCGATCGTGCAAGCCGGGCCGGCACGGAGGGCATGCCCGTCGCGCTGGGCGACCGTGCGGCGGTCCTCGACCCAGTTCTCGGGCAGGTCGGCGATGAGGATCTCAGCGGTCATCGGGCGGCGTACAGGTTCTGAGTCCGGCGGGCGTAGTCGTTCAGGCGCGCCGAGCGGCGGAGGGCACCGGTGAGGCCGACGTTCCAGGCGAGGGCCATGTTACCCGGCGTCGGCTCATACCCATGCCGGCGTAGCCCGGCTGCGAGCCAGTGCAGGTGCCTCTGCACGCATATGAAGGCGTCGGCGACGTTCCATGCATCGGAAAAGGGCTGGTCGCCCATATGCTGGCGCCAGACGGCCGGCGTGATCTGCCAAGCGCTGGCCTCGCCCGCGGGGCCTTGGCGGCCGTCCCAGCCACCGGGGCACTCGACCTGGGCGATCACGGCGAGAAGCCGGGCCTCGTCGAAGGCCATGGCCGGCGACGCGACCAGGAGGAAGGCAACCAGGAGGGCCTTCACGCCGCCTCCTCTTCCCCACCGGTCTTCTCGCCGGCCTCGTCGAGGAAACGCTTCAGGAGCTTCTCGACGTCGCCGTCGACGGCCTTGATGACGACCTGGTCGCCGCTGTCCTCAATCGTGCAGCCGAGCTTCTTCAGCGTGCCGGCGTCGAGGTTTAGGAGTGCGGCCGTGATCGGGGCCTCGGTGACCTTGATCAGCGACTCGGCCTCGTTGGGGAGCTTCGTGCGGATGAGTTCGCAGACCTTCGCAGCGTCGGCGTAGGCGAGCTTCCCCTTGCCCTTCTGGTAACCGACCTTGATGCCGTGGAGGATGATCGTACGGGGCTTCTCGAAGATCTCGGGATGCTGCTCGACTTCCCGGCGGAGGCCGCTCTCGGCCTGCTTGAAGTTATCCTTCGCGGCCAGGATGCCGGCCATATGCCGGGCGGTGATCCGGTTGATTTCGGCCTGTGCCGTGCGCACGCGGGCGTCCAGGATGGTACGTGCATCCGCCAGCTGGCGGGCGCGGAATTCAATCGTATGCAGGGGAGTCTTGTCGGCGGTTTTCATGAGGCTTTTTCGATGGGCTGAAATTCGGTGAAGGCGTCGGCCAGCTCGCTCAGCTTGCGGGCGGCGTCGGCGTGGAAGTGGGCTTGGTTGCGGGCGCGGCAGAGCGCGTCGACGTCGCCGGCACAGAGCGCGGCGTCGCGTTCGCAGGCTTCGGCCTGTTGCCGGTGCCAGGCGGCGATCGAGCGGAGATCGGTGAGGCTCATCGGCGGGCCTCCTGGTTAGGGATCGAGGCGATCAGGATCTCGCCGAAGGCGATGGCGCCGGTGAAGAAGCCGGCGAAGTAGAGCACCAAGGCCAGGAGGATCACCGTTCGGCGCGAGGCCAGGAGCGGCGCCTGCGTGTGCTCGAGGCCCTCGATCTTCGCCGTCGGGCGGTCGTTGGGGAAATGCTTCACGACGCCCTCCTCTCGGCCGCAGCTGGCAACGGCGGGCAGTCGGGCAGATGGGCCCAGGCGTAGACCGTAGAATCAATCAGCATCCCGCCCTGGAAGAACCAGTTCTCGCCGTCGGTGTAGCCTTCGGTCGCATCGGCGCAGTCCCAGACCGCGACCAAAACGGCGACTTCCGCATCGGGCATCTCTGGCAGGTAGTGCCACTTGACGACTCCAGAATCCTCCGCCGCGGCGGGTTCGGTCGTCGGCATCTGCGTCTCAACCTTTCGGCACAGGTAGCGTAGGCCGTGGCGGATCTCGGTTAGGAGGACCAGATCCTCATCGCAGCCGAGGACCTTGGCCGCGCAGCGCTGGGCCGCGAAGTTCGGGCCGCCGGTGCAACTCGCCCGCTTGCCGAGGGCCTTGGCGAGGTACGTGCCGCCGTACAGCTGCACGTCGACGAAGATCGAGGTAGGGGCCTTGATGGAGCTCACGACGCACCTCCCTTCTTCATCTCTTCGGAGAGGCTATCGATTTTATTGGCGGTCAAGGTCGCGAGACGGGCGATCTCGCGGTAGGCAGCGCTGATGCCTGTGAGATTATGTACCTTTACCGGTACGAACCCGAACTCCCATTTTGCGATCATGCCACTGTTGATGCGACGGCATCCAGGGACAGCGCCTGCTGTGTGCATTGCCAAGACATCGCGGCTGATTCCGAGATTCTTCCGCAGATCGAAAATGGCGCTCGCCCTCTCTCGCTGCTCTGAGGTGACAGGATTGATTCGTGCCATGGCTCAAACCTCCTTCCGGGCGCTGAGGTTGTCGTACACGGCCTGGGCCTTGATCACGTCCGCCCAGGTCAGCTGCCGGCCGCGCTTCGTGGCGATCTTGTTGCCGTCCTGGAAGACGCTGATCAGGTGCTTGACGCCGTAATCGTAGGCGATGCGCTCGCACACATCCAGGCCGTCGAAACTGGGCTCGCGGGCGCGCAGGGCCTTCCAGGTATCCGCCCCGCTGGGCGCGGCCGGGAAATCGAGCTTGTAGGCCTCAGCAAAGGCCCGCACGTCGCCGACGCGCAGGGCGTCGGGCAGCTGCAGCTTGATCACGCCGCGCCGCCAGAGCTGCTTCAGGAGCTTCTGCTCGACGCCCTTCTCGAACTCCTCGCGGGCGACGTTCGTCGAGACGATCACCATGGCGCAGCCGGTGCGGTCCTTGATGGACTTGAGGGCGTTGATCATGCGGACCGCGCCGCTCTTCTGGTAGGCGTAGGTGATGTGGTGAAACTCGTCGATGATGACGAGGTTCGTGCGGTCGATGGCCGCGAGCACGCGGGGCATCAGCTTGTTGATCGGGGTGTCGGGGCTGATCTTCAGCGCACGGGCAAAGGCGCGGTAGATATCCTGCGTGCCGGCTACGCCCTGGAGATCCACGTACAGCGTGGCGCCGTGGTTGTTCTCATCGCGGAACCAGACCACCGACTCCGTCTTACCGATATGTGACTCGCCGAAGATGAAGGCGATCTGCCCGTCGTTCCAGGCCTTCTGGCAGACGCTCCAGATTTCGCACTTGGTGGGCGTGGAGACGCGGCCGGCGCCGCGCTTCATCACGGCCTCGCGCTCCTGGTCACGCAGCACGCGGATGCGCGAGAGCATGATCGCCGGCGGGGCCAGCACCTGGCCGGCCGCGTTGACGTACTTTCCGCGGAAGATCTTCGAGAAGGTCGCCGGATCGATGCCCAGGCGGCGGGCGCTCTCGCTCTGAGAGTAGTTGCGCTCCGGTGCCGTGCTGTAGCCCCAGAACCACTTCAGGTCCTCGTGGTAGTCGGGCAGGTTGCGGGCGATGC
>CAZGJB010000116.1:0-10394 GCA_964526145.1 uncultured Opitutaceae bacterium
GGCTTCGAATGGCACGGCCAATTTTCCGAATGCGAAGGGCGATATCGGCGGATTGGAAGTCGGGCTTTACCCCCCCCACCTGCGTAACCCCGCCCTCAAGACCACGTTGGGCGACAATACTCCGCCCTATCCGGCCCGCTATCCGGTATAGCAGTCGCTATTGTCCGCCCACGCGATATTTTGGAGCCATGCCCGTCTCCAAGAACCAGCAGCTCGCTGCCGTATGCGATTACTTTGCCACCCGGCGCGAAGCCATTCTCGAGGCGTGGCGCAAGGCGGACCGGGCCGATCCTGACCAGACCACCGGCCGGACCCTGACCCTCGGACAGTTCCTCGACCACATCCCCGAGATGCTGGACGCCTTTGAGTACCGGCTGCGCTCGCGTCCGGGCGGCGCTGACGCCGTCGCCGCCGACGCGGACAAGAAGGATGAGGGGGTGAAGCACGGCCTGCACCGCTGGCAGCAGGGTTACCGCCTGCAGGAACTCATCAATGAATGCGGCCATCTCCAGTTTTGCCTCTACCGAGAGCTGGGCCGCTGCGCGGAGAGCCATCCCGAGATCGAGCCTGAAACCATCGCCGAGGCCCAACGCCAGATCATGGCCCTCATCAACGACACCATCAGTGAAAGCGCCGGGCAGTACGAACGGATGCAACAGGCCGAGGCCGCCGGTCATGTCGGTGACCTCCGCGGTGCGCTGGCCAGCGTCAACCAGATCGAAAGGCACCGCTCGACGCTCTTCCACCAGGCCGTCCACGACCTGAAAAACGATGTCGTCGGCGTCAACCTCGCCGCCACGTTGCTCGGCAACGCGAGCATGGCCGAGGCCGACCGCCTGGAGTCCGCCCGGTACCTGAAGCAGGCCGTGCAGGGACTGAACACGATGCTGGAGGAATTGATGGAACTGGCCCGGTTGCAGGCCGGCCAGGAAACCCGGAAGATTGCGGCCTTTGACGCCGCCGTCCTGCTCACCGAGCTCTGTGCCGCCCACCAGCCGATCGCCCGCGAGCGCCAACTGTTCCTGGGCGTGCAGGGGCCGGATCGGCTGGAAGTCGAGGGCGACGCCGAGAAGACCCGACGCCTGGCGAGCAACCTCGTGGGCAACGCCCTGAAATACACTCCGTGCGGCGGCGTCGACGTGACGTGGGGCGAGGATAAGGAATCCTGGTGGCTGATGGTCAACGATACCGGACCCGGGATGTTGTCCGGACCCGGCACGCCGCTCGTGACCGGCCTGCAGGAAGCCACGGCCAGCGCCAAGGAGTCCGACGACAAGGCCACTGCCGGCACGGGTGAAGCCTCGCAGGTTCTGCCGGCGCCGTGGGATGCCAAGTCCGCGGCGAAGCCCTCCCGCCATCAACCCGGCGAAGGCATCGGCCTTTCCATCGTGAAACGCCTGTGCGAGCTGCTCGATGCCAGCATCGAGATCGCCAGCTCCGCGGAAACAGGCACGACCTTCCGCGTCGTGTTCCCTCGCTCTTTCGGCTCCCCGGGCAGGGCGAACCGTCCCCTCGGACCTACCCCTCCCCGCCCGTAAGCCGCGCAAACACCATCTTCCCGCCCGACGTCGGCAGCACGCTCGTGACCTCGACCTCGACGCGGCGGCCGAGTTGATTGCGGCCGTCCACGACCACGACCATCGAGCCGTCATCGAGGTAACCCACCGCCTGCCCGTCCTCCTTGCCCGGCCGGCTCAGCTCGAGCGTCAGCAACTCGCCGAGCACGAGCTCCGGCCGCAGGGATTTCGCCAACTGGTTCAGGTTGAGGCACTGCACGCCCTGGAACTCGGCGAGCTTGGTGAGATTGAAGTCCGTCGTGAGCAACTTGGCCCGCATGGACTGCGCGAGGAAGACGAGCTTCGCATCCACGTCCTGCCGGCGGCTGACCTGGCTCTCCGGCGTGCGGATGTCGAGGTGCTTGATGCGGCGCAGCTCGTTGAGCACCTCCATGCCGCGGCGGCCGCGCGCCTGCTTGATCGGGTCCGACGAGGCGGCCACCGCCTGCAGTTCCTTGAGCACGAAGCTCGGGATCACGAGCGCCGAGCTGAAGAACCCGGTCTCACAAATCTTGGCGATGCGGCCGTCGATCAGCACATTTGTGTCCACCACCACCAGCGGCACATCCACCTCGTGCGGCACGAAGCGCACGTAGGGAATCACCAGGTTGAACTCATCCTTCCCGCGCAGCGCGATGACCGCGCAGATGTAGGTGCAGCTGAGGAACAGCGCGAGGCGCGCGATGAAGATGTTCTGCTCGTCGCCACGATCGAAGAGCGGCGAGGTGCCCACGAGGTAGGAAATCAGCGCGCCCACCGCGAGGCCGAAGGTCACCGCCGACAAACCGCGCAGCGAGAAACCCTTGAGCAGGATGTCCAGGAGCACCACCAGCGCGCCGATGGACAAGCCGATGAAGCTGGCGAGCAGGCGGTGGTCGTCCCAATCGGTGACGCTGTAGCAGACCAGCCAGCCGCCCAACATGCAGAGCAGCATGAAGGCCAGGCGGATGGCGGGCAGGGTTTTGTCCATGGCAGCGGGTTACCGAACGAGGAAATAGAGGGCGATCGGCGCGATGATGAAGACGGCTGTCAGGAAATAGATCAAGCGGATGGCACGGCGGGCTTTAATCTTTTCAGCCTCGGATTCGTTCATCTTAGTCATCGGCACTGCACCGCACCTTCCCCCTGATGACAACGCAATACTGGCTGGTTAAGTCCGAACCCGAGGCCTACGCATGGGCCGACCTCGTCCGCGATCGCCGCACCGCGTGGACCGGTGTCCGGAACTACCAGGCCCGAATTCACCTGAACGCGATGCGCCACGGCGACCGCGTCTTTTTCTACGAGAGCGTGACCACCAAGGCCGTGGTCGGCATCGCCGAGGTCACGAAGGCCGCGTTCCCCGACAAGACCGCCGACGAGCCCGGCTGGGTCGCCGTCGAGCTCAAGTGCGTCCAACCCCTCGCCCAGCCCGTCACCCTCACCGCGATCAAGGCGACCCCTGCCCTCGCCGACATCGCCCTGCTGCGCCAAAGCCGCCTCTCCGTGATGCCGCTGAAGCGCGCGGAGTTCGATACGATCCTCAAACTAGGCGGCTGACCCCACCTCCGGCTCGACACCGCGGCGGTTTGCCCATTGCAAATAGGGCGTGAGCGCACACATCGCCATCCTTGCCCCCGGCCTGCTCGGCGGCTCCGTCGCCCAGGCCGTGCGTGCCCGGGGCCTGGCCAGCCGGATCGTCCTCTGGGCGCGGCGGCCGGAATCGCGACTCGCCCTCAAGTCCCAGCCCTGGTGCAACGCCGTGGCCGACACGCCTGAGGCCGCCGTGGCCGGAGCCACGCTGGTCGTGCTCGCCGCGCCGGTGGACCGCATCATCGCCCTCACCCGCCAGATCGCGCCGCATCTCGCCCCCGGAGCCATCGTCACCGACGTCGGCAGCGTGAAGGGCGAGATCTGCCGCCTCGGCCACATTGCCGTCCAAGGCTGCGGCCACTTCGTCGGCGCGCACCCCATGGCCGGCTCGGAAAAGACCGGCTGGGAACACGCCAGCGCCACCCTCTTCGACCGCCGTGCGTGCTTTGTCACACCGTTGCCGGAAACCGATCCCAAGGCCGTCGAGACGGTCGTCCAGTTCTGGCGCGATCTCGGCTGCGAGGTCACGACCGAGCATCCCGACAGGCACGACGAGATCGTGGCCCACATCAGCCACCTGCCGCAGATCGTCGCCTCCACCCTCTGCGCCTTTCTCGCCAAGAAGGATCCCCGCTGGCGCAACCACGCGGGCGGCGGGCTCCGCGACACGACCCGCATTGCCGCGAGCGACCCGCAACTCTGGCGCACGATCCTCGAGCAGAACCGCGACGAGATCCTCCGCGCCCTGAACGGCTACGAGGACGAGCTTCACGCCCTGCGGTCCGCCCTCGCCAACCGCGACTACCTCGACCTCGTCGCCCGCCTCGAGCGCAGCCAGGCCTACCGCAAGGAATTCCGTCCGCTGCCGTGACGACGCTGCCCGATCCCCTGCCCGTCACCCCGTTCACCCGCCCAGCCCGCGGGGAACTCACGCTGCCCGGTTCCAAGAGCATCACCAACCGCGCGCTCATCCTCGCCGCCCTCGGGCGCGGCCCGGTGACGCTCCGCGGTGCGCTGTTCAGCCGCGACACGCGCATCATGGTCGCGGCGCTGCGCACGCTGGGCTTCGACGTGCAGGCGGACGAGTCCGCGCTGACCATCACGATCACCGGCCGCGGCGGCGAGATTCCCGTCCGCGAAGCCAGGATCGACGTCGGCAACGCCGGCACCGCGGCACGCTTCCTCACCGCGTTCGTCTGCCTGCGGCCCGATGGCGTCTATCACTTCGACGGTGACGAGGCCATGCGCCGCCGACCGATCGGGGCACTCCTCGCCGCCCTCGCCGCGCAGGGGGCTCGCGCCAGCGCCAGTGCTTTCCCGTTCACCCTGCGCACCGCCGGCCTGCCCGGCGGGGAGGTTGAGCTCGACGCTTCCGAAAGCAGCCAGCTCCTTTCCGCCCTGCTCATGGTGGCGCCGCATGCGCGCACGGCGCTCACCGTGAGACTGCGCGGCGAAACGGTCTCGCGCCCGTTCGTCACCATGACGGAGCGCATGCTCAAGCAGTTCGCCCTGTATCCGACCGCCTACGCCGTCGAGGGTGACGCCACGGCGGCCAGTTATTTCGCGGCGTTGGCTTTCGTCACCGGCGGCACGCTCGCGGTCCGCGGACTCGAGACCGGCCCGGCCGCGCTGCAGGGCGACGTGGAGTTCTACCGCCTCCTGGCCGGACGCGGGCTCATCGGCGTCGACGGCCGCACGGTCTCGGCCGCGGCCGGCCGCGATGGGGTTGCGGCGGATTTCAACGGCTTCTCCGACACCTTCCTCACCCTCGCCGCGATCGCCCCGCTGCTGCGCGGGCCGACGCGCATCACCGGCATCGCCCACACGCGCAAGCAGGAGACCGACCGCGTCGCCGGCATGGCCCGGGAGCTGACCAAGCTCGGCCAGCACGTCGTCGAGACCGAGGACGCCCTCGAGATCCACCCGCGGCCGCTGCGGCCCGACCAGGTCATCTCGACTTATCACGACCACCGTTTCGCCATGAGCTTCGGCATCCTCGGCTGCCACGACCTGCGCGGCGACGGCCGGCCCTGGCTCGCGATCGCCGATCCCGCGTGCTGCAGCAAAACATTTCCCCGTTTTTTTAGTTTGCTGGAGGAACTGCGGCAAAAATCCTTGGGGGCCTGATGGCTACACCGCCCTTCATCATTGTCGCCATCGACGGCGGCGCCGCCTCCGGCAAATCGTCGTCCGCGCGCCTCCTCGCCGACCGCTTCGACCTGCTGCACGTCGACACCGGTTCGTTCTACCGGCACCTCACCGCCGAGCTGCTCCGCCGCGGCGTGCCGGCGACGGACCTGCCCGCCCTGCGCGCGGCCCTGGGCGCGCTGCAGCTGACGACCCGCGTCGAGGGTCGCTCGGCCCGGATGCTCGTGGACGGCCAGCCGGCCGGTGACGAGATCCGCAGCGAGGAGGTCAACCGCCACGTTTCGCATTACGCGGCCGTCCCGGAAGTGCGCCAGACCCTGCTCGGCTACCAACGCGGCCAGACCGAAGTGGCCCGCGCGCAGGGTTTTCGCGGTCTCGTGATGGAGGGCCGCGACATCGGCTCCGTGATCTTTCCGCAGGCGGACTGCCGTTTCTTCCTGCATGCCGACCCGGTCGAGCGGGCCAAGCGCCGCGCGGCCGAGGGCCGGCAGGACTCCATCGCCGAGCGCGACCGCCTCGACACCTCGCGCAAGGCGTCGCCGCTCACCTGCCCGCCGGGCGCCATTGACATCGACAGCACCCACCTGACGCTGCCAGAAGTGGTCGAGAAAATGTCCACCGTCATCGCCGCCCGCCAGGGCATCGCATGAGCCGCGCGTTTCCCCAAGCCGATTTCGAACCGGTCTACGGTTTCTTTCATTATCTGGCCGCGGTCATCTACGGGATGTTCTTCCGCGGCGAGGTCGCCGGCCTGGAAAACCTGCCGCGCCATGGGTCCTTCCTGATCGCGGCCAATCACATCAGCTTCCTCGATCCGCCGTTCATCGGCTGCCAGGTGCCGCGGCAGATCGCCTACTTCGCGCGCAAGACGTTGTGGAAGCCCGGTTTCGCCTCCTGGTGGCTCGATACGGTCGGCACCATCCCGGTGGACCGCGACGGCGGCCAGGACGTGAGCGCGATCAAGCGCGTGCTCAAGGCGCTCAAGGAGGACAAGGGCCTGATCCTTTTCCCCGAAGGCACCCGTTCGCCCGACGGGCAGCTCAAGGAGCCCAAGGCCGGCGTGGGCCTGATCGCCTGCCGCGCCCAGGTGCCGGTCGTGCCGGCGCGCATCTACGGTTCGTTCGAAGCCTTCGGCAAGGGCCAGCCCCTGCGTCTCGGCACGCCGGTCACGGTGGTGTTCGGGACGCCGGTTCCGCCCAAGGATTTCGATGACCCCAACGCCGGCAAGGAGCGCTACCAGCTCGCCTCGCAGCGCATCTTCGCCCGGATCGCCGAGCTGCGACCGCCGCAGTACGCGGTGATCTGAGCGCCCGCGGCGCGCATCACGGCATCAGCCGCTCGATCGACCAGGAGTCGTCCGCCTGCCGCGTGTAGCGGAAGCGATCGTGCATCCGGTTGGGGCGGCCCTGCCAGAACTCGAACGTGGCCGGTGTCACGCGGTAGCCGCCCCAGTTGCCGGGCAGCGGGATCTCGCCCTGCTGGAACTTCGCTTTCATCTCGGCGAACTTGGCCTCGAGCAGGGAGCGCGTGGTGATCACGTGGCTCTGGCGCGAGGCCCAGGCGCCGATCTGGCTGTCGCGCGGACGCGAGAGGAAGTAGCGCAGCGATTCGGCCGCGGAGATCCGGGCCGCCTGGCCGGTGACGATCACCTGGCGCTCGACGGGCAGCCAGAGGAACGACAGCGCCACACGTGGGTTTTCGGAAAGGTCGCGGGCCTTGGCGCTTTCGTAATTCGTATAGAACACCAACCCGCGCCGGTCGAAGCCCTTGAGCAGCACCGTGCGCAGGGCCGGCCGGCCGGAGGCATCGGCCGTCGCGAGCGACATCGCGTTCGGCTCGAGCACCTCCGTCTCGATCGCCTCGCGCATCCACAGGTCGAACTGCGCAAACGGATCCGCGTTCAGGTCCTCGCGGTCGAGCGAGCGCGTGGCGTAATTGCGGCGCAGGTCCTCCAGGTTCATCCCGTCATCGTTTGCCGGCAAACCCTCCCGACGCAAGCCGGCGACCGGGATCGATAAAAACCGGTTGACCACAACGAACACAAAGGGCTGAGCCTGCGGGCAGCACGTACGCGCGCCGAGAAACGCCTTGAGGACGTCACCGTCCCAAGCCTTGCCCCGGCCCCGCTGCCGGAAAGTTAACCAAGACCGGCGGGTTGAAGCTGTCCGGTGGGACCGGAACGTTGGCTTCCACAGTCTCAAAACGGCTTTCGTGGAGCAGCTGTCCGTCAGCGTACTTGAGAAAACGGTGGGGAATGATGACCCCGCCCACCGGCCGGTGATCTTCGAACAGGATCTCCGTCGTGACTTCCCGCCTCTGCCGGACCTGTCGGGTGATCCGCTTCAGGATGAAATAGGTCTCGGAGTCGACCAGCAGCTCGAAGCTGTCGACCAGCCGCCGGGTGACCAGCAGCCGGATCGCCGGCCGGTCCCCGACCCGGGTCACGCCCGCGTAATCCAGCGCGTAGCCGCGCGCCGCATAGTTCACCAGCGGATCGTCGAATTCGGCATCGGCCGCGAATTCACGCGCCGCAAAGTCCTGCAGCTGCGTGACCCGCGGCGGCTGATCGTCCGACAGCAGCTGCCACGGGGCGTCGACGCCATTCGTGGCCTGAATGATGCGCCGTCCCTCGGTGCGCGTCTCCATGCGCAACCGATTCGGACGTTCCGCCAGCAGGACATAGGTCATCACCCGACCGTCGATCTCGACGCGGCCCGTGGCCCGGAGCGTGCGCATCAGCTCCATGCGCTCGCGTCCACCGATCGCCTCGGTGTGGATGCGCGCGACCTCGTCGGCCTGATCAGCCCGACCGGCCGCCGACAGGAGCAAAAAAACGGGAACGACCCATCGCAACGCGCGCATGCCGAACGACGGCACATTCCGAGCCCGGCGACAAGCCTGACAGCCCTTGCGCCGGCGATCCGCGCTCCGGCATTGCCGCCGCCCGCTTGGGCCGGCACTAAGGAGGCCTGTGTCCCGGCCATTCACCCGCATCCTTTCCGACGTGCATTACGGCGACCGCGCAAGCGTGGTCACCGACCTGCGCCAGCTCGATCCCGTGCTCGCGGGGGCAAACGCAGTGGTCTTCAACGGTGACACGATCGATTCCCGACCGCATCCCCAGACCGGCCTGGTGGCGCGACTCAAGTCCGACGTAGCCGCCTGGTTGCACGGCCGGAACGCCACGCTGCTGACCGGCAATCACGATCCGGAGATCTCCGACATCCATCACCTGGAACTGGCGGACGGGGCGGTGCTCGTGACCCATGGGGACATCGCCTTCGATGATATCGTGCCCTGGAGCATCGATGCCGCGCTGGTGGGGCGCCTGGTTGCGCAAGAGCGGGCAGCGTATGCCAACCTCACCTTCGGGGACCTGCTTGTTGCCCACCGCCGGGCCGGCTGGAGGATCCCTCGCCGGCTCCAGCAGGACGTGCCGCCGCTGCAGGCCTTCGTCAATTTCATGACCGACACAGTCTGGCCGCCGTTGCGCATACCCCGCATCCTTCTCGCCTGGGCGCAGTTGCCAGACCGGCTCGCCGCGTTTGCCGCCGCCCATCGTCCGCAGGCCCGCTGCCTCATTGCCGGCCACACGCACCATCCGGGAGTCTGGCGGCGGCCGGATGGACGCGTGGTCATCAACACCGGGTCTTATTGCCGTCCTTTCGGTCGCTTGCTCGTGGATGTCACGGCCGATCTGGCGATCGTGCGGCGCGTGACGCACCAGGGTATGGAGTTCGCCCCGGGACCGGTCGTAACGGAAATTGCATTGGCGCCGGCGGGAAATTCGCCGAGATCAGCACCATGAGCATCGAGTTCGGGTGGTGGAATCGCGACGAGGACAACCGGAAATACCAGGTCGTCGTGAACGTCCATGGCGGCAACATCGAGTGGACGCGCAAGCAGGGTCACCACACCTCCTGGGAGCCGCATGTGCCCGACGACGGTGACCGGGAGCGCCTGATCGCGGAAGCCGAACGCCGCCTGCCCCGGCGCCTGATCACCCAGAAGCAGTTCGAGGAAATCAAGCGGCTCAGCGAAAACCAGGGTCCTGGCGCCATCACCCGCCGGAAGACCCGTCCCGGTCCCACCAACGCGTGAGGATTCAGCTCAGCCGCATCCACGCCATCGCCCAGACCAGCTTGAAGGCAGGGGAAAACACCCGCGGCTCGCGGGCCTGCCAGCGCCAGAGTTCGTTCGGTTGCACCCAAGTCCCACGCTCGATCTCCTCGGGGTGCAGCACAAAGGGACCCTCGGCCGTCAGGCGGTAGACCCACACGAATTCCTGCGCGGTCGCCGCGCACGCGAGGATGCGGAACCAGCGCACGGGCGGCAGCGGCAGGCGCAGTCCCAATTCCTCGCCGAGCTCGCGCAGCGCAGCCGCATCGTAGTCCTCGCCGGCATCGAGATGCCCGGAGCAGGACGAGTCCCACAGACCCGGGGCCAGGTCCTTCTGCTGGGAGCGTTGCTGCAGGAACACCTCCCCGGCGGCATTGAACACCAGCACGTGCACCGCCCGGTGCCGCAGCCCGCGCGCATGCACCTCGGCGCGAGGCGCCCGGCCGACGACGCGGTCGTGCTCGTCGACAACGTCGAAAATCTCCGCACCCGCCCCGGCCTTTACATTGGCGCCCATTCGTGTCCATTCGTGCCCACACCCAACGAAAACTCCATGCCGAAAATTGACGTCAACAAGGTCGCCGAAATCCTGAAGAAGAACCATCTGGACCCCGCCATGCTGCGACGCGTGATCGAGGAGATGAACCTCGCCGTCCAACCCGACCCGGGCGAGGAGGAGAAGCCGCCTCCGGTAAAGAAGCAGTTCGTCTTCGTCATCTCCGACCCCGACGGCAAGCTGCCCAAGGACGACTTCGCCGGCTGGGTGGTGCAGATCCCGGAAAACGAGAGCCCGGCCACGACGAAGGATCGCATCTACCGCGCCGCCTACGAGTTCAACGCCAGCAAGAAGGGGCGCATGATGCCGGCCAAGACGATGGGCGACACGCTCGAGAACGTCCCGGCCAAGCATTTCAAGGAAGCCGAGGTCTGGGTGAAGACCAAGACCCCCGTGCTCGTGGTGAAGACCGACAACCAGATCCCCACGGACGACATCAAGGT
>CAZGJB010000117.1:0-10271 GCA_964526145.1 uncultured Opitutaceae bacterium
GAACTCGCCCAGCACATCGAACAAAACCTTGGCTTCGGCGCCCGACAAGGCCGCCGTGGGTTCGTCGAGGATCAAGACCCGGCACCGTTGGGCAAGGCCTGCGGCAATTTCCACAAGCTGCTGTTGCCCCACGCCCAAAGATCCGGCCGGCATGCTCGGGTCGAGGCGCCCCAAGCCGACCCGGCGCAGCGCCTGCGTCGCGTGCTCATGGAGTCTCCGGTAGTCCACGATTCCAACCCGCGAAGGGAGCCCCCCGAGGAAGAGGTTTTCCGCGACGGAAAGCGTGGGAATGATGCTCAACTCCTGAAGCACCATGACAACGCCGCGTTCTTGAGCTGCTTGCCGTGACGCCACGGCGTAGGGTTCGCCATCTAGGGAAAGGGCGCCGTCGTCTGCCGCCGTGAGGCCGGCCAGGATCTTCGACAGCGTCGACTTGCCGGCACCATTGCCACCGATCAACGCATGGATCTCGCCGCTCGCGACCTCGAGATCGAGGCTGCGAAGGACAACGTTCTGGCCAAACGCTTTCTTCAGGCCGGTCGCCTTGAGTCGCGTCGCGCCCATTGCCGGTCAGCGCGTGATCACGTCCACTGGGGTGGAGAGATCCGATCCGGTTTGCTTTTGGCGCAAGGCCTCCAAGGCGGCTTCAATTCCAAAGACCGCCAGCTGATCTCCGTGCTGATCGGCCGTGGCGGTGACCGCACCCGAGGCAATCAGGGCACCCATGGCCTTGATGTTGTCGAAGCCGGCAATCAACACCCGACCGTCGCGGCCGGCAGCCTTGACGGCAGCCACCGCCCCCAGCGCCATGTTGTCGTTGGCGCAAAAGATCGCCTTGAGGTTCGGATGGGCATTGAGGAGTGAGCCCGCCACGGTGTTGGCCTTTTCCATCTCCCACTGACCGCTCTGGACGGAGACCAGATTCAAGCTGGCCGCCTGGATGGCATCCTCGAAACCCAGGCGCCGCTGCCGGCCATTATCGGCGGTAGGAATGCCCTCGATGATCGCGACCGCATCACCTTTTTGCAGCTGGGCGGTGACCACGCGTCCCACTGCCAGGGCGCCAGCGCGGTTATCGGGCCCAACAAAGGGAACCCTTAAGCCCGATTCTTGCATCGCTGCGGCATCCAGGCGGTTGTCGATATTGATGACGACAATCCCGGCATTCTGGGCTCGCTTGAGCGCCGGAATCAGCGCTTTGGAATCAGCCGGCGCGATGACGATCGCCGACACCTGCATGGCGACCATCTGATCGACCAAGGCAACCTGCTCGGAAAGGTCGGTCTCGTTCTTGATGCCATTCGCGATCAGGTCGTACACGTTGGCGTGCGCCGCTTGGTGGGCTTTCGCGCCTGCCGCCATCGTACCAAAGAACTCATTCGCGAGAGACTTCATCACCAAGGCGACGCGTGGCCTGGAAGCTGAAGTGTCGGGGGCCTTGCTACAGGAGTTAAGAAAACAACCGCCGGCAACTAGAGCCAACGCCACGCAAAGAGGAGGGAGGGATTTCATGCGAATTGGAATCTTGGTTCGGGACCGAAATGGGACGGTCCAAAGTTGCTTCAGGTTTGCTTAGGCAAACGTTTGCGTAAATCCAAAAAACCTTACGGCTGGATTCTCATTAGGAGCCCACTTTTATTAACTCATCATATTTATACCGAACTTCTTATAATAAGTTTTGGCTTAAGGCAGATCAGGGCAGCCTCTGCGTTGGGGTGTGTAAGGCGACGCATTAGCAGTTCAGCCGCCTTCTGACCAACTTCGTAGGCGGGTTGCTGTACGACCGTCAGCGGGGGATTGAACACGGCAGCGAGTGGCACATCGTCATACCCGATCAGCGCAACCTGGCTGGGAATCTTGAGGCCACGGCTAAAGATGGTCTCGACGGCACCCATCAGCATCAGATTATTGCAGGCAAAAAGAGCGGTCGGTGGAAGGGTGGAGGATAGAAGCTCTTGAGCGATTACGCGACCAGCCTCTTGCTTGAAATTGCCAAAGCGTATCAAGGTTTCGTCGACGGGAACGCCCGCTTCCCTGTGCGCACGGCGAAATCCCTCCAGCCGTCCGCGCCCCGTCGAGGAGTCAATCGGACCTGAAATCAATCCTATGCGTCGATGCCCCTTGGACAACAAAAGCGCCGTGGCTTGGAATCCACCCGCTTCGTTGTTCACCTCAACTTTATCGACGGTGCGGTCATTAAGGCTGCGATCCACGCAGACGACGGGTATCCCGTTCTGCTTCACCCTAAGCACATCGGGATCGTCTTCGTGGGCCGGTGGGAGAATGATGCCATCGACCGACTCGGCCTGCATCACATCGAGGTAGAACCGCTCCTTGGCCGGATCCTCATCGTAGTTGCATAGCATCACTCCAAAATCGTTCGCGTAGGCGGTGTCTTCCACGCCGCGAGCCAGATCCGCGAAGAAGGGGTTTTGGATATTAGGTATGATGAGCCCGATCAGGTGCCGCTTGCCTCCCCGCGCCCGGAGCCGACGAGCCACGCGATTGGGTACGTAGCCGAGTTCCTTCATGACCCTCCGAACGTGAGCCTGGGTTTCTTTGCCGATACTGCCGGTCTGAGTGATCGTGCGCGAAACCGTGGAAATCGATACTTTGGCCCGCTTGGCCACGTCGACTAGGCTCGGCTTCTTCATGGGAGGCAGGACTCTTGCCGCACACTGTTACCGGTGACGAGCCTCAACCTCGCGACCCGCAGACGGGGAAGCCACGCTCAGCAGACGGAAGCATACATCGCCCTAGCCCGAGAATCCCATGCGGACGGCTTCATCGAGATTGATGATCCACGCTAGTCATACGAGACCTTTGGGGCATGGAAGGCCGCCTCGGGCGGGACATACCACATCCAGACGGGTAACCACACCTTGTAGGGAGCCCCATCGCCCGCCTCGGCGAACGGAATCAAACGGACCGGCAAGTCCTGCGTGCGCGGACCCTTGGCCACTTCGGGAATAGAAGAACCCAGCACCTGAAACACCGCTGTTCCGGGAATGAGCGCATCGGCTTCGGCTTTGGACAGCTCCGAAAACTTTAGAGGACCAATTTCCTGATGATAGAGCTGGAAGGTGCCGATCCGTTGGGACGGGTTCACCCGGTCATCTGCGGCTAGGACGAGAGGACCGTAGAGGACCGCCGCGAGGCCGGCATTGCCATGGCGGCCCATGACGAGACGCGGACGCGCCGGGATTGTCACCTGCACCGTGTCGCCTACGTTCCAATCGCGAGTGACCGCGTGGTAGCTACCCGGGCTGGCCGAGGTGGTCGAGCCATCGACGTTTAAAGAAACGCCACGCGCCCAAGACGGGATGCGAACCTTGAGCGCAAACGGACCCGGCCGATCGATCGCCGTGATCGTGAGCGTAACCGATTCACCAAGGGGATACTCGGTATCAGTGCGGACGGTCACGTGGCGACCGTCGGCCAGAGCAAGGCGGGCTTCGCCGCGCTCAAGGAAGTTAATTATCACGCCGTCGGCATCGGTAGCAGCCGCGACTAGCGGCAATAGCACGATTCCGCGGGGTCCACTGGAGAGGCAGCAGTGCCCTGAAAAGTCCTTCGAGTAGGGTTTCCGGTTTCCTTCGAGTTCTACGTAGTAGCCCCAGCTGCTGCCGTCGGGCTGTTGCGCCCCGAGAAGGTGGTTGTACCCGGTGCGCTCGAGCTCGTCAGCAAAGGCCAGTTCGCTCGTAAGGCGCAGTAAATTGGCGTTCAACTGGAGCCACGTCACGGTCACGCAGGTCTCAGCCACGTTCTGCAAGGCGTTGGGCAATTCGTGATCTGTATGGAAATACTCGTGATGGCTGCACGTGCCCGTGATGTAGAGGCGCGTGGCTACGATATCAGCCCAGGCATGGCGCACGGCCTTGAGTATCTGGGCGTCGCCGGTCATCCGGTAGAGCTCCAGCGCACCGTTCAAGCATGACATCATCTCGTAGGCCTTGGCGTTGGCGACCTGATGGGCGCTCCGGCCCCGGGCGAAATCCGAAACCAAGCGCGGGCCCCTCGGACCGTCCCAACGGCGGAGGATCATCTGGCAGAATTCAAGATAACGCGGTTCACCGGTCAGGCGATAGAGCCAGACCATCGGTTCGAGGATGCTGCTTGCTGCCATCCCGACGTGGGAACCACTTTCAACGATATTGCGCTGGCCGGGTTTTTCTCCGAATTCGCGATCCAGCAGGTCGGCCATCCGACGACACGCCGCTAAGGGCCCGGTATCGCCGGTGTAGCGAACGAAGGTGATCAGACCGATCAGATTGTATTTGTGGGCCCAGACATCCCACGACGTCCAGCGCTTCTCCGGCAGGTAAGTGCCGAGATAACCGTTCTCCTCCTGACAGCTGAGGAGGTTCGCAACCACGCGGTCCAGCTTGGCCCGGAGTTCGGCATCCCCGGTGTTCGCCCACGCCAGCGTGGCGGCGTGAATCCATTTACCGACGTGCTCGCCATCCCATTGATGGACACCGGGGCGCTGCCGGTAGCTGAGAAGGAGTCGGTCCTCGTCCACGGCTAGGAGCCGGTGTTTCTCATTGGCCATGACGCGCCGGCCCAGGAAGCCCTCAAGGTGCACCTGATCCGGCTCGGCGAGCGTCTGCTGGTCAGGGATCTTCGGTTTGACCTTGAATGGCAGCGGTGCGGCAGTGGAACCGAGTGCCATGATCAGAAACGCAATAGCTAGAAGAGCAAAACGATGGAGTTGGAAGCATGCGTGCACCCCGGGAAAATAGCTTCGCCTCAATGTCCGTCCATTCCTGTTTTCTGTTTTGAGGTGAAAGCCTTAGCTTAAAATGTAGAGAGTAATATCCGACCCAGCGGATTTCGTGAGGGCGCTGGATGATTTCATGCGGCTCCAACTCCGCATCGGTCCCGTCGCCGGCCCTTGGTTTCGATTGCGCAGCGGTTGATTTCGAGCGTGGCGTGCCCACGATGGACCGGTGCAATTACGTGAAGCCATCGAAGCAACCCGTCGCCACATCGAAACCCATTGGGAACAGACCTTTCGCGACTCCCGCCATGAGTCCGCCGAGGAGTTCCCCCTACCACGGCCCCACACCGTGCCCTCGACCGATCCCACGATGTGGCTGTTCTTCTATTGGGATACCTATTTCACCAACCTCGGGCTTCTGCGTCAGAACCGCCTCGCCGAGGCCATCAACAACGCCGACAACGTCATCCACTGCATTGAGCAGATCGGCTTCGTGCCCAACATCTCGGTCCGCATCGCGCTCAACCGCTCGCAGATCCCGGTCTCGGCCGTCCTATTCGACGATATCTTCCGCCACACCGGCGATCGCGCTTGGTTGCGCCGCGCTTACGCGGCGCTGGGCAAAGAGTACGCCTTCTGGATGGCGCTGCGCCTCGCGCCCAATGAGCTAAATACCTGCGGCACGCACGCAGACCCTGTCACCCTAGCCAAATTTTACGACGTGATCAGCCACCGCCTGCGCGACATCCCGGCTGACCCCGTTGCCCGCCTCCAGTATCTCCGCCACAAGATGGCCGAATGCGAGGTTTGGGACTTCAATCCGCGCTTTTCCCAGCGCGCCGCCGATTTCAATCCCGTCGACACCAACGCCATTCTTTTCCAGTTCGAAACCATCGCCGGGGATTTCGCGCGCCTCCTCGGTCTCAACGCCGAGGAAACGTCCTGGCGCGAGCGCGCCGGCCGCCGCCGCCTCCTCATCGACCGCTACCTGTGGCACGAAGCGCGGGGGTTCTACTTCGATTACGACTGGGCGCACGGTCGCGCCGGCACCGTCGTTTCCGCCGCGCCGTATTTCGCGCTCTGGGCCGGGGTCTGCACGGATGCCCAAGCCGCGGCCCTCGTGCGCAATCTTCCCCTCGTCGAGCGCGCCCACGGCCTCATGACCTGCGCCGAGGGCAGTAACACCTCGGCGAACACCTACCAATGGGACGCCCCCAATGCCTGGCCCCCGCTGCAGACTGCCGCCATCACGGGGCTGCTCCGGTACGGCTACACCAGCGACGCGAAGCGTCTCGCCGAGAAATACGTCCTCACCTGCGCCCGCAATCTCGCCTCCACGGGAAGGCTGTGGGAGAAATACAACGCCCTCACCGGCAGGATCGACGTCGCCAACGAATACGAGATGCCCCAGATGATGGGCTGGACCGCAGGCGGTTTCCTACACGCCGCCGAGGTGCTCGAAAAATGAGCCGCAGGCCGCAATTGTATCGTCTCTACTTGGGCGCCTCGATTTCGGCACCGAAGTTGATGTGATAGGCCACACCATCCCGCTGCTCACCAACGAGAAACTCGATCGGGAGTGATTTGAAAGATCAGTCTTCACCCAAAGGCATTCATCGCCGACTGTCATTTTGCATTCGCGCCGGGGCAGGTCACAATCCCGCTTCACTCCAGCAGATCCTAATCCCCGTGTTCGGGATTCCTGACCTCAAACCGGAGGCCGTCGCGGCTGAGCCAGGCAGTAAGCGCCGCGAACTCACCGCGGTCCGCCAGAAAGGCCCCAGCCGGTCCAACCTGCCACCCTGTGGGCTTCAGGAAATGCTGGATCCAGTTCCTCCCTTTCTCGCTTCGAGGGAACAGGACGATCAGTGAACCATTAAAAAAGAGCTCTATATCAACGGCGGCCGGCAGCGACATGCGGTGTAGGGCCGGCACAGGAGGGTGCATCCCCGCGTATTGTCAAATCATGGCACACGTCCTCTCCTTGGCGAAACGGTGCCGGCGCCAGGCGATGCGCCCTCAGGGATGTCGAGGGCCGAAGCGTCCTTGGTCAGCAGGTTCCACCAGGAACATGAAGAAGCACCATCCCGAAGTGCAGATCATCGGCATCCTCAAGCAGGCCGGGCAGGGCAAGCCGTTGCCCGAGCTGCTCAGTGAGCACGGCATCGCCAGCGGCACCTTTTACCGCTGGAAGAGCAAATACGGTGGGCTGGAGCCCAGTCAGCTCCACCGGCTCAAGCAACTGGAGCGCGAGAACACCGAGCTGAAGAAGGTCGTGGCCGATCTGAGCTTGGACGTGGGGATGCTCAAGGACGTGAACTCAAAAAGCTGGTAGAGCCCGCAGCTCGCCGAACCGCCGTGGATTGTCTCCAGGAGACCTACCCGGTCAGCGGAACGAGGGCTTGCGGGCTGCTGCACCTGGCTGTGAGCAGCTACTACTACCAGTCCCACCGCCAACGGAACGAGCAGCCCGTGCGGGCGGCCCTGCGGCAGCATGACTCATGGATTAGTTGGTGAGGTAGATGTAACGCATGGGATGGCCGCCAAAGGGCGTCAGGCGGGGCGACGGCAGCCGATGATTCTCGGTTGCCCGCAATCGTAGCACGATGGACACAACGCCCATTTTTCGCAGACCCCCACCCCACCCTGACCTTGGCGTTTTCCACATTACGCCAAGGTCGCACAGGCCATAGTTGAGATCCAGCTCATCTCTGCTGCATTGGGCACCGCCATCTTGCGATCCAGCGTTAACGGGTTAAAACATAACAATATTCTTACGTTGGGAGGTCCGTCTGAGCGGTCTATAACTCGGGCCCAAGCGTGATTCCGGGGGCGTCAAGCGGAACTCGCTGGTTCGGAGCCCAAATCAACCCCACCCTACCCTGGCCTTTGCGTTTTAGAGATTATGCCATAATCGCCCGGGCCTAAATTGGCGCTCTGCTCGCCTAGCACAGTGATCGGCCGAACTCGGGAAACAACCATGCCTATCTCTGAAGTATTTCCCAAAAATCCGGTTTCTCCCTAAAAGACTTTAGAAGCTCGGCTCGTTGAACTTCATTCAGCCTTTTCAGCGGAGGACGGACAGGGCCACATTGAATACCGCGTAAGCTCATGATCTCCTTGCCGGCAGCTAAGACGCCAAAAGGCTGTAGTGCTTTGACCATTTCAACAGACTTAAGCTGCAACGCCTGAGCTAGGCTTCGATTACCCTTCTCAAATGCGCCGATCATTTTGTGGTACAGCGGTGCGGCATAATTGTAAGTGCTGCCCACCGCCCCTCGGATCCCTAAAGCCCAAGCAGCTAAAAGCATCTCATCGCAGCCAAAAAGTATCTCGTACTTCCCTTCATTGAAAGCGTGGCATTCCTGCAAGGCAGCAAGGTTGGTGCTGCTGAACTTTATCCCAGCTAGATTCGGAATCCTCGCGCCGCCCAACTCAAGGAACTCGGTCATCGACAAATTCACTCCCGTCATCGCCGGTATTTCGTAATAGTAAAAGGGAGTGGAGGCAGCAGCCTTGGCCACCGGTTCGCAGAATGCCATCAAGTCGGCGACCGAACCAGCTTTGAAGTAATTCGGCGCTGCAATACTGACCGCGTCGGCGCCGATTGCCTCGGCGTGACGTGCAAGTTGGATCGCATCCGGCAAGCTGTTATGCCCTGCATGAACGATAACCTTTAGCGCATTGGCCGGTGCAGCCTTTCGCCAACGCTCTGCGACCTGCATTCTCTCGGCGGTCGAAAGGGAATAGCCCTCCCCAGTCGTGCCACAAACAAATGCGCCGGCGACCTTGTCGCCAATCAACGCACTAGCTTGTTGGTCGATGGTCTCAAGATTCAACGATCCATCTTGATTCATCGCAGTGTACGGCGCGGCGATAATTCCTGCTAACAACGGCGGCTTAGTGTTCATATCTGAAATGCAGACTCTGGCGCTGGTAGTTTTCGACAACGCTCACCGGCTTGTCTTATGGGAGGACATCCTCTGACGGGTGATCCCAAAGTTTTGGACCTAACACATGCTTGAGGTGAGAACGCAGAACAATGGACCCATTCCGATAGGTCGGTTTGCGCAGGCGATGTTCCAAGCGCCCAAAAGTACCATTCAATTTAACCCAAAGGAATCTAGCGGGTATGCAGAGATTTCTATGTCCTCCTTGTTGGTGGCATAGATGACCCACAATTTGCCTTCATGCTCCAGCGCATGCGAATACTGAAAACTGTGGCTACCTTTCGCCTTCCCTGGGTATCTCAAAGGCGGAGCATGCTTTCGAAGCGCGAGAGGGTGCTCGAATGTCCAGCCATTACGGCTGAAGGAAATCGCCAAGGGATCACGCAGGTTACTTCCATGCACTTTCGGATTATTAATCAAGTAGTACCAACCATTCGACAGTCTGCCGCTCATGTTCTTGCTCGTTCCGTCGGGATAGTTTGTTTTGACAGGAATTGTCCAGGTGCCTCCAGAATCATAGCTTAGTGATCGATACAGGCGCCGGGTGTGCCCTTGATCTCGGATTATCATGTGCAAGACTCCGTCGCTATCTGCGTAGACGCTTGTTTCGCTCATTCTGTAGAGAGGCAAGGGACCCGGTAAGCGGGTGACCACCCATTCATTCAGGCCCGCTACGGACAATGCAGTGAAGAAATGCGCCCGACTGTCCCTCCAAATTAGGAAGTCGCGTCCATGGACCCTCAAAGGCGGGAAATATGCTGCGCAGTCCTCTCCGACGACTGACTCCTTCACCCAATTGCCTGCGACCCATTCAAACCGCACAAGTCGCGCTTCTAGCCAGATTTCGCCGTTCGGCCCAAATCCTTTATTCAGGGTTCCAAGGGCGAAAAGGCGGCCGTCTTCAACATAGATTCCACTCGCCATCCACCGCAAAGGTCCTTCCTCCCCATCGGGATCGGCGGCTAACGTATTCGGGGTAGTCCATTCCGACCCATCGGCGCTCGTGGAATAGCAGATGTACTGGCTACTGCTGTCTTCATCGATCCTTCCGGTAGACCAGATCGCCCAGAACTTACCAGCGTGAAACGCCACAAATGAGTGCAGATTGAACTGCCACTCGCCTTCCTTTGCTCGAAAGATTGTCCGTGTCTCCCCCTTCGCCTCCACAAGGGACAATGGGGCGTTCAGGATTGCGGCATCCTTGAGTAACATCCTTGGATCCCGTGATTCCGTTACCGGTAAAGTGGCAGCTCGCGACGAGTTCTTGAACAGCACCTTGCGCAAGGGAAACGAGATCGTGGCGGCAATAATCCTCTCTCGTTCGCCTTTTTTGAGGCTATTGTCCGGGCGAATACGGAATGCAGCGGCAAGATCTGCAACCTCACCGCCGTGTTTAATCAATGCGGCCCTGATTCGGTCGTTAGTCAGAACGAATCCTTCACCTGGCATCGTCACCCCAACAATTTCACTCCCCCGTTCTCTAATTCGCCCAATGATATCTTCAATTTCTCCGTCGTCCCGCAAGTTCACAGCGTGATCGCGGCTAACTCCAAGGACCACGACAGCCCAAGGCCTTTCTTCCACAATCCTTCCGATCACTG
>CAZGJB010000118.1:0-10200 GCA_964526145.1 uncultured Opitutaceae bacterium
GGCGCGCGACCTCGGCGAGCTGGATGCGGAGATTCGCGGCAACGATCGGGTCCTCGGGGCCGATGGCGTCGGCCTGCTGCAGCCAGGTGAGAACCCGGTCGTCGCAGACCTCGTAGAACAGGGCGGCGGCGGCGAGATTGCGGTAAAACGCGCAGGCCGCCTCGGGCAGCGCGGCGGCGCCCGCCACGCCCGCGAGCGCGGCCGCCTCGTCGAGGCGCTGCGGCACCGCGAGATCGGGGCGCTGGTAAAGCAGCACCAAGGCCAGGCGGCTGGCGGCCACCTGGGCAGCGGGGTGGCGCGGGTCGGCATTCAGGACGTCACGGTACGCGGCCTCGACCTCGGGGATCGGCGCATCGCGGTGCAGATGCGCGATCCGCGCCAGCAGAAGGCGCGCATACATCGCGGTGTCGTCGGTGCCGTCCGCCGCAATGAGCCCGCGCAGCCGGGCCTCGGCCGCGGCGATCTTGCCGCCGGTGACCGGGGGATGGTTCAGGAGGCTGGCGGCGAGTCCGAGTTCGCGGGAGCGGCTGCCGGCGGGCGCGCGCTCGAAGGCCTCGAAGGCGTCGCGGTAAAGATAACCCGCCAGCAATTCCCAACCCTCGGCCTCGGTCGCACCCGTCCGGAGCGGCAGCAGCAGCGCCGCGCCCAGCAGGCAGAACCGCATCCGACGGATGCAAGTCCGGTATGACTCCCGAGGGGCTGGGCAAATGTTCGGGAATAATTGCACGCGACGGCCACCAGATTGCGCCCGCTGGTGGATGTCAACGCGCCGCGCACCGCTGATCCGGGATCACCCGTGATTCCCAAGCTTGCCGCTGTCTTCGGGCGGACCATGCTGCGCGCACCATGGGCGCCTACGATTTCAACTTCGACCTCGCGGCCGATGAGACCTTCCTCCCCCAGCCCGAACACGTCCGCGCCCTCCAGGCGCTGATGCCCCGCGAGCGGTTCGCCCTCGCTCCCAAGGCCACGGACCGCGCGGCGTGGGACCGTTGGCGCGAGGACCCGTTTGGCCAGCGCGTCCTGGCCGCCGCCCGCGAGCATGCGGCGCAACCCTTCCCCGAGTACAACAACGCGACCTGGCTCGCGAGCCTCGAGCAGCAGAGCACGACGCAGATCAACGCCGTGCTCGGCCTCGCCCGCAAGCGGCAGATGCTCTTCCTCCTCGCCGAGGCGATCCACCACCAGGGCGAGTTCCTGGAAGTGATCCGGACCGACGCCGAGGCGATCTGCCGCGTCAACACCTGGACCCATCCCGGCAACGACCTGAAGCGTCTCAACTACGACCTGAAGACGGTCGAGCCCGACCTCGTCGGAGTGCATTTCGCCGAGGCGCTGGCCCTGACCGACTACATCCTGGAGGATCGGCTGCCCGCATCGCTGCGCGCCCTGATCCGCACTGAAACGCAGCGTCGCCTGTTCGCCCCGCTGCGCCAGCGCATCGAGTCAGGTCGCGATCTCTACTGGTGGATTGCCGTGAAACACAACTGGAGCTCGGTCTGCCTCTTCTGCACGGCCCATGCGGCGGTCGCGCTCCTGCCCGACGCGGCGGAGCGGGCGTGGTGGCTGGCTTTTGCCCAGGCCCACGTGATCAATTTCCGCGACAGTTTCACCGACGACGGCTTCTGCACCGAGGGCGTGGCGTACTGGGGCTACGGCTTCAGCCATTACATCTTCATGAGCGAGCTCCTGCGCGTCGCCACCCATGATGCGGTGGATCTCCTCGCCGAGCCCAAGATGGCGCGGGCCGCGCGCTTCCCCCGGCGGGCGGAGATTCAGCCGGGGGCTTATCCCGCCTTCGCCGACTGCAACCTCGACGTGAATCCGCCGCTCTGGGCGCGGCTGTGGCCCGACAACCGGCTCGGCCAGCCGCCGCTGCCCGTCACACCGGTCGCACCCGGGGCGGATCCCATGGCCGACCTGGGCTTCGGTGTCGACGCGCTGGTGTGGATGTTCCGCACCCGCACGCCCCGTCAGCCGGTGGAGCTGAGCACCCCGCCCGCCCTGCGCAATTGGTTCGAGCAATCAGCCCTGCTCATCTGCCGGCCCGCGCCGACGACGACGAGGCGCTTCGCCGCCACCTTCCTCGGCGGCAACAACGGCGTGAACCACAACCACAACGACCTCGGCACCTTCACGGTGGTGCTCGACGGTCGCACGCTCGTGCTCGATCCCGGACTCGAGGTCTACAGCTACCGCACGTTCAGCGAAAAGCGCTACGACAGCCAGCTGCTCAACTCCTACGGCCACCCGGTGCCGCGCGTGGCCGCCTGCCTGCAATCGCCCGGGGCGGAATTCCGCGCCCGCGTGCTGGGCAAGGAGTTCAGCGCCGACACCGATCGCATGGTCCTTGACCTCCGCGGCGCATACGACGTGTCGATCCTGCGGAAGCTGGAGCGCGAGTTCCTCTACGACCGCCGCGGCGCCGGGTCGCTCACGATCACCGATCACGTCGAGTTCGCCGAACCGGCCGCCTTCGAGACGGCGCTGATTTCGCTGGGCAAGGCGGACATCGAGGGCACGCGCGTGCGGCTGGCCGACGAGCACGCCGCCGTCACGGCGGAGGTGACCGTCGAGGGCGCGGAGCTCGAATGCGACACCGACACGATCAACCAGCCGCCGCATCCCGTGCGCGTGGCCCTCCGCTGCCGCGGACTGGTGACGAAGGCCGCGATCCGCACGGTCATCCGCCCGGCCTGAGCGCCGTTCTGGCCGACATGAAAAGCTGGCTGATTCTGCTCGCCGCTGCGGCCCTGGAGATCGTCTGGGCGGTGGGCCTCAAGTCCACCGCCGGGTTCACGCGGCTCTGGCCCTCGGTCGGCGTGATCGCAGCGATGGCGGCCAGCATGTGGCTGCTGGCGCTGGCCGCCCGCACCCTGCCGATCGGAACGGCCTACGCCGTGTGGACGGGCATCGGCGCCGCCGGCACCGCGATCGTCGGCATGCTCGTGCTGAAGGAGCCGGCGACGGTCGCGCGGCTCGTGTGCATTCTGCTCATCGTCGCCGGCGTCGTCGGCCTGAAGGTCTTCGGCAAGTAGCCCCGCCGTTCACTCGCGCTCGAGCTTGAGCTCGAGCGGGGTCCAGCCCTTTTCGCCGACCGCCACGTCGCGCAGGGCCACGGTGCGGTAACCCGGGCAGGAAACGATGACCTGGTGCGATCCCGGTTCCAGCAGGCGCCAGCGACGGCCAAAGGTCGCGTCGGTGGTGCGCCGGTCCACGGTCTCGTTCTCGATCTGCGGCAGCCAGACCTGGGCGACGAGGGGCGCCCCGGTCGCGGCGTCGGTGACCTTGACGGCGAGGCCCGGACCCTCGGCGTGGCGCAGCCAGGCCGTCACGCCCTGGAGGTTGGCGGCAACGATGCCCGGCACCTCGTGGGGCGGGAAGAGGTGGGCGCCCTTGCCGGTCTCGATGATCATGTCGAACGTGCCGTGCCGGCCGTAGAACCACGGGTAGCTCTGGCTCGAGGCGCCACCCGGTGAAATCGCGTACGTGCCGCTGCCGTCCATGCGCGGGATGTTCGCCGCCACGTCGCCGGCGATGCGGCGGATGATCTCATCGTCCGGAGCCGGCTTTCCGTTCCAGGTCCACGGGTAGAAGATCACCTCGCCCTGGCTGTGATAGGAGATCGAGAGCAGGAACTGCCGCATCTCCGCCAGCCGCCGCATGGCGCGGTTCTCGGCCTCGGAGAACGGATGCGGCCCGCGGTAGCTCACCTTGGCGGGATCGCTGGTGCCGCCGAGCGCCCAGTTGAAATCGTACCCGCGGTTGACGTCGACGCCCTCGGGATAGGCGACCGTGCCGTCACCGTCGACATCGCGGAGATTCTTGCGCCAGCGCGGATCCTGGCCCGAGGTCACGACATCGTGGCCGTCGACATTGACGACCGGCACGAGCCAGATCTCGAGCGTGTCGAGCCAGCGTGTGACCTCGGCATCGGTGCCGTACCCGGTCATCAGGCGCTCCATGAAGGCGACCACGATCTCGGCGCCCAGCACCTCGTCGGCGTGATGGCAGCCGTTGAGCAGCACCGCGGGCCGCTCCTGGGGCTGGCGCACGTCGTTGGCGAGCCGGTAGGCGTAGATGGGCTGGCGGTGGCGGGTGGTCTCCCCGATCTGCACCCGCTGCATGAGACCCGGCCGGGCGGCCATGAGCTCATCGGCCCGCTGGGTGATGCGGGCATAGGTATGATAGACGGTCGGCTTGAGCGTGGGACCGTAAAGCGCCCGGCGGATGAGCGTCAGCTTGTCGTTGCTTTCCATCAGCACGCGGACGTCGAGGCCCTCAGCCTTCGCCTGGGCGAGTTCCTCCGGCGTGGCGAGCATCAGGACCGTGTCACGCACGACGCTGAGCACGCGTTCGCGGTCATAGGAATCGTAGGAATAGGTCCCGGGTCCGGCCTCGACCCCCGATGAGGCCCGCATGTCCTCCGGCACATGCCGGAGCTCAAGCAGCAGCGTGCGCACGGGCTCGGCGGCCGCGAGGAGCGGGGCGAGCAGGCCGGCGAGGAGGAGAAGTGTCCGCACCATGACGCGGGCAAACTGCCGGCGTTCCACGCATGGCAGAAGCAAAATCGCCGCGAATTTTCACCGTTGCCGGTTCCTCCGCGGCGGGCATCCTCCGGCCATGCCCGTTCGCGCCTGGTTTCCCACGCTGCTCTACTGCGAGCCCCTGCAAAAATCCGGTCTCGGCCGGTTGAATGCAGAACTGGCCGACGAGTGCCGGCGCCTGCGCGACTTCGACGCGGCCGGCCGGCGCTGGTCGGCGATCAACTATCCGGGCAGCTACACGAGTTATGCCTCGATGAATGAGCTGCACCGCTTCTCGAGCACGTTTGCCGACCTGGAGCAGAAGCTTCTCCGCCACGCCCGCGCGTATGCCCGGGCGCTGGATTTCGACCTCCGCGGCCGGACGATTCGGCTGACGGATTGCTGGGTGAACATCATGCCGCCGACGGCCGCGCATTCGCTGCATCTGCACCCGCTCTCGTTCATCAGCGGGACCTATTATGTCGCGACCCCGGCGGGTTGCCCCGGGCTCAAGTTCGAGGATCCGCGCCTGAGCAAGTTCATGGCCGCGCCGCCCCGGCGCGCCGACGCCCGGCCGGCAGTCCGGCACCACGTCACCTACCCCGCCGCCGCCGGCAACGTGGTCCTGTTCGAAAGCTGGCTGCGGCACGAGGTCCCGGCCAACCGGGTCGAGGCCGAGCGCATCAGCATCAGCTTCAATTTCAACTGGAGCTGACGTCACCCGATTTGCCTCGGAGCAAATTCCCACTAGCCTCGCCCCATGGTTGTCATCCGCCGCCTCGTCGACCGGCACCGTGCCTACACCGCGATTCTCCTGCGCGGCGAGCCACCGCGCATCTTCCCGACCACCGACTACGAGCACGGGCGCATCCTGGAGATCTACAAACAGGACCGGCCCCACGAGGGCATCGTGAACGACTTCACCGATTTCCGCCTCGCGCCGGCGCGGGAGTGAGCCGGACCCAGCTGCCGCATCGTGAATCCCAACCCATCCGACCAGGCGCCGAAGCGCCGCAGTGTGCTCAATTTTTTCGCGTCCGTGCGCTACGCCGTCGAGGGCTTCGTCGCCGCGCTGCGGCACGAGCCGTCGTTCCGGGAGGGCCTGATCTTCTGCCTGCTACTGACACCCTTGGCGATCGTCCTGCCGGTCAATGCAGCCTCCACCGCGCTGATGATCGGTTCACTGGTCCTCATCCTGGTCGTGGAGCTGCTCAACTCGGCGATCGAGCTGGTGATCGATTACGTGCGACCCGAGCAGCATCCCGTCGCCAAGCGGATCAAGGACATGGCCAGCGCCGCCGTCTTTCTCAGCTACATCAACAGTTTCGTCGTCTGGGTCATCATGCTGTGGCCCAGCAACAAGGTCTGGGAGCGGATCGAGCAGTGGCTCGTGACGCAGATGTAGGCCGCCCGCGCGCGGCCTACCGCAGCCGCACGAAGAGCCAGAGCCCGATCGCGGCCATGCCGAGGTTGGGCACCCAAGCGGCGAGGAGCGGCTCGATGACGCCCTTGGTCGCGAGCGACGAGGCCAGGTTCATGAAGATGTAATAGAGGAAGAAGAGTCCGATGGATTTCGACACGCCCACGGCCGGGTTCACGCGCACCCCCGAGACGGCGAAGGGGACGGCGAGCCCGATGATGATGAGCGGCCCGAGCGTGTCGGCGATGAGGCTGAAGTAGCGCACCTCGTAGGGCACGACCTTGGGGCTGCCGGTCTGGCGGAGGTAGTCGATCAGCCGGCCGAGCTCGAAAAACGAAAGGTCGCCGGCCTTGCGGTCGATGATGAGCATGAGCCGCGGGTCCTCGGTGCAATCCGGCCGGAAGAGTTCCGTGAACGGCCGCGGCTCGATCATCTCGGCGGTCTCCGGGTCGAAGATCAGCTCCCGGCCGTCGCGGAACACCCAGCCGCCGCGCACCGGATCCGGCCAGGCCTCGGCGGCGACGATCCGCCGCTGCTCGCGGCGTTGCGGGTCGAGCTCGGAAAGCGTGACGCCGTAGCCCTTGCGCGTGAACTGGCTGTAGCGGTTGAAGAACCACATGCGGCCGGCGGCACGGTTGTCGAAGCCGACACTGTAGACCGCGCCGACGCGGTCCTCGGCCTGGGTCCGCGCCTGTTGCCGGTACTGCAGACTCTCCCGCAGGGCGCGCGATTCCTCGACGGACCACGGGACGACGCTGGCGTTGAGGTACCAGGTCAGGCCGCAGGCCAGCGCGCCGACGAGCCAGACGGGGGCCGTGATGCGCAGGAGGCTGACCCCGGCGGCACGCAGGGCGATGAACTCATTGGCGCGATGCAGCTTGCCGAGCACGAAGAGCAGCGAGATCAGCAGCGCCACCCGCAGCACGAGCGACAGGAAGCCCGGGATGGTGACGAAGAAATAGGCGCCGAAGTCCGCCGCTTCCGCGCCCAGGTCGTTGAGATAGCGGAAATCGTCGTACAGGACCTGCATGAACAGCAACCCCACCATGGCGACGAGCACCAGGCCGAGGATGTGCAGCCACTCGCGCAGGAGATGTCGGTCGTAGGTGTTCAACGCAGCCGCATGAAAGCCGGGCGCGCGGCCGAGGCAAAGCCCAAACCGGAGCCACAATTCCCGAAACTTGGGGTTGCCCGCGCCGGCCGGAACGGTCTTCATGCCCGCCCATGGCACAAACCCAAGAAGCCTGGAGTTCGCGGCTCGGCGTCATCCTGGCCGTGGCCGGCAGTGCGGTGGGCCTCGGCAATTTCCTGCGTTTCCCCGGACTCGCAGCCCAGTACGGCGGCGGCGCCTTCATGATCGCCTACTTTGTCTCGCTCCTCCTCATCGGCATCCCGATCTGCTGGGTGGAGTGGACCCTCGGCCGTTACGGCGGCCGCGCCGGCTATCACTCGACGCCGGGCATCTTCCAGGCGCTCCTCACCCGGCCCTCCGGCAAGTATCTCGGCGTGATCGGCTTCATCGTGCCGGTGTGCATCTACATGTACTACGTGTACATCGAGGCCTGGTGCCTGGGCTACGCGCTGAACTCCATGGCCGGCACCCTGCACCAGCCGGGCATGAATTACGGTGAATTCTTCGGCCGCTTCACCGGGGCGAGCTCCGATGGCGTCGCCCTGCACTTCGGCCTCGGCGACGTCGGCATCTTCGTCCTCATCGTCTACGTCCTGAACTTCTACTTCATCTACCGCGGCATCTCGAAGGGCATCGAGTTCGTCTGCAAGTGGGGCATGCCCCTCCTGATCCTCATCGCGGTCATCGTGCTGGTGCGTGTGCTCACCCTCGGCACGCCCGACCTCGCCAAGCCGGACCAGAACGTCATCAACGGCCTCGGCTACCTCTGGAATCCCGGCGATATCTCCGCCGGCCTGAAGAACCCGCAGCTCTGGCTCGCCGCCGCCGGCCAGATCTTCTTCTCCCTCTCCGTCGGCTTCGGCGTCATCATCACCTACGCCAGCTACCTCAAGAGCAAGGACGACGTCGTGCTCAGCGGTCTCACCGCCTCCGCGGCCAACGAGTTCTGCGAGGTCGGCCTCGGCGGCCTGATCACCGTGCCGGCCGCCTTCATCTTCCTCGGCGCCGCCGGCATCGTCGGTCAGGGCACCTTCGGCCTCGGCTTCAACGTCCTGCCCGAGGTCTTCGCCCGCATGCCGGGAGGCCAGGTCTTCGCCTCGATCTTTTTCGCCCTGCTGTTCCTGGCGGCCATCACGAGCTCACTGTCGATGCTGCAACCCGGCATCGCCTTCCTCGAGGAGGGCTTGAACATCGGGCGCAAGCAATCCGTCGCCCTGCTCGGGCTGATCACCGCCGTGGGCACGCTGTTCGTGTGGTATTTCTCCAAGGACCTGAAGGCCCTCGACACGATCGATTTCTGGGTCGGCACCGTGATGCTCTTCATCCAGGCGACGATTCTGGTCCTCATCTTCGGCTGGGGCATGGGCATCGAGCGCGGCTGGGCCATCGCCCACGAGGGCGCCGAGATGCGCATCCCGAACATCTACAAGTTCATCATCAAGTACGTGACCCCGTCCTTCCTGCTGCTCGTGTTCGTGCTCTTCGTGCTGCAGAATGTCTTCGGCTGGAACTACTCGTTCAGCCATCCCCACTTCAACCCCACGAGCTACGTGAAGGACCTCGTCGGCGCCGAACCCAATTTCGTCGCCCGGCTCAGCGTCGGGTGGATCGTGATCATGACCGTCTTTTCGCTCATTCTCGTGAACATCGCCGGCAAGAACTGGGTCCGGCGCGAAGCCAACGCCAACAAGGAGGAATCGCTGCCATGACCACCGGAGGCTGGATCAACATGATACTGTCGGTCGGTTTCGTGACCGTCCTCTTTGCCTGGTGCATCATCCGCGTGCTGCGCGGACCCGGCGCCAAGCACGAGCACGACCTCGCGCACGTCGAGCCCATCGACAAGCAGCACACCGACGAGCGCTGAGCCGCCCGTGCGGCCATGCCTGGCACCGATCCCAGCTGGCAGTTCGTCCACGTGACGGACATCCATGTCGGATCGCCGCGTTCGTACCGCTTCAAGCCCGCGCTCAACGACAACTGGACCACCGCGGCCGCGCAGATCAAGGCGCTGCGCCCCGACCTGCTCCTCGTCGGCGGCGACCTCACCCGCGACGGCAATGTCAACGCCTGGGAGTTCGCCGACGCCGCCGCGACCCTCGACGCGACCGGCGTGCGCTGGCATGCGATCCCGGGCAACATGGACACGGGCAACAAGCACGCCGACCGCCAGGGCGCATGGTCCGACCGCGACGACGTCGCCCTCAACGTGACCGAGGCCCAGCTCGAGGCCTTTCGCGAGCACATCGGCAGCTTCCCGTGGAGTTTCGTGCACCGCGGCGTGCGCTTCAGCGGCTGCTACGAGGCCGTCGCCGGCACCACCCTCCCCTCCGCCGCCGCCCTCGACGCGTGGCTCGCGATCCTGGCCGGGTTCCCCCGCACCCGCTGGCACGTGATGTTGAACCACTATCCCCTGTTCGCCGACACCCCCGCCGACCCGTCGCGCGACCTGACCCGAGACGAGGAGTACCTGGAATGGTATTTCACCATGGATCCGGCGCCACGCCGCCAGCTGATCGAGGCCTACCGCGGCGCGGGCGTGACGCACGTGCTCAGCGGTCACGTCCATTGCCGCCGCCCGCCCTTCACGGCCGACGGCATCACCTATTGTTTCGGCGCGTCCACCGCCATGGCGCAATGGGCGCAGCGCTGGCCCGACGGCGACCCGCGCCTGGGCTTCCAGGTCTTCACCGTGACGCCCGACGCGATCGAGTATGCCTTCGAACCCCTGACCGCAGTCTCCCCCCGCACCGATGGCTGGGGCCCCGGCGGACACCCGAAACCCGAGGCCCGGGGGCGGTAAACCGCCGCTTGATTTTTACCGGTCACCGCTAAACTGACCATTCCGCGCGATGGTCGTCGCCTCCGGCGCACCTTTGCAGGTATTCCTCTCAAATCCCACATCCTCTTCAAACATGTCCACCCACACTCCGAAAAAATACGAGTTCCAAGCCGAGATCAGCCAGCTGCTCGATATCGTCACCCACTCGCTCTACACGGAGAAGGAAATCTTCATCCGCGAGCTGGTGTCCAATGCCTCCGACGCGCTGGAAAAGCTGCGCCACACCCAGCTGACCGAGAAGGAAATCTTCGACGACCAGCTCACGCTCGAGATCAACGTC
>CAZGJB010000119.1:0-6428 GCA_964526145.1 uncultured Opitutaceae bacterium
GAGTGGTCGAGCCGCCTGGGCATCCCCGGGCGCCCCGCCGCGGCCGAGGAGGTCGATCGCCCGGGCGGGACCGACTCAAGGATGGCGTTCTGATAGAGCTCGGACATGCCTGCGATAAACCACGCCGGCAGCGTCGGCGTGCGGCTGCTCAGCATGAAGTGAAAGTACTCCGGCGTGATCGTCAGGCGTCCGCGGCTGAAACTGAGTTCGTCGAGAACGAAGAAAAGGGCCACCGCATCGCGATCGCCAAACCGGTAATTCGACATTCCGCTCAGCAGCCAGTTGTCCACGCCGGGCCGGTGCTTTTCCAGCTCCTTCGTCAGCTCCCGCGTGCCGCCGGTCTGCGCCATCGAATCGAACAGCACATACGTGATGGGCATGTCGAGGCGCACCTGGAACTCCTCCGGCAGGAGGGCCGTCAGCGTGTTGCGCAGGCGGAAATGATGGTAGAGCAGCAGTTGCGAGGTGGCATCCGAGCACCGCGAAAGCAATTCGACCCCAGGCAGGCTGGCGTACTGCCAGGAGACCGGGACCTGCGCGCCCTCAACCGTGTAGGGCGGCAGCTCGACGACGTAATCGTTGCGGGCATTGGCGGGCTTGATCAGCAGCGTGCCGGTCTGCGCGTCGCGCACCGCGACCAGATCCGTGCCCTGCAACATCAGCGCCAGGGCGTCGACGGCCGTGTAGCTGCCCTTCACGGCCTGCGTCCGTACGGATCGGATCAGTTCGGTCGGAAATATGGCCGACTGGCCGGCTTGCCGGGCGAATCTTTCCAGCATGCGGTCCGCCCGTCCGGCAGGGATGTCAAAGGGACGTGGCGCGTCCTGCGCGAACAGCAGGGCCGCACCAAGCAGCAACGCGACGAGCAAACCGCACGAAATGCGCAGACGATGCATGGGAATCAGGATGACGAGTGAGATTCGATGCTAGCGGATGCCGGCTGATTTGACAGGCGGAATCGCCCCGGAGCCGAGGTGCCGTTCGAGGAAGGCGAGCAGGATCGGCGTGAGATCGTGCGGCAGCGGCTGATTGTCCCACGTGGATTTCAGCCGGAAGGTGTGCCCGATCCCTGGGAGACGGACCAACTGATGCTCGACGCCAGCGGCGCCCAGCGCCCGCGCGAGTTCCACGGACATCCCGACGGGCACGGATTGATCATCGTCTCCGTGCAGGATCAGCACCGGCGGTCCGCCGGCAGCGACAAACGTGGTGACCTGCTGGAACGGCGGTCCCAGCGGACCGTAGAAATCGACGACCGCGCGGACATGGCTCGTGCTGCCCGGATACGGTGCGTCCGGTTCCAACTCCGGCCGGCCCGCGGTGAACCCGACCAGCAGCGCATAATACGCGCCCATCGAGCCGCCCATCACGGCGATGCGCTCCGGGGCCAGGTTGTACTCTCGTGCGTGGTGACGCAGGAAGCGCACCGCGTTCTTGCAGTCGAGCAGGTTCGATCTGAGCTCCGGATCGGGCCCGTGGTTGATGCTTACGCAGACATAGCCCGCTTGCGCGAGGGTCTGGCAGATTTCGGTGCCGCGGGGTTCGCCCTTGTCGCCCCGGCGACCGTGAATCCAGACAACCGCCGGAGCCGGCCGCGACGACGAAGCCGGAAGGTACAGGTCGAGCTTCTCGCTTCGGTTCGCCGCCAGATAGGGCACATCCCGCATGATCCGGATATCTTCCGGGGACGCAGCCAGGGCGGTAACCGCCAGCCAGAGACCAAGGTAGAGGCCCGGCGACCGGGCGGGAGCGAGGATCGAGAACATGGGAGCTTGATAACTAGACCGGCGAGCCGGCGCGAATAGCTACAAGAATCTTGGGTGCGGCAGCGGATAACCTCGTCCGACCATTCGCGGCGATTTCTGCGCGGTTGCGCCGGCCGACCTTGGGACCCTTCAGCGCTGACGAATCACCACGGTGCCATCCGCTTCCCGCGCGGCCGCGACCCCGAAATACGTCTCGAGCACGTGCACGAAGCCGGCGGCATCGTCGAGGCGGTAGACTCCGGTCAATCGCAGTTGGCCAAGGGTCGGATCGGCGATCACGATCTGGAGCGCGTTCTCGCGGTTCAGCACGGCCACGGCCTCCGCAAGCGAGGTTCCGGCCAGTTGCATGCGCGGCTCGCGCCAGGCGAGACGGCGGTCGATCTCGGACGCGGACAGGCGCTCCGGCTGCGCGGAATTGTCCCAGGCGGGCGCCCCGGGCGACACCGAAAGCTGTCGGCCGGCCTCCACGAGCACGGGAACGACCGCGGCTGGGACGGCCGGATGTGGCGTCGGCCGGTCGTCGGCCGGCGTCACGGATACCCGCCCCTCGGTGACCAGCACATCCACGGCCTGCGTACCGGCATGCACCGCGAAGGCGGTGCCGACGGCACGCACTTCGATCCGGCCGGTGACGACGACGAACGGTCGGGCCGGGTCGGACTCGACCATGAAGAGCGCCTCGCCCTGGTGCAGGCGCACTTCGCGCCGCGTGACGGAATAGTTCACCGCAATGGCGGCATCGGCGTTCAACATCACGCGCGAGCCGTCCTCCAGCCGGCGCTCGTTGGCCCGGACGATGACCGGAGCGGCGGAGGCGTCGGCCGGCGCTGCCGGCTCCGGCGAGACCACGACCAAGACCGCTGCACAAGCGGCCAGCGCCAGGAGGCTCCCGGCGATTGCCCGCCTGCGCCAGCGCCGGCGGCGCCGCAGCGTCAGCTCGCGCACCAGGTCCTCCGCCTGTCCCGCGTTCCGGACGCGATCGAGCGCCGTGAGCGTGGCACCCACCTCGTGCCAGGCAGACGCATGCCGCGGGTCGGCGGCGAGCCAGGCATCGAATTCCGCCTGCTCCGCCCGCGTCAGGCCGGCCGCGTGCCGCAGTCGCCAATCGGCCGAAGCGTTCAGGACGGGCGTGTCGGTATGCCGCGAGTTCATGGCCTGCCCTCCTTCCCCACTCCATGCTTCCGCAGGTAAACGGTGCATTTCCGCAGCCCGCGGACGACCTGCGCGTGCACCGTCTGGATCGAAAGACCGAGGCGATCGGCCGCCTCCTGATGAGAACACCCCTGGAGCTTAACCAGAATGAAGATCTCGCGGCAGCGCCGGGGCAGCACATCGATGGCATCGAGCAGCACTGCGGCTTCCAGCCGCGTGCTGACCTGGGTCGCAGTGTCGCTGGATTCGTCCGCCACGGACGCCACCTCGCCGCCATCCAGTGAGCGCAGCGGGACGAGGCGCGAGCGCTGGAGAAGATTCCGCGCCAAGTTGCCGGCCACCGCGAAAAGGTAGGCCTTGGTATTGGATATGGGGCCCCGATGCCGGGCACCCAGCATGCGCACAAAGCTCTCCTGCACCACGTCGTCAGCGTCGCGGACCTCGGGGAAACGTTGCCGCAGATAAACGCGAAGGGCGGTTTCGTGCGGCTGGACTTCCTCTGCAAACCAGCGGTCTTGTTCGGGAGGCGATAGGTTCACGCGGCAGCTTCAGCCCGGCAGCAGGGCGGGGAAAGCCGCGTCACGCAAGGCCGGCGTGCGCTGCCGATGCCTTAGCGCTGCGCCGGCTTGGCGCCCTTCGTGGTGTAAGCGGCCTGCGCAAGCTCCGCGACGATCGCGTCGGCCCGCGCCTCGTCGACCTCGACGCGGATCGGGAAGCGCACTTTGCCCTCGCGCACGACGTGGTCGCACCACGCATCGACGAGTGCGGAGACAACCGCGGAGTCGGAGGAACCGTAGAGCGCGTGGATCTTGTCCAGGCGCGCGCGCTGCTCTTCCGTAAGCCGCACGCCGACGCGGGGTTCCTTTGGTTCCGAGGTACGTTTCGCCATGGCGACGTCCAAGGACACCCTTTTGGGTGATTGTTCAACATTTTGCTTGTATCACCTGTTCCCCATGTTTCACACGGTGGACATGAATAATCCCTCCGACAATCCCAAAACGCGGCTCAGCAGCGCAAAATCCGTCGGCTTCCGGGCCGGACCCGGACTTCGGCGCGAACTCGAACACCTCGCCCAACGCCTGTCGCGCCCGGGCGCCACGGTCACGATCTCGGACATCCTGCGCGAGGGTGTCACCGCCTACTGGCCCCAGATCCGAAGCTACATCCGGGCCCAGGCGCGCGCCGCGAAGATCGAACCCCGCACCTACCTGTCCATTGTCGCCGCCGGTACGCGCGCCCATCGCCTCGGCCTGTCGTCGCGCGAGATCAAATCCGCACTCAGCCATGCACTGGCGGCAAAAATCCGGACGCAGTCAGCGTCGAGCCCTCGTTGATCGCACCATGCTTGCCGAGATCGTTCCCCTGCCCGGCACTCGTCAAAACCCGCCGCCCCGCCTGACGGGTGAGGCCGCATGCCGCATGGTGCGGTGCTACGAGGCAGCCATCGCCCTGGCCTTTCGCGCCGAGCTCCACACCGCGCTCGGCAACCACGCGCGCGCCCACCGGTGCCGCCGGGCAGTCGATCGCCTGCGCCGGCTCGCCTTCGCGGGCTGCCTCACCCTCCTGCCCCGCGCGGAACTCGCGGCCTTCACCGAACGCATCCTGAGTCGCCGGAATTGAAACGGATGCCCTGACACGGTTTTGATCGTGTGCCCGGACGGGAATCCTGATCAAAGTGCCACGACGCATTTCCCGTCGCCTCCCATGCTGACGCTGATTCTTGACGAACCCGGCCGATTGGTTGCCCGCGACACCGCGCCGCCGTCTGCGCCCGGACCCGGCGAAGCCTTGGTGCGCGTGCACCGCGTCGGCGTCTGCGGCACCGATCTGCATGCGTTTGCCGGCAACCAGCCGTTCTTCACGTATCCCCGCATCCTCGGCCATGAGCTCGGCGTCGAGGTGCTCGCGGTCGGGGCCGGCGTCACCAGCGTCCGCCCGGGCGATCGCTGCGCGGTCGAACCCTACCTGCACTGCGGCACCTGCATCGCCTGCCGCGCGGGCAAGCCCAACTGCTGCCGCACGCTCAAGGTCCTCGGCGTCCACGTCGACGGCGGCCACCGGGCGCGGTTCGTCGTGCCGGCAGCCAAGCTCCACGCGTCGGCGCAAATGTCCTACGACCAGCTGGCTCTCGTCGAGACCCTCGGCATCGGCGCCCACGCCGTCGCACGCGCGGCGCTGCGTGCGGATGAGCGCGTCGCCGTGATCGGCGCGGGGCCCATCGGCCTGGCCGTCATGCAATTCGCCCTCGCCGCCGGGGCGCGGGTGATCGCCGTGGACATCAGCGCCGGCCGGCTCGCGTTCTGCCGCGAGCGCCTGGGAGTCCGCGACACGATCGACGCCCGCGGCGACGTCGTGGCCGAGCTCGAGCGCCTGACCCAGGGCGACCTGCCGACGGCGGTGTTCGACGCGACCGGCAACGTGCGGTCGATGAACGCCGCGTTCCAGTATCCGGCCCACGGCGGCCGGCTCATCTTGGTGGGCCTGGTGCAGGCCGACGTCACCTTCAACGACCCGAATTTCCATCGCCGCGAGCTGACGGTGCTTTCGAGCCGCAATGCCCTCCCGGCCGAGTTCACCCGCATCATCGGCCTGATCGAGGCCGGTCGCATCGACACCACCCCGTGGATCACGCACCGGGCCGAGCTGGCGCAGGTCCCGGCGGTCTTTGCCGGTTTGACCGATCCCGCCGCCGGCGTCGTCAAGGCGATGATCGACATCTCCGATTCCCCACCATGAACCCCACCGAACTCGACGCCTTGAAAGAACGCTACCTGGCCGATGGATTCGTCATCGTCCGTGGCCTGCTCCGCGATGCCGCCCTGCGCGAGCTTCTCGCCCAACTGGATCGTTATGTCCGCGAAATCGTCCCGACGTTACCCAAGGACCAGGCCTTCTTCGACGACTACAACCGGCCGGAGACGCTGCGGAAGATGCAGTCGCTCAATCGGCACGACGCGTGGTTCCAGCGCTTCATGCACGAGGGGCCGCACGTCCCGATCCAGGAGCATCTGATGGGTGATCGGTGCCAGCCCCAGGGTCTGGAGTGGTTCGACAAGCTGCCATTCGACCAGAACCCAACCCCGGCGCACCAGGACGGATTCTACTGGAATCGCATCCCCGATATCGCCTGCGGCGCCTGGATCGCCCTCGACCCGGTCGATCAGGAAAATGCCTGCCTGTGGTACGGCCGCGGTTCGCACCGGCAGGGCATCCGTCCGCATGCCGCGAGCGGCGTGCTGGGTTTCAGCCAGGGGCTCGTGGACTTCGACCGCAGCCAAGTCGACGCCGTGCCGATCGAGTTGGCGCCCGGCGACGCGGTCATCCATTCGAGCGCGACGATTCACTGGACCGAGACCAACCGCAGCAACCGCCACCGTCGCGCGATCGCGACCTTCTGCTTCGGCGCCTCGACCGTGCGCGATGAGGCCGGCCACGCGCGCTACCTCGCGAGCCTGAAGTCGCAACTGGCCCAACGGGGCATCGCCGCATCGTAGGGAGGCACAATGAAGC
>CAZGJB010000119.1:6438-10198 GCA_964526145.1 uncultured Opitutaceae bacterium
GCCGCGCGCCCGCCTGCTCGCTGCCTATCGCGGCGAGAAGGCGGATTGCGTGCCGGCATTGGCCGACCTGTCGTACTGGTATGCCGGCAACGGCGGTGGCAAATTCATCCCCGGCAAGACGGATGGGGCCAACCGCGACAAGGTTGACGCCTTGTTGGCGCTGCATCGCCAGACCGGCGCGGCGATCCACCTCAATCTCGGCACGTTCTACCGGGAGATCCACGGCGAAGGCGTGCAGGTTTCCTCCGGCATCCGGGGCGAGCACTATTTTCACCGGTTCGAGACTCCGGTCGGCACCGTGGAGGAGCGGCGCGAGTGGTCCGGGGTCAGCTTCAGCTGGCCGATCGTCCACCACATGATCCAGCGGCCGGAGGACCTGACCGTCATCCGCTACGTGTTCGAACGAATCTCCTATGCGGCCGATTGGGAGCTGTTCCAGCGCATGGATGCCAGAGTCGGCGACCTGGGACTTCCGCTCGTGCAGGTGCCCTACACCGGGATGGGGTTCCTGATGAGCCGCTACGCCGGGATCGAGCAGACGGTCATGTTTTCCCTCGACGCGCCCGACGAATTGCAGGCCACGGTCGACGCCATCAACGCGGCGCACGCCCAGGTCTGCCGCCTCATGGCGGAGGGACCATCGCAGGTGCTGTTTCACTCCGACAACCTTTCGGCCGACGTGCAGAGCCCGCCGTGGTTCCGCCGCTACAGTGCGGACCACTACCGGCGCATGGCGGCCATCGCGCATGAATGCGGCAAGCCGATCATCACCCACATTGACGGCCGGCTCCGCGGGCTGCTGGAGGCCACGCGCGAATGCGGCATCGATGGAGCCGATGCCGTGACGCCGGCCCCGTGGGGCGATCTCACTCCGGACGCATGCCGCGCGGAAGCGGGTCCCGGCTACGTCCTGTCGGGCGGAGTGCCGCCGGATAGCTTCAGCCCGCGGGTGCCGCTGCGTACATTTGACGCGCAGGTTGATGCCTGGCTCGCCCTGCGGCACCTCAGTCCGGCCCTGATCATCGCCCCGGCCGACCAGCTGCCGCCCGATGGGGAGTTGGCGCGCGTTGCGCGCATGGTGGCCGCCGCCGACGCCGCGCGATTCGATTAGCGCCCTCGCGGCCTCCCGAGCAACCGGCTTGCGTAGGTCACGCTGCGACGAACACAGCGGTCTTCATGTGCCAGGGCGACCGTTGCCGAACCCGCTGCCTCGATGGGAATCTCGAGCACCAGCCGATCGAGCCGCCCCGTCGCGCGGATCAGCCGCAGGGCCGCCGGCAGGTCGATGCACCCTTCGCCCAGCGCCACGCCGGCGATCTTTGCGCCATAGTTCGTCTGCTTCATCGCATAATCCTTGAAGTGGGTCGTCACGGCGTGGGCGGCGAGCTTGCGGATCGCCGCCAGGGGATACTCCAGCGTGAGCAGCGGGTTGCCCACATCGAGGCAGACGCCGACCCATGGGCTGGAGACGCGGTCGATGACCTCCAGCAGCTCATCGGTGGCGAGATCGCCATGGTTTTCCACGGCGAGGCGCACGCCGAGGTCAGCCGCGAGCCCGCGAACCTGGCGCAGGCCGACCACGGCGCGACGGATTTCCGCCCGGACGTCGGTGCGCGGGTTGTGGCGGTCGCAGCCAACGAACGTGCGCAGCACCCTAGAGCCCAGACGGGCCGCCACCGCGATTTCGCGCGCGAGGCGGCGCGGGTCGGTACCCATCGTCCCGTATTCGACAAAGAGTGCCCGCTCCGCGGCGGCGGCCCGCACCTCGTCCAGGTAGCCGCGGTCGCGCGAGCCCAGATGCAGCGGATCGATCTGCAGGCCATCGAGGCCGATGTCGGCCACGCGCTCGATGAAGGCGAACAACGTCAGGCGGCGGCGCGGCGTGAAGTCCGGATGCGCGCCGAAGGCGAGGTGATAGCTGTAACTGTCGAGTCCGAGTTTCACGACGTGGGGACCATCACGGCCTTGATGATCTCGCCTCGCCCGACGGCGGCCACGGCATCGGCGTAGCCGTGGAAGTCGAGGCGGCGACTGATGAGCGGCGCCGTCCGGATGCGGCCGGACTCGATCAGGCGCACGACGGCCGTCAGGTCGTCGTTGGTGAGCCATTTCGAATTGTGGATCGTGAGCTCGCGGTCGAACAGCGGCCACAACGGCACCTCCATCACGCCTTCCGAATAGCCGAAAATGATCACGTCGCGACGCGCGCTGTGGCAGGCGGCCGCATAGGCGCCCTTGTGGCCGGAACACTCGATGGCGATGTCCACTCCGGACGTCTCCAGGGTCGGGACCTCGGCGGCGTCCAGCGTGCGGTCTGCGCCGAGCGAAGCGGCCAGTCGAAGGCGGTCCGGTGCGACGTCGACGGCCACAACCTCGCCCGCGCCGTAGGCCTTGACCAGTTGGATGGCGGCGAGGCCCGCCGCACCGCAACCGAAGACCGCCACGCTGCGGCACGTGTAGTCCGCCACCTTGCGGACCGCCCGGTGCACACAGCCGAAGAGCTCGGCCATCGCCACCTGCTCGAGCGGCAGGGTCTTGGCCACCTTGACGACCTGGTCCATGCGCCGGGTGACAAATTCGGCATACAACGGTGGCCCGCCGAGTCCCGACATCACGACATGATCACCGAGTGCGAACCCCGTCACACCGGAGCCGAGGCCGACCACCTCGCCAGCCCCCTCGTGTCCGGGGAAGCCCGGCACGCCGTATTCGAGGTAGATATTATCGCGGTAGAGTCCGCGGTTCACCTTGATATCGTGCTGGTTACACAATGAGGTGACCTTGACCTGGACGAGAATCTCTCCGGCGACCGGTTCCGGCCGGGGCACATCGACCAAGCGGCATGAGCCGGGTTTTTCAATGAGGATGGCGCGCATGGCAGAACGAAAAACCCCCGACGAATCGGGGGTTAAAGTGGTGGACCCTAGCGGGTTCGAACCGCTGACCTCCTCAATGCCATTGAGGCGCTCTACCAACTGAGCTAAGAGCCCAAACTGCTGACTGAGAGGTGAGGAAAATCAGTGTTCCGCCGGAGTTGGCAAGGACTTTTTATTCCTCTTCCTTCATCTTGAAGGTCACGACCCAGACGTCGCTCTTGTTGTTCGGGGTCGGTCCGATGGAGCGAACGCGGGCGAAGGCCTCGAGGACGCTGCGGTCAAACTCGGAACTGCCGGAGGAGCGGACGATCTTCACCCCGGACAGCGTGCCATCGGCGGCGATGCGGAACTCCACCTCCGCCTCGAGGAGGTCGCTCAGGCCGGGCGGCTTCTCATGCGCGGCGCGGAGGCGCTGCAACAGGAGCGCGATGTAGCTGTCGAGGGCGCTCTGCTCGGCGCGGCTGAGCGCCTTGCCGCCGGCGCCGCCGGTCTTGTTGTTGATTGAGCCACCCACCACGCCCTTGGCGATGCCCTCGGCATCGACCTTGGCGATCTTCGGATTTGCCGTGCCGCCCTTGGGTTGGGGCCGGTTTTTGTTCTGCTTGTCGAACTCCGCCTTGCTGATGCGCTTGGCTTCGGCCTCGCGTTTCTTGCGGTCGGCCTCGACGAGGCGCTTCTCGCGCTTGTTGGCGATGCGGAGAACGTCCTTCGTGTAATTGGGCGTCTTGGTCTCGACGGGTTTCGCCGCGGGCTTGGGCGCGGGCTTCTCGGGTGCGCGCTCGATGACCGGCTCCGGCGGGGTGGGCTCCGGCTGGGGTTCCGGCTTCGCCACGGGCGCCGGCGGCACCGGTACGTTGAGCTTGATGCCGGGCACGCCCAGCGCC
>CAZGJB010000120.1:0-10189 GCA_964526145.1 uncultured Opitutaceae bacterium
ACGATCATCGGGTCCTTTCCGCCGAGCTCCAGGCTGACCGGGGTACGGGTCTCGGCGGCGCGGGCCTTCACCTTGCGCCCGGTCCGGTCGGAGCCGGTGAACTGGATGAAGTCGACGTTGTCGACCAGGGCGCCGCCGGTCACGTCCTCGAGCAGGACCTCGCCGTTGAGGCTCTTGACCTCGATGTCGCCGGTGACCTGGCCGATGACGATCTCGCCGCCGAACGAGCTCTTGATCACGATGTTGGTGGTGCGCGGCACGGTGATCTCGAAGCTGGAGTCGTGGCGGCCGAAGTTGAATTCCTGGCCGGCGTCGAGGATCACGACGTTGTCCTTCTCGGTGAGCGAGTAGGAGGCCGACTCGGAGAGGACGCGCAGGCCGTCGGCCCGCGGCTGGGTGCTTTCCTGCGGCAGCTCGGTCGAGACGGTGATCTCGGCGGCGTCGGTGCCGCGGATCCGGATGTCGCCCATCGCGATGGCGATGCGCAGGGTGCCGGGCTTGGCGGGATCGGAGAACTTGATCGACGTCTTCTCGGGACTGTCGGAGGCGCGGACGAGGGAGGCGGCCGGCGCGATCGCCAGCAGGGTGCAGGCGACGAGGGGGATGATGGGCAGGCGGAGGGTCTTCATTTTCAAGGGTGATTGAGGGTTGGGTCGGGTGGCGGTTCGTGACGCCGGTCGTGTGAAGGGATCAGATCTGGACGAGGGCGCGCTGGGCGGCGTCGCGGACGGAGCGGTCGATCTTGTCGGAGCGCGCCAGCTCCTGGAGGGTGGGGGCCGCCTCGCGGTCACGGGCGGCGACGAGGAAGTCGATCATGGAGACCTGCACCAGGGGGTTGGTCTCGCGGGGCAGGGAGGCGAGGACGCCCGCGCGGACGACATCCTTGTCCGCGTGCTGGTAGAGGGCCTCGAGCGCGGAGAGGCGCACGTTGGTGCTCGGGTCCAGGGCGAGGGTGTTGATGAGCTTGGTGATCACCTCGTCGCTCTCGCCGTTGAGCTGCTGGGCGGCGAGCACGCCCTTGAGGCGTTCGCCGGCGGGCTGCTGCTGGCGGAGGGAGTCCCCGACGAGCTGGGTCATGGAGCCGACCTTCTTGCGGAGGTCGGCGAGCTCCTGCGGCGTCGCGGCGGCGGTGGCGGTCGGGGCGGGGTTCGCGGCCGGGGCGGCCTGGCGGGACGGGGCGTACTGGCCGGCGAGGAAGCCGAGGACGAGGAGGCCGCCGGCGGCGATGGGCGAGAGGATCCAGCGCCAGAGCTGGCGGCGGGCGGCGGGCCGGCGCGCGGCGGGCGCAGCGGCGGGGGCGGCGGCGGCGGAGCGCTTCTCATCCTCGAGCATGGCGTAGAAGCCGGCCCGGAGGCGGGGACTGGGCTTGGGCGTGGGCATGGCATCGAGGCGGTCGAGGGTGTCGCGCAGCGAGGCGAAGTCGCGCTGGCAGGCGGGGCATCCGGCGAGGTGGGCGCGGAGGTCGCCGCTGACCGGGCTTTCGAGGCGCTGGTCGAGCAGTTCGGCGAAACGGTCGCGGGCTTGGACGCAGTTCATGAGAGTTTCTCCTTTTGCAGTTGGAAGTAGACGTCGCGCAGCTCGCGGAGCGCGCGGTGGGCGCGGACCTTGGCGGCGCCGACGGAGCATTCGAGGATGCCGGCGATCTCGGCGAAGGACATTTCCTGGAAGCGGCTCAGCAGCAGGATCTCGCGGTCGTCGCGGTCCAGGCGGTTGAGGGCGGCGTGGAGGAAGGCGTGGTCGTCGCTCGTGCCGGCCTCGTCACCCGCGTTGGGCCGGGCGTCGGCGAATTCCTGCAGGTCGGCCGGGTCGGTGGCGGCCGGCGCGGCGTTGTGCTTGCGGAAGTAATCCGCGGCGCAGCGGCGGGCGAGGTGGTACATCCAGGCGGTGAAGGAGCCGTCGTCCCGGTAGGTGTGCCGGTACTTGAGCATGCGCTGGAAGACCGTCTGGACGATGTCCTCGGCCGCGAGGCGATCGCCGGTGAGTTTGCCGAGAAAGCCGTAGAGCCGGCCGTGATGCCTTTCGAACAGTTCACCGAGGGCGTCGAGTTCGCCATCGCGCACGGCCAGCATCAGGTCGTGGTCGGATTGGTGGTAGGATGTGGTGGCCACGGGGGATTGGCGGGCCAGCCTAGCGCCGGAAGGGCCGGAGGAAATACGGAAGTCTGTAAGGTCGGCGATCACGTCGGGCGCGTTTGGGCTGGATGCAGGGGGAAACCGGCCGCCCCCGGAATGGTTACTGAAAAATTTGGCAACCGCCCCGGGGAGTGCATGCTGCCCGGCATGAACCGACGCGACTTCCTGCTCCGCTCATCCCTGCTCGTTTCCGCCGGCCTGATGGTGCGCAACCCCTTGTCCGGCCAGGCTCCCGCTCCCGCCCCGGCCGCCGGTCCGGTGGTCAACTTCCAACCCCTGCGCCGCCACACCGGCATATTCACCGGTCGGGGCGGCACCATCGGCTGGCTCGCGAATGCCGAGGCGCTCCTCGTCGTCGACACGCAATTCCCTGATACCGCGGCACTTTGCCTCGCCGGCTTGCCGGGCCGCGACGGGCGCCGGCTCGACGCCGTGCTCAACACCCACCACCACGGCGACCACACCAGCGGCAACGGCATCTTCAAGGCAGCGGCCAAGACGATCGTCGCCCACGCCAACGTGCCCCGGCTCCAGCTCGCCGCGGCCGAGCGCGCCGGGACGGTCGAGAAGCAGGTCTTTGCCGACCAGACGTTTCCCGATGTCTGGCGGCGCGAACTCGGCGACGAGGTCGTCACCGCCCAGTACTTCGGGCCGGCCCACACCTCGGGCGACGTGATCGTGCACTTCGAGCGGGCCAACGTCGTGCATCTGGGCGATCTCGTGTTCAACCGGCTCTACCCGGTCATCGACCGCGTGGGCGGCGCCAGCGTCCGGCATTGGATCACCGTCCTCGAGGAAGCCGCGGGCACCTACCCGGCGGACGCGATCTACGTCTTCGGCCATGGCCACGCCAAGTTCGGCGTCACCGGGGCGCGCGGGGACCTGCTGGTCTTCCGCGATTACCTTTCCGGGCTGCTGGCACACGTGGAAAAGGAAATCGCCGCCGGAAAGTCGCGGGACGAGATCGTCGCCCTCGAGAACCTCCCCGGCTTCCCCGACTACCACCAGCCCCGGCCCAACCGTCTGGGTGCCAACCTTGGCGTGGCGTACGACGAGCTGACGGAAAAGGCGGGCTGAGCCCGGGCGGCCGGTGGCTCCGCACCGGTTAACAAGGCTGATGGCAAAATATGCCGAGGAATGCGGCTTTCCCCGGCGCCGGATCCGACTAAACTATACTCCAGAAAGGAGGCAGTCATGAATCTCCAGCCCTCGCTCCAACACGCCGAAGCCTACATCAACATTCACGTGTCGCGGTCCGGTCCCGATTATCACGGCAAGCCACCGGGCCCGTTCGTGACGATCTCTCGTGAATCCGGCACCGGGGTGGCCACGTTTGCGAACCTCCTGGCCAGCCGGCTGGACCACGAGCTCCCGGGCGAAAAACCGTGGACCGTGTTCGACGCCAATCTCGTCGTGACGATGCTCAACTCCCGCGAGCTCTCGCCGCGGCTCGCCGCGTTCCTCCCCGAGGACAAGGTCTCCGACATCGAGGCCTCCGTCGGCGAGATCGTCGGCCTGCACCCGAGCCTCTGGGAATTGACGCAACGGACCAACGACATGATGCGGCAGCTCGCCCGCTCCGGTCACGTGATCCTCGTCGGCCGCGGGGCCAACTTCGCCACGGGTGACATCGCCCACGGCGTGCACCTGCGCCTCGTGGCACCGGTGGAATTCCGGGCGCACCACAAGGCCCGCGAACTCGAGGTCACGGTCGAGGCCGCCACGGCGCACAACGCGCACGTCGACGCCGCGCGCCGCAAGTTCGTGAAGTCGGTCTTCGATGCCGACGTCGAGCGGCCGCAGGCCTACGACATCGTGTTCAATGTCGCCCGGCTTCCCGTCGAGCAGGCAGTCGGTCTCACGATATCCCAGGTCGCGCAGCAGGCCCCGGTGCCGGTCGCCTGATCGCGGGCGACGCCCCATCTGCGGGATTGTCATGCCCGGGGCACCGGGCAGATTCCCGCGCATGGCCGCCCCCGCCCCCACCACGGTCCGCACCTGGGACGAGTTCCAGCGCCGCTGGTCCGGCGTGCACAATTTCCTCCTCGCCGACGCCTGCGTCCCGTTCGCCTTCGACCTGCCGCCGCTGGATCGCGTGGTGGCGGAGCTCCGCGCCGACGACCGCGCGCGCATCACGCCCGGCACGCGCGGCGACCGCCTGCAGCTCGCCGACATGGCCGCGCAGTTCCGGGCGCTGCCGATCGAGCGGGCCCTGGCGGCACCCTTCGCGCTCGCGCATTTCCAGCTCGACCGCTTCGACGCCCCGGGCCGCTGCCTGCAGGGTTTCACGCGCGCCGTGCTCGAGCCCTGGCAGCGCGCCTTGGCGGCGGCGGGTTTCACGTGGGAACGCTGTTACCCGATCATCTTCATCAGCGGCCGTGGCTGCGCGACGAACTACCACATGGATTTCTCCCACGTGCTGGCCTGGCAGGTCCATGGAACCAAGCGCTTCTGCGGCCTGCGTGATCCCGACCGCTGGGCGCCGCGCGCCGTGCGGGTGAATTACCAGCCCGAGGGTTTTGCCCGCCCGTCGCCGCTCACCGATGACGACGCGCTCTGTTACGACATGCGACCGGGCGACGTCCTCTGGAACGCCTTCCTCACGCCGCACTGGGTCGAGGCCGGCGATGACGTGGCGTTGAGCATCAACCTCTCGCACGGCGGCCTCCGCCTGCACGGCGAGCTCTGCCCGCATGAGGCCGAGCTGATCGCGCATCGCGGCGCGAATCCGGTGGCCGCGCCCGGGAAGGCGTAGTCTCCCAATCCGGCGGCCGCGTCGCGTGAACGTGACTTCAACCTCCACGGAATTTGCCCGTCTGCCGGAAAGCGCCCGCCTGCCGCTGCGGCCGGAGTGGCGTTGCGACCTGGTCCAAGCGGGCACGCGCGTGGTGCATCCGGCGGTCGCCGGTTATGCGGCGGTCGCCCGCTCACTCGCCGCCGCGCTGGCGGATGCGACCGGCGCGACGCCGGCGGTGATCGTCGAGGACGATGCCCGCGAGGTGCCCGGGTCCGGGCCGTTGATCGTGCTCGGCAACCTCATGGTCAGCGCGCTGGTGCGCCGGCTCTATTTCGAGGCCTACGACTTCACCGATTATGCGTTCCCCGGCCCCGGCGGCTGGGTGGTGCGCACGATCGGTGAACCCTGGGGCGCGGGCCGGCCGATCGTGCTCGTCGGCGGCAGCGACCTGGAAGGCGTGCAGGCGGCGGCCACCGCGCTGGCGACTCGGGTGCGGGCCGCCGGCCCGGCGCTCGGTTTCCTCAATCTGGTCCAGCTCGGCCAGTGGGCGGAGGCCGGGCAACTCGAGGTTGTCCGCTATCTCGGGTCCGATGATGCGGTCTGGGAACGCGTCGGGCAGTCGGGCAGCTGGGACTATATCGACCACATCGCAAAGTGCGGTACGGGTTACCTGCGCACGGGCGACGAGCGCTATCTCGCCGCCTTCCAGCGTGAGCTGCACCGGTTCATCGCGCAGGATGTCCTGCATTCCCACCCCGAGGCGCCGCCCATGCTGCACGGGCGCATGTACGTGCTGCTGATGGTCTGGGATCTTGTGTCGGACCACCCCCGGTTCTCCGCGGAGGAGCGGCGCCAAGTGGATGCGATGTTCCTGCGCGTGGCCGAGTCGGCCGAGGGCGTGGCGCAGATCGCGGCTGTCGCCGACACCTGGGCCGTGCGCTACAATCACCACACGCGGTCGGGGCTGGACGCGTTCTTCGTGGGCCGGTTCTTCGCGCGGCGCTACGGCCTGCCCGAGGCTGCGGCCTGGCTCGACCTCGCGGCGCGGCTGTTCGCGCCGCAGCTGGCGAGCGCCAAGCCCGCCTGCGATTCATGGGGCCACCAGTGGGCGGCGTCGCTGTGCAACACGCTCATCTATGCGCTGGCGGCGGGACGGATCGACTACGCGGCCTCGCCGGTGCTGCGCGCCGCGGCGGACCGGGCGTTGCTGGCTTACGGTTGGGGCGCCCCGCGGCATTACCTCGCGGCCTGCGCGGTGGCCACGGGCGACACGGGTTACCTCAGTCTCGAGGCCAGTCTGCCGGCACTCGCGCGCGACGCCGCGCAGCTCCGCCTCCAGCCCGCGCGGAAGGGCGGCCTGGTCACCTTCACCGACGAGGCGCTGCGCACGTTCACGACCGATGCGCCGATCCGCCGCCGCGACGACCTGCTCGGCCAGGCGCTGGCGCCGCTCGATGCCCTGTGGCACGAGACCATCGAGACCCCGGTCTACAATCCGGACGGCATCTTTGCGGTGGATGTCCCGCCCGCGGAGGGATTCGACAAGCTCGCGCTGCGCGACGGCTGGGAAGCGAAGGACTTCTACCTGCTGCTCGACGGCATCTCGGGCGGCCATCACGCCTATCAGGATGCGAATGCCCTCGTGTGGCTGCGCGAGCGGGGTGTCGACTGGTTCCTGCCGCGCACCGGCTATCGGCATTCGCTCGGGCCGCGCTGGCAGAACGGCGTGAACGTCGCGCTCGACGGCCGGGGGCCCGGACGGATCCCGCGCTACTCCCGGCTGCTTTACCGCGGCACCGACGGTGAGTTCTCCGCGGTGGGCACGCGGCTCGATGGCGGCGGCGCGACGGTCTGGGAACGTCACCTCCTGCGGCGGCGGGGGGAGTGGACGCTCGTGCTGGACCGGGTGGTCGCCCGGGCGCCGGGCGAGTTGCTGGCCGAGCGCTGCTGGTTTCCGCGCGGCGAAAGCGCGGCCCGCGCGGACGGGTTCAGCAGTCGCCAGGCGGAAGCGTGGCTGCATTTCTTGACGGCCGAAGCCGTGCACGACGAAGGCGACGGCCAGATGGTCGAGCGGCGGCGGGCGGCGGTGGTGGCAGACGATGCGGTCGCGTTGGCCGGGTTGCTGTGGACCAGCGATGGGGCGCAGGCGGACGCGTGGACGCTGCGGGCAACTGCGGCCGGCTGGAGCATCGGCGGACACGATGGCGAGACGGTCGCCGTGGAGTTGCTCCGGCAGGCCGGAGCTGTTTGCGGGCTGCAGGTCACGCTGGGTGCGCGCGTACTGGTCTTGGGTGCGGCAGGCGAGGCATTGCGGCCGCAACCGGTGCCATCGTTACCGCTGGCGCCGGTCGCGAAGCCGGTGCATCTGCCGTGGCGCGAGGCGCGGCTCGACGGGGAGGTCGTGTCGGCCGTGGCGGGGCGGGCCGGTGGATATGCGGCCGGGACGGCGGACGGTCTGGTGGTCGCCTTCGACGCTGCCAGCGGTGAACGCTGGCGTGCGCAGGTCGCGGGACCGGTGCTTTCGCTCGAATGGACGGACGGCGACCTGATCGTCGGCGAGGAGCGCGGGGTGTTGACGCGGTTCGATGCGGGCGGCCGGCAGCTCTGGACGGTGGAGATCCCCTGGGTGACGCTGCCGTGGGCCTACTGGAGCGAGGAGCGCAGTCGCATCCGCGAGATTGCAGTGGCTGACATCGATGGCGACGGCGCGGAGGAGGTCCTGGTGAGCAACGCCGACCGGCGCGTCTACGCCTTCGACCGAAACGGGCGCGAGTTGTGGAAGCGGCCGATCGAGTGGGGCGTGTTCACGGCGATGTGGCCGGGAACCTGCCAAGGTCGCTTCGCCTTGTTCGGCGGCACGTCCCGGCCGTCGATCCACGGTTACGCGATCCAGTTGGGGGCCGACGGTGCCGTGGCCGGCCGGTGCCAGCGGTCGGATCTCACCTGTTGGTCGATGCCGGCGGTGATGCGCGACTTGCTGGTGGCCGACATCGACGGCGACGGCACGGAGGAAATCGTCACGGCGGTCGACACCAACTGCCGGCAACTGATCGCCTACCGGTCTGACGGTACGCTGCTTTGGGACTTGGACGTGGGGGCGGCCGCCGCGGCGCTGGCATTCGATCCGGTCGACCGGCGGGTGCTGTGCGCCTCCGATGCCGGCTATGTCGTCGCGGTTGCCGGCGACACGGGCCGGCGCGAATGGTGCGCCTGGCTCGGCGAGCACGTGCCGCTCCTCTGGGTGCTGCCGGACCGGCGCGTGCTGGCGGTGGCGGCGGCGGGCCACGCCTGGATCCTGGCGCCGTCCGGCGAGGTGTTGGGACGCTGCGACCTTGGGGCCCAGGTGACGGCCCTGCCGCGTCCCGGAAACCACCGCAGCGGCGCGCGTCCATTGGTGCTCGGCACGGCGGATGGCCGCGTGTTGGTGCCGGTCCGGTGACCGCAGGAGTTCAGAACAAATCCGTGAGCGCCCGAATCGTGCGCTTGACGGTGTAGGCATCCACACGCTGCCAGCCGTACACGGGGAGGCAGGCCTCGTCGGCGGTGTCGATCCGCTTGTGGCGGATCTCGACCTCGAGCGGCCCGGGCAGCGTGAACGGCTTCAGGGCGGCGCGCTGGGCCACCGCGGCCTGCACCGTGGCCTCGATTTCGCGCAGGACGCGGCGCGGGTGCTTGCTCAGGGCGGAGTTCCAGCTGTAGCCGATCTTCGTCGTGACCGTGGCGACGCCGGGCAGCAGGGCTTTGACCTCGGCCACGGCCTTGTCGTCGCTTGCGAAGAAGATCACCGGCACGCCATGCGTGCCGGCGACGGCGGCATCGACGGCGAGTTCGCCGACCTCGCGGCCGTTGACCTTGATCCACTGGTAACGTGTGCTGCTGAAGGTGTGGGCGAGAGGCGCCGCGAGCGTGTTGTCGCGGGCGTGGTAGCCGATGAACAGCAGGCCGGCGAAGGTGCGGTCGAGCATCGTCAGCCGGCCGCCGTTCGCGCCGTGGAAGAGGTCGCAGCGCTCGTCGAGCTCGTCGATGACGAGGTTCACGCCGCCGCCGTGGGTGTCCCAGACGATCACCTGGGTGGCGCCGGCGGCGAACAGGCCGCGGGCCGCCGCGCTGGCCTCGGCCGTCGCTTGGCGACGCGCGAACTCGTACTGGGCCGGCGCGTCATTGAGCGTGCCACCCGGGGCGCCGACGACCCCGGCCGGACCTTCGCAATCGACGGCGATGACGAATTTCATGGCTCAGATGACCTCGAGCACGTCGCGCGACGGCAGGGCAGGGAAGGGGGCGGTCGGCAAGGTCTGGTACCAGAAGGCGACCGAGCAGAGGTCGTCCTGCAGCGGCAGGTAGCGGCCGTCGCTGCGCCAGCCGAGCGCCTGGATCGTCACGCGGAGGTCCGACGCGAAGCGGACCGGGTCCGTGATGTGCCAGCGGTACAGCGCGAAGCGCTGCTGCGAACGGTACAAGCCGTCGGGCCGCAGCACCTGGTGCAGCCCGGCGTAGGGCGTGCAGAACTCCTGGTACTGTTTTGTTTCCTTGTTCTCGAAATTGTACGAGCCGCAGAAGTAATCCTCGGTGCCCGTGCCGCAGATCGTCGGCCATTCCTTGTCGCCATCGAGGAAGAACTTGATCTCGCCCTCGCCCCACCAGTTGGAGTTGTTGACGCCCCAGCCCATGACGGTGCCGACGTAGTGGCCGCGACCGCGCACGCCCTCGAGGATCGTGTAGTCCTGCTTGTAGGGGAGCGGATTGGTGCGGCGGAACTGCGCGTGGAAATATGCGCAGTCCTCCGGCACGTCGGTAAGCGTGTAGTTCACCTGGTAGTAGAGCGTCATGTCCTCGTGCCCGATGTTCGTGAGGGTCATCCGGCAGCTTTTGCGGAAGGGCATTTCCCAGTAGCAGTTGAAGGCGCTGCCGGGATTGACGCAGACGGGGAGCGAGACGAGCGGGGAGAAGCGGCCCCACGGCATCCCGAAGAAATCGCCGACGGGGCACTCGACCGAGGGTTGCGCCTGGCCGTCCCAGTAAATGCGAAGGATGCTGTAGCGCCACGGGCCGGTGGGGGTCATCCAGATCTGCTGGATGGCGCCGCTGCCCGTGATGTCGGCGAAGGTGAAGGTCTCGCCGACCTTGATCCGCACGGAGGGCGAGATCTTCCAGCCGCGGCCGAGGTCGCGGGCGCAGTGGGCGCCGGTGCCCTCGGTCGCCATGCCGCCGGCGCCTTTCGCGCCGGTGAAGTTTTCCGCGCTGAGCGAGCGCGTTTGCGCGGCGGAAAGCCGGCTGAGGTTGCCGAGGTTGAGCCCGAGTCCGTTGAAGGCATTCATGG
>CAZGJB010000121.1:0-10163 GCA_964526145.1 uncultured Opitutaceae bacterium
TGCGCTTCATCTACCCAGTGCGCCCATCCAGCAACAACTTCTTCGCCCCATTCGATGCCCCGCAGCCCGGCCTGGCGCACAAGGCCGACGATGGCGGCCGGGGAGAGCTGGCGGAACGTGACGGACACGAGGCCGGGCTGGATCATGCCGGTCACGGTGCCGGATGCGACGGGAGCCGCCAAGCCGTGATTTGCCTATCGCAGGAAACAAGGTGACGTTCGAGGCGTCATAAGTCGCATGAAACCCCACATTCTTCTGATTCTTTCCATGGCCGCGCTGGGCCTCGCCGGCTGCAGCACGATCGACAAGCGCATTGAGGAAAAGTCCGCCGCTTTCGCGACGTATCCGGCCGACACGCAGGAGAACCTGCGCAAAGGCATCGTGGAGATCGGCTACACGCCCGACCAGGTCTACATCGCCCTGGGCAAGGCCGACGACAAGCGCGAGCGCGTCACCGCCGCGGGCCGCGAGCTCACGTGGATCTACCACAGCTACTCGGAGGATTACCGCGGCACCGCGATGGTGGGCTACCGTCGCCTGATCGCCTACGACCCGGTGCGGAAGCGGAATTACGTGTACTGGGAGCCGGCGATGGTCGACGTCTACCGCGGCCGGATCGACGAACGCATCCGTATCACGTTCCAAGACGGAAAGGTCGCCGTGATCGAGCAGGCGAAGGACTGAATCAGGCGGGAACCACGAATGCACACGAAAGGGCACGAATCGCCCAAGCCGACCTTACAGGAGTAAACAGAGGAAACGGAGGTTATGAAACCGACCCTCTGTTCTCTCCGCTACCTCCGGTAAAAACGGATTGGTTATTCGTGCCTATTCGTGTGCATTCGTGGTTAAGCTGGCCTGCTCGGCTCAGCTGCCGATCACGAGCACGGCCTTGAAGAAGACCAAAATGAAGCCCACGAGGGCGCAGCAGCCGAGGAAGCCGAGCGCGTCCTGACGGTTCCACTTTGTGAACTCCCAGTTCGAACGCGGGAACAGCTTGAGGTGGTCGAAACGGGTCGGGTTGCGGTAGCTTTCCTCGACCATCACGGCGTCCTCGGGGAGGGTCGGGCCGACCGGCGTTTTCAGGCGCACGTAGAAGCGGGCGACGCGCTGCGGGTCCGTCGGCGGGGTCATGAGACTCACGCCGATCAAGATCAGCAGCGGCAGGACCGTATCGACAACATAGCGGGTGGTGAGGAGCTGCGCCGGGGTGAAGCCCTGGACGTCGAAGCCGAGCAGCTTCAGCAGGTAAACCTCGATGCGGAAGAGGCCCTTGCCGGTCTTGGGCGAGTTGAGGTCGTGCAGGTCGGTGCGGACGACGCCCTCCTCGAAATACACCGAGACGGGCTCGATGCGCTTGGTCTTCTCGATCTTCTCGCCGGGCTTGGCGGCGAGGCCGGCGGCGACGTCGTCGGTCGTGGCGCGGACCTTGCCGGTGACGACACGCTCGCGGGTCAGGACGGTGAGCGACTCCGACTGGGCGAGCGACGGGACCAGCGGCACGCTCCAGGGGATCACGACCACGAGGACGAGCGTCGCGAGCACCTGCACGCGCACGGCAGTCTCGGTGAGCCGGCGCCAGAGGAAGATGAGGGTGATCGGCGCGCCCCAGATGACGAGGAGGACGATGGCGAACTTGAGCAGGGCGATGACGCTGTTGAGGTAGAGGCCGATGCAGATGCCGGCGATGAGGACGGCCGGCACCGTGGCGCGGGCGACGAACATGTAGTGCTTCTCCGACTTCCCGGGGAAGAGCGGCTCGTAGAGGTTCTTGACCACGAGGCCGGAGAGCACGACGGAGCCGGCGCCGAGGACGGCCAGCTTGCCGCCGAGGATGCCGATGATCATGACGCCGATGAGACCGACGGGCAGGAGGGCGTGGGTGAGGAGGCCCCAGGTCTGGTCGGGGTCGGAGAGGTTGGGGCCGAAGAGCGCGAGCGCGATCAGGCCGCAGAAGGCCCAGGCGATCGTGACGAAGCGCTTGCTGAAGCCGCCGGTCACCGAGCCGAGGCGCGCGGCGAGCTCGTCCTTGGCCGAGCCCGCGATCGTCATGCTCGCCTGCGAGCCGACGATGCCGACGAGCTGGACGAGGAGGAGGGCGCCGATGGAGTACCAGGTGTACTCGCTGGCGATGTCGCCGCCGAAGAGGTTGAACATCGTGTCCGGCACCTTCTCGTGCAGGCCCTGCAGACCGCCGACCTTGGCGAGGCCGAAGGGGATCAGCATCACCGAGATCAGGATCACGAGGATGGCCTGCACGGCGTCGACGACGGCCGAGGCCTTGAGGCCGCCGAGCATGACGAAGACCGCGACAAGGGCCGATGAGACGATGTAGAACTGGATCGGCTTGAGGTGGGTGACGTAGGGCTGGAGCCGGCCCTGGTCGTAGTAACCCTTGAGGACCTCGTAGCGCGCGGCGGCCTCCGGCGCGAGGGTCGCGGTCTGGCGCTGCTTCCGCAGGCCGGCGAACTCATGGTAGTCGGCGACCATCTGCTTCTCGGTCGGACTCCAGATGGCCTCCTCCTTGACCATCATGGGCTGGAGCGTCTTCAGGGCGACGACGTTGCCGCCGGCGATGCCGACGACGGCCATGAGGATCGTGGTGATCGCGTAGAGCGTGGCGAGGAAGCGCCGGCCGAAGCGGTCCTCGAAGAGATCGGCCATCGTCGTGAGGCGCACGCGGCGGAACCACACGTTGCTGAACCAGTAGTACGGCGTGAGGAACAGCGTGATGAGCGCGAGCCACGCGCCGCCGGCGCCCTGACGGTAGACCGAGCTCGAGGTCGTCGTGGCCTGACCGGGGTCGGTCATGTTGCCGAAGCTGAGGAAGAACTGGAACCACTTGCCGAGCGACCGTCCGCCGAGGAAGAAGTCGCTCTCGCCCTTCACCTGGTGGGCGAGGACCTTGCCGATCACGAGAACCGCGATGATGTAGGCAAAGAGGATGGAGGCATCGATCCAGTGCAGGCCGAAGAAGCTCATGGGTAACGGAGGAGGAGGAACCCGCCGGGAAAAAGGCGGAAGGAGCAATGCCGGTCCTCCCGCCCAGCAAGTCAAGCGGGGACTCGGGCCTATCCCTGCGCATATTTTGCAAACCGGTCCTTGCCCTGCCGCGCTGATTATTCCACATCAATGCGCCCCCATGAAACCCCACCACGGCCACGCCGCGCCCCGCGGCATCTGGAAAGTCATCGGCGCGTCCTCCGCCGGCACCCTCATCGAGTGGTATGACTTCTACATCTTCGGATCCCTCGCGACGATCATCTCGACGCAGTTCTTCCCCAAGGGCAATCCGACCGTCGCGTTCCTCTCGACGCTGGCCGTGTTCGCCACCGGCTTCATCGTGCGGCCGTTCGGCGCGGTGGTGTTCGGCCACATCGGCGACCTCGTGGGGCGCAAGTACACGTTTTTGCTCACGCTGCTCCTCATGGGCGGATCGACCTTCGCCATCGGCCTGCTGCCGACCTACGAGAGCTGGGGCGTCGCGGCCACGGCGCTGCTCGTGCTGCTGCGCCTCGTCCAGGGTCTCGCCCTCGGCGGTGAATACGGCGGCGCCGCGACCTACGTGGCCGAGCACGCGCCGGACGGGAAACGCGGATTCTACACGAGCTTCATCCAGACGACGGCGACACTCGGGCTGTTTGTCTCGCTCGGCGTGATCCTGCTCACGCGGCACCTGCTGGGGCAGGTGGACTTCGAGGACTGGGGCTGGCGCCTGCCGTTCCTGCTCTCGATCTTCCTCGTGCTGCTCTCGTACTACATCCGCGTGAAGATGGCCGAGTCACCGCTCTTCGCGAAGGCCAAGGCGGAGGGCAAGCTGTCCAAGCACCCGATCAAGGAGAGCTTCGCGCACCCCGAGAACCGCCGCCTCGTGATCCTCGCGCTGCTCGGCGCGACGATGGGCCAGGGCGTCGTCTGGTACACGGGTCAGTTCTACGCGCTGTTCTTCCTGCAGAAGATCGCGCAGGTGGAGTTCGTCACCGCCAACGTCATCATCGCCGTCGCCCTCGTTCTCGGCACGCCGTTCTTCGTGTTCTTCGGCAGCCTCTCCGACCGCATCGGGCGCAAGCCGATCATCCTCAGCGGCTGCGTGCTCGCCGCCCTGCTCTACTACCCGATCTACCAAGGGATGATGCATTTCGCGAACCCGCTCAACGCCCCGATGCTGGTCGCGCTGGTGCTGGCCCAGGTGCTGTTCGTGACGATGGTCTATGGCCCGATCGCGGCCTTCCTCGTCGAGCTCTTCCCGACGCGCATCCGCTACACGTCGATGTCGCTCCCCTACCACATCGGCAACGGCGTCTTCGGCGGCCTCGTGCCCTTCATCGCCACCGCCCTCGTGGCCAAGACCGGCAACATCTACGCCGGCTTGATGTACCCCATCGGCATCGCCCTCGCGACGGCCGTGATCGGCGGCATCTGGATCAAGGAAAAGCGCCACGGCCACGGGCACGCGCACAACTTCGCGGACTGAGCCCGCACCGCGATCCATTTGCGCACGGACCGGTTCAGCGGGCGTGGGCCGGGGCGGTTTCGCTCTTCAGGCCACGGTTCATGAGGTCGGTCAGGGCGTCCTTGGGAGATTTGCCCTCGAAGAGGATCGCGTGCACCTCGCGCAGGATCGGGGCGTCGATGCCGCGCTGGACGCAGAGGTCGGAAAAAGCCTCGGCGGTCTTGTAGCCCTCGACGACGGTCTTGCGGTGCGCGATGAGGTCCGCCGCGTTGGCGCCCTCGCCGAGGCGCTGGCCGAACTCGCGGTTGCGGCTCCAGCCGCCGTGACACGTGGCGACCAGGTCGCCGAAACCGCTGAGACCGTAAAAGGTGTCCACCCGCGCGCCGAGCGCCGAGCCGACGCGCACCATCTCGGTGAGCGCCCGCGTCAGGAGCGCCGCCTTGGTGTTGTCGCCGAGCTTCAGGCCGTCGCAGCAGCCGGCGGCGATCGCGTAGACGTTCTTCAGGCAGCCGGCGATCTCGACGCCGGCGAGGTCGGTGCTCGTATAGACGCGCAGCGTCTTGCCGCTCAGCTCCGCCTGCACGCGCGCCACGCACGGATCCTCCCGCGTCGCCGCCAGGACCATCGCGGCGGGCAGGCCGCGGGCGACCTCGGCCGCGTTGGTCGGGCCGGTGATCGAGCCGACGAGCTGGCCGGGCAGCGCCTCGGCCATCACCTGCGACGGACGCAGATGCGTGCCGAGCTCGAGGCCCTTGGCGAGGCTGACGACGAACGACACGCGCGAACCGGACGGCAGGGCGGCCCGCACCCGGCCACAGGTCTCGCGGAGGGCGTGGGACGGACAGGCCAGCAGGACCACTTCGGCATCCGCCAGGGCGCCGGCAAGGTCCGCCGCGATGCCGAGATTGGGCGGCAGGGCGATCCCCGGCAGGTATTCGGCGTTTTCGCGGCTGGCCGCCAGGGCCTCGGCCTGCTCGGCGCGCCGCGGCACAAGTGTGACCGCGCGCCCATTGCGGGCAAGGTGCACCGCGAAGGCGGTACCCCAGGCGCCGGCGCCGATGACCACAAAATTCATGGGATCGTGTTAACGGCCTTTGCCCCCGTCGGCACGGAAAATCTGCCGAATGCCGAAATGACAAATGTGGAAAGCAGGAAAGCAGGATCCAAGACCAGGTGGGGTTCGATTTCCTGCCTTCCTGATTTCCACATTCCCTCCGATCCGAAACTGACCGGGATTCCCTATTTCAAAAAGGCCGGGATCTTTTCCAGGGCGATGACGCGGTCGAAGGTCTCGCGGGCGTTCACCAGCTCGAACATGCTGCCGTGCACGAGGACCTCGGCGGGGAGGGCGCGGGTGTTGTAGCGGCTCGCCATCGCGAAACCGTAGGCGCCGGCGCTCATCAGCGCGACAAGCTCGCCCTCGCCGACTTCCTGGATCTGGCGGTCGCGCGCGAAGCAGTCGCCGGTCTCGCAGACAGGGCCGACGATGTCGGTCACGAGCGCGCGGCGCGACGAGTCGCGGTGCAGCGGGACGATCTCGTGGTAGCTGTCGTACATCGCCGGGCGCACGAGGTCGTTCATCGCGGCGTCGATGATGAGGAAGTTGCGGCCGGCGCCGCGCTTGAGGTGCTCGACGCGGGCGAGGAGCACGCCGGCGTTGCCCGTGAGGAAGCGGCCCGGCTCGAGCAGGATCTTGAGCCCCAACGGGGCGAGGAACGGAGTCAACGCCGCGCCGTAGGCCTCGGGCGTGAGCGGCCGCCGCTCCGGCGGCAGGGCGTCCCACCAGGCTGCAGCGCCGCTGGCCAGCGCGTCCTGATAGACGATGCCGAGGCCGCCGCCGATCGAGAAATAGGTGATCCCGTGATTCGCCTTCAGCTGGGCCGCGAGCGCGCCGACCTTCTCGGTCGCGGCGGCGAACGGCCCGGCCTCCGTCAACTGCGAGCCGATGTGCATCTGCACGCCGCGGATCGCGATGTGCTTGAGCTTGGCCGCGGCCTCGTAGGCCGCCGCCGCCTGGCGCAGCGGGATGCCGAACTTGTTGTCGGCCTTGCCCGTGGTGATCTTGGCGTGCGTGCCGGCATCCACGTCGGGGTTGATGCGGAAGGCGATCGGCGCCGCCACGCCCAGCTGCCCGGCCACGTGGTTGATCCGCGCCAGCTCCGGCTCGCTCTCGACGTGCAGGGCGAAGATCCCGTTTTCGAGGGCGAGGCGGATCTCGTCCTCGGATTTGCCGACGCCGGCGAACACGCTGGATCTCAGGTTCGCCCCGGCGGCGAGCACGCGGCGGATCTCGCCGCCGCTGACCAGGTCGAAGCCCGCGCCGAGATTGGCGAAGTGGCGCAGCACGGCCAGGTTGGAGTTGGCCTTGACCGCATAGCAGACCTGCGGGTCGAGCGCGGCGAAACCCTGCCGCAGGCGGCGGTAGTTGTCCGCCATCGTCCCGGCGCTGTAGACGTACGTCGGCGTGCCGTAGAGCTTGGCGACGGCGGCGAGATCGACCGACTCGCAGTGCAGGTCCGGGCCCGAGTAGTGGAATTGGTGCATATCCTGGGGTGGCGAATATTCTGTGAAACCAGGCTACGTAGCGAGTTTCCCCTTGAAAAAACCACCTCAAAAATGCGATACAGCCGGACCGTGTTCCGCGTCCTGCTCAACCTCCTGCGTCGCCCCGCCGTCCGCTCCGGACTGCCGCGCGGTCCGCAGGGCCAGATCCGCAACCCGCGGTTCGTGAGTTTTCTGGCGCAGAACAACCGCAGGACGCTCGACACGGATTTCCACGACACCGTGCTCCGCGGCCGCCGTCTGGCCCGCCAGGCCCTGTACGTGCTAATCGGCGCCGGCTGTGCCTGGGTGGTCCTCGAGAGCGCGAAGGCGATCTCGACGTTCTGAGGCCGGGACGGCGGACGGTATTGCCTCGCGGGAAATATCCCGCCCTGCTTTCGCGGCATGAGTGAATCCCCTGTCACCGCCACACCGCCGGTTTCGCGCTTCCAGCGCCTGCTGAACGTCATCGAACGCGTCGGCAACGCGCTCCCCAACCCCACCACCCTCTTCGCCCTGCTCGCGGTGGCGATCGTGCTGCTCTCCTGGGTCTGCAGCCGGCTCGGCGTGGCGGTCATCCACCCGGTCACCGGCCAGACCGTGGCTGCCGTCAACCTGCTGAACGTCGACGGCCTGCACCGGATGCTCGTCAACCTCGTGCCGAACTTCGTCGGCTTCCCGCCCCTTGGCACCGTGCTGGCCTGCCTCGTGGGCATCGCCGTGGCCGAGCGCACCGGGCTGATCGGCGCCGGGCTCCGGCTGATCGTGCTGGCGGCGCCCCGCCGGTGGCTCGCACCCATCGTCGTCCTCGGCGGCGTGCTCTCGCACTCGGGCGCCGACGTCGGCTACGTGCTGTTCATCCCGCTGGGCGCGGCGGTGTTCCATGCCGTCGGCCGCCACCCGCTGGCCGGCCTCGCGGCCGCCTTCGCCGGCGTATCGGGCGGCTTCAGCGCCAACCTCATCCTTGGCACGATCGACGTGCTGCTCGCCGGCATCACCCAGGCCGCCGCCACGGTGGTGCAGCCCGACATCACGGTCCACGCCACCGCCAACTGGTATTTCCTCATCGCCGCCACGGTGCTCATCACCGCCGCCGGCACCTGGGTGACCGAGCGCATCGTCGAGCCGCGCCTCGGCGCCTACACGGGCGACGCCCCGCGCGAGCCCATCCATCCCCTCGACGCCGCGGAGAAACGCGGCCTGCGGTGGACCGTCGGCGCCACGCTCGCCCTCACCGCCGTGATCGCCTGGGGCACGCTGACCGAGGGCGGCTTCCTGCTCGACCCGAAGAATCCCTCGATCCTCGCCTCCTACTTCATCCGCGGGCTGATCTTCTTCATCTTCCTCTACGGCCTCGTCGCCGGCCTCGCCTACGGCCTCGGGGCCCGCACGATCCGGAGCGACCACGACGTCGTCCGCGGCATGGACGCCTCGATCGCCACCATGGCGTCGTACATCGTGATGTCGTTCTTCGCCGCCCAGTTCCTCGCCTTCTTCAACTGGACCAACCTCGGCACGATCCTCGCCGTCAAGGGGGCGGGGCTGATCACGGTGTTCCACCTCCAGGACAACCCGATCCTGCTCATGATCGCCCTCGTGCTGCTCACGACGACCATCAACCTCGTCATCGGCAGCGCCTCGGCCAAGTGGACCCTGCTCGCCCCGATCTTCGTGCCGATGTTCATGCTGCTCGGCTACTCGCCCGAGCTGGTGCAGGGCGCCTACCGCGTGGGCGACAGCTGCACCAACATCGTCACGCCGCTGATGGTGTATTTCCCGCTGATCCTCAGCTTCGCCGTGCGCTACGTGCCGAAGACCGGCATCGGCACGCTCATCGCGCTGATGACGCCGTACTCGATCACGTTCCTGATCTCGTGGTCGCTCATGCTCATGGCGTGGATCGCCCTCGGGCTGCCCATGGGACCCGGGGCCGGCCTGTACCTGGCAAAATGATTCACCGGCGGCCTTGCGGTTGCCGCGCCGGCCGTTCATCTGTTCCGACCATGAAATTCCTTCGCCTGTTGCCCCTGCTGTGCGCCAGCCTTCTGTTCCTGCCGGGCTGCCAGAACACCGCCGCCAAGTACGGTGAGATCACGGTGACGGTCGTGGATATCCGCCCTGCCGGCGGCACGATCTTCGAATCGCAGGCCGTGCTGACCCTGCGCTTCATCAACGAGAACGTCATGCCCTTCGGCATCACCGGCACGACGCACAAGCTCTTCCTGAACGGCAAATACGTCGGCAAAGCCGTGAACGACCAGGCCTTCGGCATCCCGCCGCTCAACACGGCCACGCGCGACGTGACGCTGATGCTCGAGAACACCGCCCTCCTGCGGCAGGTGCTGGCGCTGCGCGGCGAGTCCGAGATCGCCTACCGCCTCGAGACGGTGATCCTGACGAAGGAAGGCGACCTCACGATAAAACTGCCGACCCGGACCGAGGACCGCCTCGACCTGAAGGTGCTGCAGGACCTGCGGTAAGCGCGGGTCGCGCTCAGCCGGCGCCGCCGCCGCTGGCGTTGGACACGGGGGCGAAGGCCGACTTCACGCTGGCCACGAGGTAGTCGCGGTTCATCCGGGCGATGAAGTCGTGGCTGATGAGCTTCGGGCACACGGCGCTGCACTCGTACTGGTTCGTGCAGTTGCCGAAGCCGAGCTCGTCCATCTTGGCCACCATGTTGAGCACGCGGGAATAGCGCTCGGGCTGGCCCTGCGGGAGCAGGCCGAGCTGCGAGACCTTGGCGGCGACGAAGAGCATGGCGCTGGAGTTCTTGCAGGCCGCGACGCAGGCGCCGCAGCCGATGCACGCGGCCGCATCCATCGCGAGGTCGGCGTCGGCCTTCGGCACCGGGATCGAGTTGGCGTCGGGCGCCGCGCCGGTGCGGACGCTGATGAAGCCGCCGGCCTGCTGGATCTTGTCGAACGCGCTGCGATCGATGACGAGGTCCTTGACCAGCGGGAAGGCGCGGGCGCGGAAGGGCTCGACGATGATGACGTCGCCCTCCTTGAAGGTGCGCATGTAGAGCTGGCAGGTGGCGATGCCCTGGCCGGGACCGTGGGGCTTGCCGTTGATCGTGCAGGAGCAGGTCCCGCAGATGCCCTCGCGGCAGTCGTGCGCGAACGCGATCGGCTCGCCGCCGCTGCGCGTGAGGTCGTCATTGACGACGTCG
>CAZGJB010000122.1:0-10153 GCA_964526145.1 uncultured Opitutaceae bacterium
ACCGCGCGCGAGGAGCTTCTCAGGCACGACGAAGACGTCGTCGTGCTGCGGATCGGTGTGGTCGATCAACGCGAGTTCGCTGATCCGGAAGCTCTCCGAATAGTTCTTGGTCTGGCCCTCGTCGAGGCGCAGGGAGTATTCCTCCTGCCAGAGGCCGGTGAGCAATTCGCCAACCAGCAGCAGGACCAAGCCGAGATGGGTGAGGGCGATCCCGGACTTTTTCCACGAGGCCTGGTAGCGGGCGAAGTGGGCCGCGATGAGATTCAGGAGCAGCAGGCCGCCGATGAAATAGCCGCCGGGAAAGACCGGCACCGGGATGTCGGTCCCGGGGATTTTGCTCAGCACGAAAAAGGTGCGGAAGAAGTGTTCCTGCACCCCCCAAACGCCGAGCTTCACCTGCGCAATCGTGGCCCAGAAGACCAGGACGATCGACAGGGCGAGGAGGACGATGGTGAGCTTCAGCGATGCGAAGAAGTCGCGGAACGAGGGCCAGAGGTCGCGCATGACTCAGGGGGCTTTGACGGTTTGGATAAAGGCGAGGAAGTCGGCCTTGGCGGCGGCGACGGTGGCCTCGGGGCCGGTAAGCTTGAAGAACCAAGTTTCGCCCGGCCGGCTGAGCACGGCGCCGAGCAGGCGGGTGGGTGCGCCGTTGGCGGTGCCGACAAAGTCGACCACGTCGAAATGGAGCCCATTCGCGTCGAGGTGCACGAGGCTGGCCTCCAATTCGCCGCCGGCGAGCGGCGGCAGGGCGATTTGTCCACGCCAGCGATTCAGATTGGCCAGCAGGCCACCGGTGTCGCCGGGGAAGGCCGTGATGGAGAGATCGGCTTCGCCGCCAGGCCCGGGGATGGCATAGCTGCCCTTGCGCATGGGGCTGGGCGCCTTGGCCGTCCAGGCGGCCGGTGCGGTCCAGGTGATTGCCTCAGTACCCGTCGGCACGGTGGCCGACGCCATGGCGTCGGCTGGGGCGGATGCGGTCGGGGCGGGTTTCTCTTTGGGCACCCGGTAATGCTCGACCTTCGGTTCACGGCACGAGGTCAAAAGTGCAAGGGCGGCGAGGCTGGCGGGGAGGCAGAATCGTCTGGGCATGCGTGCTCTGAAGTCATGCCAAAGCTCGAAAACTTCAACCCTAACCGGACGAAAGCCTGCCTGCGCTACAGTACGCCGTTGGCGCGGAAGCTGTAGTAGCCCAGGCCCTTCGGATCGGCGGATGCGCGACCGACGATGATATGGTCGAGGAGATCAATGTCCAAGGCCTGGGCGCTGTCGCGCAGTTGCTTGGTGATGCGGATGTCGGCGGCGCTCGGCACCGGGTCGCCCGAGGGGTGATTGTGCGCGCAGACGATCGCGGTGGCGCCCTGGCGCAAGGCCTCGCGGAACACTTCCCGCGGGTGGGCGAGGGTGCTCGTGGCGGTGCCGGACGTGATCTCGCTGCAACGGATGAGGCGGTTGCGACGGTTGAGGCCGAGCACCCAGAACTTTTCGACCTCGATCCCCGAGGCCAGCGGAAACAGGAAGCTGAGGATCAGCTCCGGCCGGTCCAGCATGGGCGCTTCGCCTTGTTGCTGTTGGACCACCCGACGGACGACCTCGATGACGGCGACGAGTTGCTGGGCCTTGATTCGGCCGACACCCTTGAAGCGGCGGAAGTCCGACTCCCGCCAGCCGATGAGACCGGCGAGCGAACCGGCCTCGTTGATGATCATATGGGCGAGTGAGAGCACATCCAGTCCGCGCGTTCCCTTGCGGAGCAGAATGGCGAGCAACTCGGTGTCCGAAAGCGCCGCCGCGCCGAAACTGGCCATGCGCTCCTGCGGCCGTTCGCCGAGGACGGTGGTGCGGAGGCGGTTCCCAGGGGTGAGGTCCGTGCCGGTCATGAGGATTTGTTTCTGGCCGCGCTGGTGCAAACGTGCAAATGCTGACTGTGCCATATCCATGAACGCATTGCGCATCACCGTGTGGGGCGAGAACGTCCACGAACACAAGCATCCCGCCGTAGCGGCGGTCTATCCCAAGGGCATGCATACCGTCATTGCCGAGGGCATCAGGGAGTGTTTGCCCGGGGCGGATGGGTCCACGGCCACGTTGCAGGAACCCGACCACGGGCTGACCGAGGAGAAGCTGGCGCGGACCGACGTGCTCACCTGGTGGGGGCACATGGCGCACGACAAGGTCGAGGATCGGATCGTCGACCGCGTCCAGAAGCGCGTGCTCGAGGGCATGGGGCTGATCGTCCTGCACTCGGGGCACTACGCGAAGATCTTCAAGCGCCTCATGGGCACGACCTGCTCGCTGACCTGGCGCGAGGCCGACGAGCGGGAGCGCCTGTGGGTATGCAATCCCGGCCACCCGATCGCGCGGGGGATCGATCGTTATTTCGAGCTGCCCAACGAGGAAATGTATGGCGAACCCTTCGCCATCCCGGCCCCGGACGAGCAGGTGTTCATTTCCTGGTTCGAGGGCGGCGAGGTGTTCCGCAGCGGGTGCTGCTGGACGCGCGGCAACGGCAAGATTTTCTATTTCCGCCCGGGCCACGAGACCTACCCGACTTACCACGACAAGAACGTCCGCCGGGTGATCGCCAACGCCGCCGAATGGGCGTGTCCGCAGGGCACGTGGATCGACTCGTGTCCGAACGCGAAGGTGTCGCCGGAGAAGATCTCGCCGAAGAAGTGACCGAAGCGGGCAGGCCCGCTCAGTAGTACTTCACGTAACCGTTGCGGCGCAGGCGCTCGAGCCAGCGTTCCTGGCTCTGGTTGGTCATCTGCTGGATGAGCATGCGCTCGATGATCTCGCGCACCTCGTCGATGGGCTGGATGCCGGCGTACTTGCGATCCTCAGCGTAGAGGATGAAGGCGCCTTCAGGGAGAATGATGGGCTCGGTGACCTCGCCTTTCTTGAGGGCAAAGAGGGGTTCGCTGAACTCCTTCTTCAGGTCGGCCTGTTTCTGCCAGCCCCAGTCGCCGCCCTTGGTGCGGCGGGAGTCCTGGCTGTATTCCTTGGCGAGGTCCTCGAACTTCTCGCCGGCGCGGAAGCGGCCGATGACCTCGTTGGCCTTGGTCAGGAGTTCGGTGTCGGTCGCGTCGTTGCGGCGGTTGAACTGGATGAGGCGCAGGTGGACCGAGTCGTCTTGGTAGAACCGCTCCTTGTTCTCGTTGTAGAAGGTCTCGATTTTGACCGGGCTGACGATGCTGTACGACTTGCGCTGCTGCTGGCGCATGTAGGTGTAGATGATCTCCTCCTCGACCTCGCGACGGTACTCGCGGAGGGTGGTGCCGCGCGAGCGGAGGTAGGCGAGGAATTTCGAGCGGTCGTTGTCAAACTGCTCAGCCTGGATGTCGGCGATGCGGCTGTCGATGAAGCCGTCGGGGATGCGCTTCTTCTCGTCCTTGCGGAATTCCTTCACGATCAGGACGCGGTCAATGAGGCTCTGGATGACGTCATCCTGGAGCTCCTCGAGCTTCTGGTTGAATTCCTTCTCGTTGCGGGACTCGCGCTGGATCTGTTGGATCAGCGGGGCGATCTCGCGGCGGACGTCATCGACCGTGATGACCTTCTCCTCGGCGATCGCGGCGATGCCATTGGCGAAGCGCAGGTTGAGACCATCGGAGGGAAGGTTGCCGACCGAGGCGGTCTGGCTGAACGCGGTGGCACCGCAGCCGGCGGTCAGAAAGGCAAGGGCGACAAGGCGACGGAACGTCATGGATTCGGCAGATTGTTCAGAAAGGTGATTATTTCACGCAAACGTAGAAGGGGCTTGGGGGCGGTCAACCTTGGAAACCGGGTGCCGAGCTGGACCCAATCGTCGCGACGACCGCTGTGTCTCAGGCACTTAAGCCTGCTGGACTCTGTTTCGACGGAAACGATGCCCTTTTGTTCCGCCCGGACGCGGATTTCGGTGATCAGAAGGAGGGCCTTGATCTCGTCACCGTACCGGCCGAACCGGTCGCGGAGCTCCAGGTCGATCTCCTTCACCCGGGCCGGGGTTTCGGCCATGGCAAGCCGGCGATAGAAATCCAGCCGCAGCCTGGTCTCGGCGATGTAGGCGGTCGGGATCCGGGCTTGGACCATCGCCACTTCGGGCGCCTTGGCATCCTCCTGGGCCTTCAGGACGGTGTAACTGTCCTCATAGCGCCGGCGCCCGGCGTCCTCGCCCGGCCCTTCGCCGACGAAGACGAAATCGAGCTTCACGCTGGCGCGGATCGCCGACGCCTGCTTGTCACCCTTGAGGCGGGCGACCGACTGGCGCAGGAGCTGGCAATAGAGTTCGAAGCCGACGCCCGCGATGTGACCGCTTTGCTCCGCCCCGAGGAGATTGCCGGCGCCCCGCAGCTCGAGGTCGCGCATCGCGATGCGGAAACCGGCACCGAGCTGGTTATGGTGCCGCAGGGCCGTGAGGCGCTGGCGGGCGATCTCGAGGATGCGCGTGTGGCGGTGCAGAAGCAGGTAGGCGTAGGCCTGATGCTTGAACCGGCCCACGCGGCCGCGAAGCTGGTAGAGCTGGGAGAGCCCGAAGCGGTCGGCGCCCTCGATGATGATCGTGTTGCAGTTGGGGATATCGAGGCCGCTCTCGATGATCGTGGAGCAGACGAGCACCTGGTACTGGCCGGCGACGAACTCCGTCATCATCCGCTCGAGCTCGTCGGCCTCCATCTGGCCATGCCCAACGCCAATGCGCAGGTCGGGCAGCAGCTCCCGCAGGCGCGCGGCGACGAGGTCGATGGTCATGACGCGGTTGTGCAGGTAGAACACCTGCCCGCCGCGGCGGATCTCGTGGCGGATGGCATCGACGACGATCTTTTCCTCGTAGGTGCGGACGATGGTCTGGATCGGATGACGGTTGGTGGGGGCCGTCTCGATGACGCTCAGGTCGCGGGCGCCGGTGAGGGCGAGGTAGAGCGTGCGCGGGATGGGCGTGGCGCTCATCGAGAGCACGTCGACGGTGGCGCGCAGGGCCTTGAAGCGCTCCTTGTGCTTCACGCCGAAGCGCTGTTCCTCGTCGATGACGACGAGGCCGAGATCCTTGAAGGCGACGTCGCCCTGCAGCAGGCGGTGGGTGCCGATGACGATGTCGACCTGCCCGGCCGCGGTGGCGGCGAGCACGGCGCGCTGTTCGGTACGTGAGCGGAAGCGGCTGAGCATCTCGACGGCGACAGGATACCCCGCCATGCGCTCGCGGAAGGTGTTGAGGTGCTGCTGGGCGAGCACGGTGGTCGGGACGAGGACCGCCACCTGCCGGCCACCCTGCACGGCCTTGAAGGCGGCGCGGATGGCGACCTCGGTCTTGCCGAAACCCACGTCGCCGCAGATGAGGCGGTCCATGGGCCGCGTGCGCTCCATGTCGGCCTTGGCCTCCTTGATCGCGCGGAGCTGGTCGCGCGTCTCGGTGAACGGGAATGAGGCCTCGAATTCCTTCTGCCACGTGGTGTCCTCGGGAAAGGCATGCCCCGGCTGCGCTTCGCGCGCGGCCTGGATGCGGAGAAGCTCGGCGGCGAGGTCGATGGTCGAACGCTCGGCCGCCTGCCGGGCCTTTTCCCAGCGGTTGGAACCGATGCGCCCGAGCTGCGGCCGGGCCTTGCTCAGGCCGACGTAGCGGCTGATGAGATGCGATTCCTGCAGCGGGACGTGCAGGGTGACGCGGTCGTCGAACTCGAGGGAGATGACCTCGCGAATGCCCTGGGCGGTGTCGAGCTTGGTCAGGCCGCGGTAGAGGGCGATGCCGTGCTGGAGGTGGACGACGAAGTCGCCCTCGACGAGTTCGGAGAAGTCGAGCAGCTGGTCGATCTGCGCCCGCGAGGCGAGGGCGCGTGGGTTGAGGACGGGGCGGCGCTGGCGTTGGCGGCCGAAGACCTCGGTCTCGGTGACGACAATCACTCCACGGGAGCCGGCCGCACCCGCGAGGAGGCCCGGGCACGAGGCCGCGTCGCGAAACGTGATGCGGAAACCCTCATTGAGTCCGCCGCGCAGGAAGCGGGGCTTCGGTTTGGCGAAGTGGCCGCTCTCGGCGAGCACCTCCGCCATGCGCTGCTCCTCGCCCTCCTTGGCCGCGACCCAGAGCACGCCGAAACCATCCTTTTGCCAGGTCGCGACCTGGTGCAGGAACTGGCGACGGGCGGACTCCTCGGCCTGGAGGCGCTCCTGGGCGACGAGACTGTCACCGGGGTAGCTGCGATGGTGCGAGAGACTCTCGGTGTCCCACGTGATTTCCTCGGCGGCGCCGTCAAACAGGCTGCTGGCCTCGTCGAGATCGCTCACGGCGCAGTGCAATGCGCACTTGGCGAGCAGGGGCGCCAACGGGTCGGCGGGCGCGGCGGAAAAGGCCTCGAATTCTTCCGCCAGTGCCGCCGGTTCGATGAACACGAGGTGCGTGCTCGGGGTGAGGTAGTCGGCAATGCCCGTGGTGGAGTCGGCGAGCTTGAGGCGCGGGGAAGCGGAGAGCGTGATGAACTCGACGAGCTCGCCGGAGCGCTGCGTCACGGGGTCGAAGGCTCGGATGGACTCGATCTCGTCGCCGAAGAAATCGAGCCGGAAGGGCTGATTGGCCGTGACGGGGTAGACGTCGATGATGCCGCCGCGGACGGCGTAGTGACCGGGGGATTCGCAGACGACCTCGGAGTCGTAGTCGAGCTGACGGAGCTGCTCGAGGAGCCCGGCGAAGGCTTGGGCCTGGCCGCGGCGCAGGACGATCTCGTTGGCGGTGAACTCCTCCAGCGCGGGCACGGGCTGGAGCAGGGCGGAGGGCGTGGTGAGGACGACGAGGGATTCGTCAGCGCGCGTGGTGCGACGCAGGGCGCGGAGGCGGCTGAGAACGGTGAGACGATCGCCGGAGGCGGCGAAGGCCTCACGCATGTCACGACTGTCGGGCATGCTCTCGGGAAAGACCAGGACCGAGAGCGGACGGGGATCGCTGGCGGCCTGACGGGCGAAGGTGATGTCCTCGGCCAGGTGCTCGGCCGTCTTGAGATCCTCGGCGATGACGAGCCAGACAGGCGCGGGGCGCCGGCGGGTGAGCTCGTCGAGCACGCAGCCACGGGCCGGCGGGCAGACGCCGGTCAGCTTAAGGCGCGCGGAAGTGACCTGATCTGGCATGCGCCCTGCCTTACGCCGGATTCTCGGCCTTCAGCACTTCCAGCGCTGCGCGGGCCGCGGCTTCCTCGGCGAGCTTCTTCGAGGTGCCATGGCCAGAACCGAGCGCGCGGTCGTTGAGCCAGACGGTGACGTCATAGACGCGCTGGTGGTCCTCGCCGGTGGTGCGGGTGACCTCGTAGCGGATCGCGTTGTTGCCGTGGGCGGGTTGGACGAGTTCCTGCAATTGGCCCTTGGGATTGTCGGCCGGCAGCATCGCGGCGAGCCGCTGGTCGAGATCGCCGTAGACGTGCAGGACGATGCGCTGGGTCACGGCGTATCCGGCGTCGAGATAGAGCGCGGCGACGAGCGCCTCGAAGGCATCCTCGAGGGCGGAGCGGTTGAGCTTGAGGCCGGCGAGGGCGCCGGCGGCGTTGACGCGCAGGCATCCGTCGAGGCGGAGCTCGGTGGCGAGCTTGGCGGCGAACTTGCCCTCGATGAGCAGCTTGCGGCGCTGGGTGAGCACGCCTTCACGCTCCTGGGGATAACGGCGGAAGATCTCCTCGGAGAGCACGAGCTGCAGCACGGCGTCGCCGAGAAATTCGAGGCGCTGGTTGGAGTCCTGGGCGCCGGAGCGCTCGTTGAGGACCGACGGGTGCGTGAGCGCGAGCTCCAGCAGGGCCGGATCGCGGAAGACATGCCCGAGGCGGGCCTGGAGGGCGGCGAGGGCGTCGTTCATGAGCTGGCGCTGGAGTAGCGGCGCAGGCCGCGGTGGAAGACGAAGCAGGCCACGCCAAACCAGCCGACGGCGGCGCCGAGAAGCCAGAGGGCGGAGGTCAGGTCGAACCCGTGCAGCAACGTCTGCGCCGGGATGTTGCTCACAATCACGGCCGGGAGCATCCAGACAAAGATGACGTTGGCGATGCCGGCGAAGGCCTGCCGGGGCAGGCGGGAAAACTCAAAGAGCGTGAAGTAGCTGCCCTCGATGCCTTGGGCGTTGGTGATCCAGAACCCCAGCGAAATCGCGAGGGTAAGCGCACTGTAGTGGATCAGCAGGCCGCAGAAGATCATCAGCAGGTACAGGGCGATGTCGCCCACTGACGGATGCAGGCCGAGCTGGTTGGCGGAATATATGATGATGGCGGAGGCGACGATCGTGTTGACCAGGCTGTCGGGGTCGATCTTGCGCGTCGTGGTCATGAACATGACGTTGCCGGGCTGGGCGAGGAAGAAGTCGAAGTGCCCGCTGCGGATGTTGCGCGCGGTTTCGAACAGGCTGGTCCAGAAGAAGCCGAAGAGCAGGCGCTGGATCAGCATCGCGGTGCCGACGAGGAGCATCATCTCGTACTTCGACCAGCCGGCGATGCTGTCGGTGTGGCGGTAGATGACGGCGATGAGCAGGAGGTTGACCGCCATCCAGCAGAGCTCGACCGTGGCCCAGAGGAAGAAGTCAAAGCGGAACATGAGCGTCCGCGTGATCGAGTAGCGGGCGCTGGCGAGCCAGATCTGGAGGTAACGGGTCATGGGCTCAGCCGCCGACAGCGGTGTGGCGGCGCAGACCGCGGGTCCAGAGGAAGTGGTTGAAGGCGAGCAGGAGCACCACCCAGACGGCCTGGATGCCGAGGCCCTGCACCGCGAGGGCCTGGTCGATGCGGCCGGTGAAGATGGCCACCGGGAAATACATCTGGTAGTAGAACGGCAGGTATTGCGCGAAGCGGAAGACCCACTCGGGCATCAGGTCGAGGGGGAACATCTGGCCGCCCAGCAGCGACTCGATGGCGAAGGAGAGGATCACGAAACCCTGGATCTCGAGGAACCAGAACGTCAGCAGGCCGAAGCAGAATGCGATGCTGAATTGGATCAGCGCCGACTGCACCATGGCGATGAGCCCCACGCCGAGGCGCCAGAGCTCGGGCGGAAACGAAAGGTGCTGGTCGATGAACGGATAGGCGACCGCGAGCGGGATGAGGAAGAGCAGGCCGGAGACGAAGCGCGCCGCGCCATAGATGGTGAAGCGGTAGAGGAAGTAGTTGATGGGCTTCAGCAGGAACTGGTTGATGAGCCCGTTGCGGATCTCCTCGCTGATCTGGTAGTCCTCGTTGAAGGCGCCGATGAAGAACTGCATCATCAGGAGCACCACGAAGTAGGTCATCGTCTGCGCCAGGTCGAAGCCGCCGATGGTCGACTTGCCGGCGAAGGCCGCGCCCCAGAGGATGAAGACGACGACGAGGTGGAAGAGGGAGAAGAAGCCGCGGATGGCAAAGTTCCACCGGTAGACCAGGTTGCCCTGGAGGCCGACGAGGAAGACGTGCCGGTACTTGTGGAACGCGGTCAGCATGCGGACGGGTGTGTCCTCAGCCCTTGAGCTTGAAGCGCTCGATCACCTCGGCGGCGAGGCTGCGGTAGGCGATGGTGCCGGGGCCGTGGGGATCGTAATTGAGGATCGGCTTGCCGAAACTCGGCGCCTCGCTGAGGCGCACGGTGCGCGGGATCACGGTCTTGAATATCTTGTCGGGGAGGTGCTGCTTCACCTCGTCGACGACCTGCTTGGCGAGGTTGGTGCGGGCGTCGAACATCGTCATGATGACGCCGCCAAGGTTGAGGTCCGGGTTGACGTTGGCCGACTTGAGGCGGTCGACGTTGCGCAGGATCTGGCCGAGGCCCTCGAGAGCCATGTATTCGCACTGGAGGGTGATGAAGAGGTGCTCGGCGGCGGCGAGGCTGTTTATGGACAGCAGGCCCAGGGCGGGCGGGCAGTCGATGATGATGACGCGGTAGCCGCCGGAATCACGGACGGGCTGCAGCACGGTCCGGAGCTTCATCAGGTAGTTCTCGGTCTGCGCGAGCTCGATCTCGGCCGCGGCCAGATCCTCCTCGGCCGGGATGAGGGCGAGGTGCTCGTAGGCCGTGGGTGTGATCATCTCGAAGATGCTGCCCTCGCCGTGGAGCGGGCCGTAGAGGCTGCGCCCCTGGTGCTTCTCGATGCCGACGGCGCTCGTGGCGTTGGCCTGCGGGTCGAGGTCGATGAGCAGGGTGTGGATCTTCTGCTCCGCCAGGGCGGCGGCCAGGTTCACGGCCGTGGTGGTTT
>CAZGJB010000123.1:0-10152 GCA_964526145.1 uncultured Opitutaceae bacterium
GGCGGACTCGGCATGCTCGCGGTGGTCATCTTTGCCAACCTGATGCCGGCGCGCGAGGCGAGTGGCGTGGTGCTGCCGATGCTGTGCTTTGCTGACGTCGTGGCGGTGCTCGCGTACCGGCAGCACGCACAATGGAAGTTCCTGTGGAAACTCTTTCCGTGGACGGCTGTGGGTGTGTTCGCGGGCTATCTGGCCTTGGGGCGCATCAACGACCGGCAGTCCTCGGTGCTGATCGGGGTCATCATCCTCGTGCTGCTGGCGGTGCACCTGTGGCGGCAGCGCCGGCGGGGCGAGTTGGCGGAGCATGGCGCGTGGTTCGCGGCGACCATCGGCGTCCTGGCGGGGTTCACCACGCTCGTCGCCAATGCGGCCGGCCCGCTGATGGCGATCTACCTGCTCGCGATGCGCCTGCCGAAGCTGGAATACGTCGGCACGGGGGCGGTGTATTTCATGCTCATGAACCTCTTCAAGGTGCCGTTCATGGTCGATCTGGGCCTGGTTACCGCGGCAAGTTTCCAACTCAACCTCATCTTGATGCCGGCTGTGCTGTTCGGTGCCTTCGCCGGGAAGTGGTTACTCGCCAAGATCAAACAACAGCTCTTTGAAAATCTCGCCCTGGCCCTCGCCGGTCTCGCCGGCTTGCGAATGATTTGGCATTAGCCTTGGAGGGGATCCATTCCGGCCGCATCGGGTCCTAATGCAATATAATGACCGGACTACTTTCGGTTCGATCGATCACTAGAGAGTTGGAAATAGGTATTTAACCCTATTCAATAGTACCAATGAATTTCCTTCGGATCATCTCCTCGGTGATCGCCGCCGCCATAGTAATGGCGGTGGGAGGGGTTCTGCGCGCTGGGACTGCGGCGGATCTGGCTGGCCTCAATTACACCGGCCTGAACAGCAGCGGCGCATTGCAGTCCGGCGGATCGCAGGATGCCAACTGGACCGTGACCTACGCGAGGGTGGGCGGCGTGAATTATTCGGGTACGAGCACCTACACCGGCTCCGCCTATGTCGTGAGCGGTTCCTACATCGACGGGGCGTGGGTGCAGAACACAACGAGTGCCCAATGGATCACCGCACCCGGCGCAACGACTGCGGCCTCTGGCGGCTCCGCCAACGTCGGCGGCGACTTCCTGCCCGGCAACGGCACGTCGGGCACCAACACCGCGACGTACCTCTACCGCCTGGCCTTCACGATCTCCGGCACCGGCTCGGGGACGGTGACCAACAACGTCTCGATCTCGCTCACGCTCGCGGCCGACGATCAGTACGCGGTCTACGTCAATCCGACGCTCAACTCCAGCGGCAGCATCCGCACCAACTCCAGTACCCTTGCCGGTTCCGCGACCAACGCCTGGAACAACACCACGGCGCTCTACCTGCAGAACTTCTCCGACGCCAACGGCTCCGCCAACGCCAACTTTGTCATCGGCACCAACTACATCTACGTGCTGGTCACCAACACGAACAGCGTCACCGGTTCGTCCTCCGCGACAGCGCGCAATCCGAGCGGCCTGCTGGTCTATCAGGTCGGCGCTTTGGCCACGATCGACGGCCGCCCCATCCCGGAAGTGGGCGCATGGTTGCCGGTGGCGCTGGCGGTGCTCCTCTACGGTCTGTGGTGGTGGCGGCGGCGCGATCGGCCGCGGGAGGCCTGACGCGTTCAGGGAAGGCTGAGCAGGCGCGCGAACAGTTCGGATTCCTGGTGGGTGAGTGATTCCGGCGGCAGGGTCGCAAACAGCTTCTGCGCCTCGGCCTTGCTTCCGCCGGCAGCGAGCGCGAGCGCGTGCGCGAATGTGACCGCGGACGAATGGAACGGCCGGGCCATGCGCGGTGCCGTCAGCGCCAGGGCCTCCCGCGGCCGTTGCCCGAGGACAAGGGCGAAGGCGCGCGTGGCGGCGTAGACTTCCGAGGCCGGCACGGCTTGGAGGTTGTCCCGGGTGATGGCCTCGGCCTGGCGTTGCTCGCGTCCGGTCAGCAGGGCGAAAAACGCAAAGTTGTTTGCGATGTCGCGGTCCTGCGGATGGAACGAATGCAACTGGCGAAAGGCCCGGTACTGCCCGTCGGCGTCCCGCAGCAGCTGATAGTGGCGCGCCAGTGCGGCCAGCGCATCCCGGCCGACCCGGCCGGGATGCTCGGCGAGCTTCCACCAGAGCTGCACCGCCTCGGTGGTGAGGCCCCAGCTGTAGAGACTCGAGGCGGCAAAGATGGCGTGGACGCCGTTCAGTTCAGCCTGGCCCAGCAGCGAGCGCCAGAGTTCGTCGGCGCGCGCGTTCTGGCCGAGGACCTGCGCGCACTGCAGCGCATAGGCCCAGCGGAGAAACTCGAATTCGCGGCCCCAATGCTGGTCTGAGATGCGCGCGGCCAGCTCGGTCCAAGCGCCGGTGGCACGGTAGGCTTCGGCGGCGAGCACCGCGAGCGGCGGCTGCTTCAGGGCCGCGGGCGGCAGGGACGGCAGCCAGCGCACGGCATCCTCCTGCCGGCCGATCTGCGCGAGCCAGCCAAGGAGCTGGACCGCCGCCTGCGGGGTCACCGCATGGTCGCGTTCAAGGTCGGCCAGGACGGCGCGGTAGCGCGCCGGGTCGGCCTGGTGCAGCGCAAAAAGGCATTTCGGCATGTCGCCGACCGTGACCCTGGGATGGACGCGGAGCGCCTCGGCCCATTGGCGCATTGCCCCATGGTCACCGGCTGCGGTCGCGTCCTCGAGCAGCGTCCGCAGCGCCGCCGGGCCCCACTCGTCATCCGCGGTCCACTTGCCGAGGAGCGCCAGCCCGCGCCGACGCAGCGCGGCGTCGGTCGATCGGATAAGCACAAGGCCGAGCGGGACCTCGTTGATGGCTTGGGGACCTTCCAGGCGCTTTGCCGCCTCGAAGCAGGCTTGGGCGACCGTCAAACGCAGGTTGCGGCGGGCCAGTTCGCCGCGGAGTCGAAGCGCATGGGCCGAGTTCATGCCGGCGGCCGGATCGAGGCGGGCAAGAGCCCGCTCGGCCTCCTCATTCATGTTGGCCCGCAGCGCTTCCGCCGCCCAGGCAATCGCGAGATCCGGATTGCCGGGCTCGAGTCCGAAGGCCCGGCGGGCGTAGGCGACTGCCTGCAGTTTTTGGTTGTTGAGGCGGCAGATCTCGGCCGCGAGCAGCCATGGTTCGGGGCGGTCGGGCATCAGGTCCATCGCCAGGCGGGTGGTGGTTGCGGCTTCCGGCAGCTTGCCGGCAGCGATCCAGGTGCGGGCCATGCGGAGCACGTTGCGCTCGAGCCAGAGCGGGTAGACCCAGAGACGGAGACCAAGGGCGACGACGGCGAGAGCGGCAACCGCATAGGCGGTCCGACGGAGCCAGCGGCGGGATTCCCAGAGATCGAGGAATTTCCACCAGTACTCTTTGAGACGGATGGCATCCAGACGATCGCGCCAGAGCGTCACGCGGCGGGCGAAAGGCGGTATGCTGTCATGCGATGGCGGTTCGGCGGGTGGCATGGAGGCGCGGAGGAAGCATTGTGTTGGCGGGCGCGGGGCAAACAAGCCTCAAGCGCCGGCGCTTGAGGCTTGGCCGCCGTCCGGCATCTGCTACCACGCTTCCATGGGGCGCATGAACGTGAGGCAGATGTGGGCGGCGAAGCTGGCCGGCAAGCCGGTGACGGCGGCGAGCGCGGCCCCGTCGGCGGCGATGCGGGTGCCGTTTGCGGGGCAGGTGCTGGGAATCGACCCGTCGCTGCGCGGCACCGGCCTGGCGCTGGTCGAGTTTGCCCCGGGGCGGCAGCCGGTCCTGCTGCGCTGCCGGACGGTGAAGGTGCCGGCGAAACGACCGATGGCCTTCGCGCTCGCGGAGATCCACCGCGCGATCACGGAGTTCCTTGAAGCGGCCGCGGTGCGCCACGTGGCGCTGGAGCAGACCATCTACGTGCAGAATTTCCAGACGGCCCAGATCCTCGGCGCGGCGCGCGGCGCGGCGATCGCGGCGGCGGCGCTGCGTGACCTGCCGGTCTTCGAGTACGCCCCGCTGCGCGTGAAGCAGGCGGTGGTCGGCGCGGGCCGCGCGAGCAAGGAGCAGATGGCCCGCACGGTCATGTCGCTCCTCGGCCACGGCCGCCCGCTGGCCAGCGACGAGGCCGACGCCGCCGGCGTCGCTCTCTGCCACGCGTTCACCTGGCGCGAGTAGGCGCGGATTTTCGGAATACCGATTTAACCGCAAAGAACGCAGAGAACGCACAGAGACAGGAGTTCTTTGCGATCTTTGCGTTCTTTGCGGTTAACCCTGCCTTTGTTCGGAGATTGGGGTTTGGGCCCTGATCTGTGCCATCCGTGTAATCCGTGGTTCAAGATCGAGTTCACTCCAGCTTCAGGGCCTTCAGCTTGTAATGCAGGGCGCGGCGGCTGAGGCCGAGGAGGCGGGCGGCTTCGCTGCGTTGCGAGGTGACCTGCTCCAGGGTCTGGCGGATCATGCGGGCTTCGACCTCGGCGAGAGTCTGGCCGCGCGGGACGACGAGGAGCGGCTCCTCGGTCGCTGACGTCGGCGTGTCCGGCAGCGGCGGGGCGTGTTCGATGCCGATGTCCGAGGCCCGCACGGTGACGATGAGGCGCTCGATCAGGTTGCGCAGCTGACGGATGTTGCCGGGCCAGGGATGACGCGTGACCTGGGCGATGAACTCCGCGGTGAAGATCTTGGGTCGCCGGTGGTGGCGGGCGCAGAAATGGCGGTTGAAGGATTCGATGAGGGCCGGGATGTCCTCCACCCGCGTGCGCAGCGGCGGCAGGTGCAGTTCCACGATGTTGAGGCGGTAAAGGAGGTCGGAGCGGAAGCGACCCTCGTTGGCGAGGCGGGCGAGGTCGCGGTTGCTGGCGGCGACGATGCGGACGTCGGCGCGCACGGTCTCCGGGCTGCCGACGGGCCGGTAGACGCCGTCCTCGAGCACGCGGAGCAGATCGCCCTGGCCCTTGGGCGAGAGGTCGCCGATCTCGTCGAGGAAGAGGGTGCCGGTATGGGCCAGCTTGAAAGCGCCGGGCCGGTCGTTGATCGCGTTGGTGAAGGCGCCGCGCACGTGGCCAAACAGCTCCGACTCGATGAGCGAGTCCGGCAGCCCGGCGCAGTTGATGGCGATGAAGGGGCCGGCGTGGCGGTTGCTGCGCTCGTGGACGGCGCGGGCGACCAGTTCCTTGCCGGTGCCGCTCTCGCCCGTGACGAGAACGGGGACATCGGTCGTGGCCACTTCGGCGAGGGTGTCGGCGAGCTGCCGCATCGCGGGGCTGGTGCCGACGAAGACGTCGGGATCGGTCCGGCGCTTGAGGCTTTCGCGCAGCTTGGGGTCCTCGGCGACGAGGGCCTGGCGCTCCAGGGCCTTCAGCACCACGCTGCGAAGGGCGGCGGGTTCGACCGGCTTCACCAGGTAATCGAAGGCGCCCTGATGCACGGCATCCACCGCGATGGCGATGGTGCCGCCCTGTCCGCAGAGCACGAATTCGGTGTCGCGCGAGATGGTCCGGACCTTGCGCATCAGGGCAATCGCATCCACCCGCGCGGCCTCAAAACCCTTCACCACCACGTTCACCGGTTCGACGCGCGCGTAGTTTTCGACTTGGGTGACCGTCTTGGCCGGCAACACGCGATAGCCACCCGCCTTCAATGCATCGGTCAGCGCGACGAGGTCCGCCTCATTGCGATCGAGTACGACAATCGTGATTTTCGCCGGGTTCATGGATGCAGAGTGTGCATAATATGCGCTGACTGTCTGCAAAGATTGCGCACAATCATGGCTTTCGGGGCGCGATCGTGGGGCGGGTCCGGGCGCCCAGAATTTTAACCCACGCGCCCTCAGTCACATCCGCAGCGCGTGCCCGGGTTGGCCGACGCGATGCAATGGAAGCTGGCATGTACTCCGCCGAAGTCCTCAGTCAGTTGCGTTCCCTGAATCATCACAGCGAAGAAATGCGTCGCGTGCCGGGAGCTAGCCCTGAGGCGCTGCTCCTGCAGAAGCAGATCGATGCCCTGCGGGCGCGTTTGCCGCATTCGATTTTGACGTACCACGACCGGCTGGCCGCGCGCGGCAAGGCCAGCGCCGCCAAGGTGCGAGGCGAGAGCTGCAGCGCCTGCCATCTGAAACTGCCGCGGGGATTGTTCTGCGAGCTTTCGGTGCCGGGGCGGTTCGGGGTCTGTCCCAATTGCGGGGTGTTTCTCTGGGTCGAGACCGCCGTCGCGAGCCCGGCGGTCGAACCGGTGTCCGAACCGGCGTCCGAACCGGTGCCTGAACCGCCCGCCAAGACTCCGCGCCGGAAAGCAGCCAAAGTCACGACCTGACCTCGTTCCGCCCCCGATCCTGCCGTCGTCCCTTCAATGTCATGCGCCGTAAACCATCCGAATCCACCCCGGTCACCCGGGCCCTGCAGCAATACAGCCGCCTCGCCGTGCGGGCTGGATGCACCTTCGAGCTGGCGCTCTGCCATGGCACCGTCTGCACCCTCGCTTTTGCATTGAATGACGCGGAGCCGGGCGAGGTGTGGCCCAATGACCTCGGCCTCGAGTTGGCGGCGGCGGTGGCGGAGGCGCAGCGGCTCCGGCCCGACTGGGTGAACACTGATGTGGCTGCGTTCATCGCGGCGGGCAATGCCGGCCACACGCTGCAGGCCGATGAGTTTGCGCCGGGTCTGATCCTTTCGATCAACACCGGGGCGCGCGTCCTCGCGCACAAGCTGCACCTGTTGGACCGCCCGCTGCCGGCGGCGGCCACCGACCTGCCGGACGCCGCCTTTCTCCTGCGGAAGATCCACCTCGCCTCGCCGGAGCAGGTGGAGCGCATCTACACCCGTTTCTATCCGGGCCGGAAACTGAACCTGACGGCCGAGCAGTTGATCGCGGAAACGATCCACTCGCTCGCAGCGGACATGCACTGATGCAATCCCGCCGGCCCATGAAGACTCTCGACCGCCGGGCAGGGGAGGTCCCAACTCAAGCGTCATGATCGCGACGCTGCTGCTGCTCGCTGCCGGTGGCATGCTGGCCGGCATGCTGGCCGGCTGGGTCGCCCCGCGACTCTGGCTCGTCGTGACCCTGGCGGGGGTGGCGGCGGCGTTCGCGGCGGCCGTCGGAGTGCTGGCGGGCGGGGTCGCCTGGGAGTGGCGGAGTGCGTTGGCCGTGGGTGGCGAGCCCCTGCACCTGCAGTTGGACGCGATCAGTGCGTTCTTCCTTGTCCTGGTATCCGTGATCGGCGGAGCGGGGGCGGTCTATGCCCGGGAGTATTGGGCGGATCGCGTGCATCCGCGTTCGGCGCGCACCGGCCGCGTCTGGTGGAGCCTCATGGTGTTGAGTCTCGGGCTGGTGCTCGTCGCGGCCAACGGCCTGCATTTTCTCATCGGCTGGGAGCTGTTCACGCTCAGCGCGTATTTTCTCGTCACGCTCGACCGGCAGAGGGCCGAGGCGCGCGCCGCGGGCTGGCTTTACCTCGGCGCGTCGCACGTGGCTGTGCTGGCGCTGTTCGCCTTCTTCGCGCTGCTTGCGGCCCGGAACGGCAACTGGGACCTGGGGCCGATGCGCGAGCGCACGGAACTCGCGCCGCTGTTCTGGCTGGCGCTGTTCGGCTTTGGCCTGAAGGCCGGTGCGTTCCCGCTGCATATCTGGCTGCCGTCCGCGCACGCCAATGCCCCGAGCCATGTCTCCGCGATCCTGTCCGGCGTGACCATCAAGCTCGGCATCTACGGGATCGTGCGCTTCAGCGGCTGGCTGCCGGTGCCGGCGGGTGCCGGCTGGGTCGTCGCGGCGCTGGGCGTGGCGAGCGCGGTGCTCGGCGTGGCGTTCGCCCTCGGCCAGCACGATCTCAAGCGCCTGCTGGCGTACCACAGCGTGGAAAACATCGGGATCATTCTGATCGGCCTCGGCTTCGCCCTCGTCGCGGTGACGCAGGGCGACACGACCTGGGGCCGCCTCGCGTTTGCCGGCGGCCTGCTGCATGTGTGGAACCACGGGTTGTTCAAGTCGCTGCTCTTCCTTGGCGCCGGCTCCGTGCTGCACGCGACCGGGACGAAGGAGATGAGCCGGCTCGGCGGGCTGTGGCGGACGATGCCGTGGACGGCGGGGCTGTTCGCCCTCGGGGCGGCGGCGATCTCCGGCCTGCCGCCGCTCAACGGCTTCGTGAGCGAGTGGCTGGTGTTCCTCGGGTTGTTCGATGCGTCGTTGTCGCACACGCCGACGGCGTGGGCGGCGATCCCGGCGGCGATCTTGCTGGGGATGACCGGGGCGCTGGCCCTCGCGTGCTTCGCCAAGGTCTGCGGCGTGGTCTTTCTCGGCGCGCCCCGCACGGACGCGGCGGTCCGGGCGCACGAAAGCGGACCGATGATGCGCGGGCCCATGCTGGTGCTGGCCGGGGCCTGCGTGGTCATCGGCCTGGCGCCCGTCCTGTTCTGGTCGGTCTTGGCGAACGTCACCGTGGCCTGGCGGCCGGTTTGGTCGGACCTGACGATGCCGGCGCCGCTGCCGATGCTGGGCAACATGCATCTGGTCATCGCCGTCGTGGCGGGGCTGGCGGCGTGGTCGCTTTGGAAAAAGGTCAACCGCCTGGGGCTCGCGCGCTCGTTCACGTGGGATTGCGGTTATGCGCGGCCGACGGCCCGCATGCAGTACACGGCCGGATCGTTTGCCGCCACCATCACGGATTGGTTCGAATGGATTCTCCGGCCGGTGGTGCACGTGGTCCGACCCGAGGCGGTGCTTGCGGGGCGGGCCAGCCATGGCTCGCACACGCCCGAGACCGTGCTGGAGCGAATCGTGGAACCGGTGGGCGGCGTGGTGATGCTGTTGTCCACCACGGTCCGGCGCCGGCAGCACGGCCGGGTGCAGTCCTATCTTTTCTACCTGCTGCTCGGCGTCGCCGTGCTGGCCGGTGTGGTATTAGCGGGAGGTGGCCGATGAATCCCGCCGGCTCATGGCTCAGCCTGAGGGCCACATTGAGGCTGACGGAAAATCCCGGTCCGGCCACGCTGGACCTGCTCCCATGTACCTGAACCTTATCCAGATTGCAGAGTCCTTCGGTGTCTCGGAGTCGGTCGTGGAAGGCTGGATTCGCGACGAGGGTCTGCCGCACACGCCGGATCGCGGCCGGTTGCTGTTCGACCGGGCGCAGGTGGCGCAATGGGCGGCCACGCGCGGCCTGGCGACGCAGGCGGGATTTCTGGCGGAGGAGCAGACGACGCTGGCGAAGGGCTTGCAGGTGGGGCCGCTGCTGCGCGCGGGTGGCATCTGGCGCGATGCCGCCTTGGCGGATCTGCCGGGCGTGATGGAGCAGGTCGTCGCCCGCCTGCCGGGCGTGACGCCGCCGGTCCGCCAGCTCCTGAGCCAGCGGCTGCGCGCCAAGGGCGGGGTGACCTGGGCCCCGGTGGGTGGTGGTTTCGCGCTGCCGCATCCGGCCGCGCGGATTGCGCTCGGCCGGGAGTCCGGGACCGTGGCGCTGATTTTGCTGCGGGAGCCCCTGGTGTTTCCGGAGCCGGTGGTGGACGACACGCCGGTCACCAGATTGCTGTTCTTCATCGCGCCGTCGCCGCGGGCGCACCTCGACCTGTTGGGCCGTCTCAGCCGGTTGCTGGCGCGCGGACCCTTTCGGGAGGCATTGATGGGCAATGCGACCGATGAGGCCTTGCACGCCGCCGTCGCGGCGGCGGATGCGGCGCAGGCGTCCGGGGCGAAAGGGGGAGTCGGCGGATGAGTCCGGGTGGATTGCTCCTCCTTGCCATTGTCTGCCTGTTGGCCGGCGTGGTCGTGGGACCGTGGTCGTCCCGCTGGTGGCTGGCGCTGAATCTGGCGGGCACGGCGGCGGCGTTTGGGGCGGCGCTGCAGCCGCTGCTGGGCGCGCCTGCCTGGGAGTGGCACGGCGTGGTTGCCGTGGGCGGCCAGATGCCGCACCTGCGGCTCGACGCCGTGAGCGGGGTGTTCCTGTGTCTTCTTTCCGTCGTGGGCGCGGCGGGGACGGCTTATTCGTGCGAGTATTGGTCGGACCGGGATTATCCGGTATCCGCGCCACGGGGCCGGGCGTGGTGGAGCGGATTGCTGCTGGGCCTGCTGCTGGTCCTGACGATTTCGAACGGCCTGCACTTCCTGATCGCGTGGGAGCTCTTCACGGTCTGCGCCTACTTTCTCGTCACGCTCGAGCGGAAGCGCGTCGCCGTGCGCC
>CAZGJB010000124.1:0-10085 GCA_964526145.1 uncultured Opitutaceae bacterium
GAACTTGTCGATCGACTGGGTCTCGTGCAGGCCGGTGAGGCGCAGGTGATTCTCCGGGCCATAGACCGCGATGTGCTCGTCCATGTGCTTGGCGAAGGCCGCCATGAGCTTCTCGAAGTAGGCCTTGCCGCCGGAATCGCGCATGAACTTCGTCGAGAAATTCGCGTGCATACCGGAGCCGTTCCAATCGAGCGGGGCGTTGAAGGCGCCGATGATGGGCTTGCAGCGCCACTCGACATCAACCTCGTACGCTTCGCACAGGCGGGCCAGCAGGTAGCGGGCGACCCACATCTGGTCGGCGGCGTTCTTGGAACCCTTGCCGAAGATCTGGAACTCCCACTGACCCTTGGCGACCTCGGCGTTGATGCCCTCGATGTTGATGCCCGCCTCGAGGCAGATATCGATGTGCTTCTCGACGATCTCACGGGCGACCGAGCCGACGTTCTTGTAGCCGACGCCGGTGTAGTACGGGCCCTGCGGCTCGGGGAAGCCGCCCGTCGGGAAGCCGAGAGGAGCGCCGGCCTTGAAGAAGAAATACTCCTGCTCGAAACCGAACCAGGTGTCCGGATCGTCCGGGATCGTCGCACGCGAGTTCGACGGATGCGGCGTCTTCTGGTCGGGCATCAGCACGTCGCACATGACCAGCACGCCGTTCTTGCGGGTGCTGTCCGGAAACACCGCGACGGGCCGGAGCACGCAGTCGGAACTCTTGCCTTCCGCCTGACGGGTCGAGCTGCCGTCGAAGCCCCAGAAGGGCAGCTCCGCGAGCTTCGGGAAGCTGGCGAATTCCTTGATTTGCGTCTTGCTGCGCAGGTTGGCTAGCGGCTGGTAGCCGTCTAGCCAGATGTATTCCAGTTTGTATTTGGCCATATACGATGAGGTTTTGTGGAGGGTTTTGCTTTAAGCGCCGTGCAGGATTGATGGCCCGACAGTTCCTAAATGCAGGCACAAAATAGCACCTAACATGCCAGCGGAAGCCGGAATTTCGCCGACATGCATCATTGCGGGATTGTGTCCGCGAAGTTGTTGATTTACAGGGAACAGTGACGAATTAATCCGTCGTACCCGAACGATGCAGGAAGCCAAAGACACCCGCCGCGCCTTGGTGCACATCGGCTACGACGGCCGCGTGCACAAGACGTTCCGCGGCCACCAGGCCCGCGAGCGCTTCGAGAACGAGGTGCGCGTGCTCCGGCATCTCGAGGCGGCCGGCTGCGATTTCGTCCCGCGGGTGCTCGAGACGGATCCCGAGAACCTGAAGCTGATCACGACCAGCTGCGGGACGCGCGTCGACCACATGAACGAGGAGCGGATGAAGGCGATCTTCGCCGAACTCGAGCAGTACGGCGTCCGCCACGACGATCCCTTCCTGCGCAACATCACCTACCGTTTCTCCGACGGACGTTTCTGCATCATCGACTTCGAACTTGCCACCTTGCTCGGCGGACCGCCGCCGCCCGCGCCTCCGCCCGATGCCACCTGACGCCACCCCTTCCGCCCGACCGCCGCAGATCCTGCGCTGGTCCGGCCTGACCCACCGCGGCCGCATCCGCCCGAACAATGAGGATTCCTTCCTCGCCCTGACGTTCGATGGCCACGAGCTGCGCTTTCTCGGCAAGGTCGGGGAGGCCTCGCAGAAGAACACCGACTTCGTGTTTGCCGTGAGCGACGGCATGGGCGGCGCCAACTCCGGCGAATTCGCCAGCCGCATCGCCGTCGATCGCATCACGGCGCTCATGCCGCGGTGCTTCCGCATGTCGGCCATGGGCCTCGCCAGCGGGTTCTCCGACGTGCTCGCCGAGCTGTTCGCCGACATCCACAAGGTCATGCTCGACCATGGCCGCAGCTACGAGGAGTGCGCCGGCATGGGCGCCACGCTCAGCCTCTGCTGGTTCACGCCCGAGTGGATGTATTTCGGCCACATCGGCGACAGCCGCATCTACTATCTCCCGAAGGAAGGCGGCATGACGCAGCTCACGCACGACCACTCGCACGTCGGCTGGCTGCGCCGCCAGGGCAGGTTGAACGAGCGCGAGGCCCGCAGTCATCCGCTGCGCAACGCGCTCAATCAGGCGCTCGGCGCCGGCCACCAGTTCATCGACCCCCAGGTCGGTGCGGTCGGTTACCAGACGGGTGATCGGTTTCTGATCTGCTCGGACGGGCTCAACGACGGCCTCTGGGACCGCGCCCTGCAGGAATTCATCCGCGAACCTCCCGCGCCGGTTGCCCACCTCGATCCCGCCCGCCGGCTCGTCGAAGCCGCGCTCGAGGCCTCAGGTCGCGACAACATCACAGCCCTCGTGGTCGAAACGCTGCCGGCCGGCACCTAGGCGCTCAGGCCTTGAGCGCCTTGCGCGGAACGCGCTGCACGCGGACGAACCGGGCGCGAAAAAGCTCGTCGAGCGCCTCGCGGGTCTCGGCCGGGATCCGTTGCACCAGGTCTTCGATCGCCGGCAGCTTGGCCGGCGCCTCATCGACCTCGGCCGCATCTTCGCCTTCGGAGGCCGTCGCCCCGCTGGGCGTGGCCGCAGTCTGCTCCGCCAGGTAGGCTGACTCTTCCGCTTCGGTCGGTCCGATCGGGGCCTCGCCCTCGTCGGTGATTTCCTCGACGACCGCCGGGGTCACCGCGGAGACGGCGGGTTCACCGGCGGCCTGGCGAGCCGCCAGACGTGCCTCCAACCGGTCAATCAGGCCTTTTTTTTTTCGTCGCCGGACCCGGCGGTGGCAGGCGATTCCTCGGCAAGCGAGGCGAGTTCCTTGATGAGGCTGTCGATCGCGCGCGCACGGCTTGCCTCGACCGCCTTCAGGAGGGTGACCTCGAAATTGATCTTCTCCGCGAGCCCGAGCTTCACCCCTCCCTCGCCCTCGCGCAGGCCGTCGAGCAGCCGGGTCAGCTGTTCGGTGGTCAGCGGTGTGCCGCCGAGCTGTTCGCTGCGGCCACCCTTGGCAATGGCGTCGAGCAGCGCGCCGCGCACCAGCGCCTGCAGGTCCGAGAGCAGGCGCACGAGGTCGCGGCCGTTGGCGTCGCATTCATCCACGATGGCGACGATCTTCTGGTGATCGCCCGCCGCGACGGCTCCGGCGAGTTCGGCGATCTTGTCGGCCGCGACGAGGCCGAAGACGTCGAGCACATCCGGCTCGGAGATCTCGCCGCCGCAGAAGGAGATCATCTGGTCGAGGATCGACTGCGCATCGCGCATACCGCCCTCCGCCATGCGGGCGATGCAGGCCAGCGCGGCATCGGCGACCTTGATCTTCTCGTCGGTCGCGATCTTCCGCAGGCGGCCCACGATGAGCTCGTCGGGGATGGGCTTGAGATCGAAGCGCTGGCACCGGGAGATGACCGTGAGCGGCATCTTCTGCGGATCGGTCGTCGCGAAGACGAACTTCACGTGCGGCGGCGGCTCCTCGAGGGTCTTCAGCAGGGCGTTGAACGAACCCGCCGAGAGCATGTGCACCTCGTCGATGATGTAGATCTTGTAGCGGGCCGAGGCGGGGGCGTAGGCCACCGAGTCGAGGATCGCCTCGCGGATCTTGTCGACCTGCGTGTTGGTCGCGGCGTCGAACTCGATCACGTCGAGATGGGTGCCGTCGGCGATGGCCTTGCACACCGGATCGTTGACGTCGAAGTCAGCCTTCGGGCCGCCGGCGCAGTTGAGCGCCTTGGCGAAGATGCGCGCCGTGGTGGTCTTGCCGGTGCCGCGGGGACCGACGAGGAGGTAGGCGTGGGCGATGCGGTTCCGGGCGATGGCGTTCTTCAGCGTCCGCACCACGTGGTCCTGGCCGACGACGTCATCGAACGTCTGGGGCCGCCACTTGCGGGCAATGACTTGATAGGAACCGGACATCAGTTGCCGGAATGAAGAGAGCGGAACCGGGAATGGGCAAGCCTTCGCCGGGGAAAATAAGTGGCCAGGCACTCCACGGCACTGGGAGAACGTCGTTGCCGTTGCTACCTTCCGGTCCTGGCGGAGTTCACGCGCCTGCCCATGCATGGCACCTGGCCGGCGCGAACCGTACGCCGCGACCGGGCGCGAGCAACTGCAATCTGCGGATTTATTCGTCCCCCGGGCCGTCCTGCGGCGGGGGTGGCGGGATGGGGCCCGGCCGGTTGCCGGGCGGCGGGCGCTCGCCCCAGCGCTGCTGGCGATCCCGCTGCCAGCGCTCGCGCATGTCGCGCTTCATCTGTTCGAGTTTTTCCTGCTGCGCGGGGGTCAGGATCTCCGCGACCTGCTCGTGCATGCGCTCGGCGACCGCGATGGCCTCGCGCTCGCCCGACTGGCGCAGCTTGCGCAATTCCTCGCCGGCCTGCCTGATGATGGGCCGCAGCTTCTCCTTCTGCTCGGCCGTGAGGTCGAGGCGGTTGGAGAAACGCTTCATGATCTGCGGGCTGAACTGCTCCAACGGCGCCGGGGTGCGCAGGCGGGCCTGCTCGAACTTCTGCCGCACGTAGCGCAGCGAGACGAAGCCGCCGAAGACCGCGCCGGCGACAAAGACGCCGAGGAAGGCGAGGATGATTTTCCAGTTGCGGCTCATGTCAGGACACATCCAGCACGATGGCCGCGGGGTCGTCGGTCGTGAAGAAGCCCTCCTCCTCCGCGCTGCCGTTCGTGATCACACTGTAGTTGGCGGCGACGCCGAGCACCGCCGCGAGGCAGGCGACACCGAGGGCGCGGAGGGCCAGGCGCTCCAGGCTCAGGCCGGCCGGAGCCGGCTGGGCGAGGGCCTGTGCCGCCACGCGGGTGGCGAAGCCGTACGGCACGGGCGCCGGAACGTCGGCCGGGGCGCGGCGCGCCGCGGTGACCAGACGTTGCCAGGCTTTGTCGGGGCGATTCATGAGCGTTCCTTTCGTTGTAGGGCGGTAAAGAGTTTGTGCAACTTCCGACGTGCCCGAAAGGCGCGGACCTTGACCAGGGCACCGTTCCAGCCGGTGAGCGCGCTGATCTCGCGGATGGTCTTCTGCTCGAGGTCGAGCAGGCGCAGGACCATCTGGTCCTCGGGATTGAGCTGCGCCAGGAGCTTGTTGACCAGTTCGCGGGCCGCGAGGGCGTCATCGGGGGCGCTGGCGCTTTCGTCGGCCAGGACGTGGTCGAGCATCTCCGCCTCGTTTTCCCCCAGGTCGGCCCAACGGAACTCCGGCCGGCGCTTCTGCGCGCGCAGCTGGTCGATGCAGGTCGTCACCGCGATGCGCGAGACCCAGTGGGTGAAAGGCACGTTGCCCTGGTACTGTTCGAGGCGGGTGAACATTTTCAGGAAGATGTCCTGGGCGAGATCCTCCTCGGCCACGCGCCGCGGGAGGTGCGAACGCACGATGCGGATGACGAACGGATACAGGTGCCCGACCAGGTCGCGGGCAGCCGCCTGGTCCCGGGCGCGCACCCGGTCCAGACAGCCGGCCAAGTCGAAGGCCTCGTCGTCAGGCATGGGAGGATGGAGACAAACACATACACAGGGAGCAAGACGCCCGTGCCGCCCAAGGGGTTACGCTGAGTGTGCCGGAGTCGCAGCTTGACCCTGCCCCTCGCCTTCGCCTCACTCCCTCCCTCAGTAATGCGAAAACAGCTCCTGCAGGCCCTCCGACTTACGACCGCGCACGGTCTTTAACCGCCGCTTACGGCCGACTGTGCGTCCTGCCTGCCTGATTGAGTGACCGCCGCCCCGAGCGCGCGTTTGTCGGATATCCTCCCTGTCTTCATCACTTTAACGTCTGTCTTCGCCATGCAACCCGCTCCGATCACGAAATACCGCCCGTTTCCGCCCGTCGCCCTGCCCAACCGCCAGTGGCCCGGCCGCACGCTCACCCAAGCCCCCATGTGGTGCAGCGTCGACCTCCGCGACGGCAACCAGGCCCTCGCCCAGCCCATGAGCGTCGAGGAGAAGATCGAGTACTTCGAGCTCCTCGTGAAAATCGGCTTCAAGGAAATCGAGATCGGTTTCCCGTCCGCCTCCCAGATCGAGTTCGATTTCTGCCGCCGCCTCATCGAGGAGAAGCGCATCCCCGACGATGTCGCCGTCCAGATCCTCTGCCAGTGCCGCGAGGAGCTGATCACGCGGTCCTGCGAGGCCCTCCGCGGGGCGAAGAACATCATCTTCCACCTCTACAACTCCACCTCGCCCAAGCAGCGCGAGTACGTGTTCAACGCGTCCCGCGACGAGATCCGCCGGATCGCCGTCCGTGGCACCGAATGGGTCAAGCAGCACACTGCCCCGCTGGCCGCCGCTGGGACGCACGTCCGCTTCCAGTATTCGCCCGAGAGCTTCACGAGCACCGAGCTCGATTTCGCCCTCGAGGTCTGCGAGGCCGTCACCGACGCGTGGCAGCCGACGGTCGCCAACAAGATCATCCTCAACCTTCCCGCCACGGTCGAGTACGCCACGCCCAACATCCACGCCGACCAGATCGAGTGGATGTCGACGCACCTCACCCGCCGCGACCGTACGCTCATCTCGCTGCACACGCACAATGACCGCGGCACCGGCGTCGCCGCCACCGAGCTCGGCCTGCTGGCCGGGGCCGACCGCGTCGAGGGCACCCTCTTCGGCAACGGCGAACGCACCGGCAACCTCGACATCGTCACCGTCGCCCTGAACCTCTATACCCACGGCATCCATCCGGGCCTGGACTTCAGCGACATCAACGGCATCCGCGACGTCTACGAGCGCTGCACCAAGCTCGAGGTCCCCGCCCGCCTGCCCTACGCCGGTGAGCTCGTCTTCACCGCGTTCAGCGGTTCGCACCAGGACGCCATCAAGAAGTCGTGGGAAAAGCAGAAGCCCGGCGCGCCCTGGGACGTGCTCTACATCCCGCTCGATCCCGCCGACATCGGCCGCAGCTACAAGGCGATCATCCGCATCAACAGCCAATCCGGCAAGGGCGGCGTCGCCTACCTACTCGAGAACGAATTTGGCTACAGCCTGCCGAAACTCATGCACAAGGAGATCGGCCGCATCATCAACGACCTCGCCGATGCCACGGGTCGCGAGCTCACCGCCGCCGAGATCCACGACGCCTTCCAGCGCGAATATCTCGCGCGCACCACGCCGGTTGTCCTCAAGCAGTTCAAGACCACCGAGAGCGACAGTGCCGTGACCTGCACCGCGGCCATCACGCTCGACGGGGCGACGCACCAGCTCACGGCCGAGGGCAACGGCCCGATCGACGCGTTCGTGCGCGCCCTTGGGTCCACGACGCTGCCCAAGTTCGAGGTCCTCAGCTACGCCGAGCACTCCCTCGGCAAGGGCGCCGAGGCCCGCGCGGTCAGCTACATCCAGATCAAGACCCAGCGCGGCCACGCCCTCTTTGGGGCCGGCATCGACACCAACATCGAGCTCGCGTCCATCAAGGCCATCGTCAGCGCCCTCAACCGCGCCCTCGCACGGTGAGGGTCCGACCGCGTCCATGAAATACACCCCCGCGAAACCGCCGCTCACCGGCGAGACCCTCGCCACGCTCACCGCGCGCCTCCAGGCGCGCGGCGAGCCGGCGTTTCGCGCGAAGCAGATCCTCGACTGGGTCTACAAGAAGCGCGCCCGTAGCTGGGACGACATGACGAACCTGCCCAAGGCCCTGCGTGCCTGGCTCGACGAGACGTTCGAGCTCATGCCGGCCGCGCTGGTGTTCAACAAGCAGTCCGAGGACGTGACCGACAAGCTGCTGCTCGAGCTCGGCGACCGCTCGCTCATCGAAACCGTCATCATCCGCGTCCCGCAGGACGGCGTCGGCCTCGACCACTCGCGCAAGACCATCTGCATCTCCACGCAGGTCGGCTGCGCCATGGCCTGCGTCTTCTGCGCCTCCGGCCTCGCCGGCCTCAAGCGCGACCTCAACGCCGGCGAGATCGTCGCCCAGCTCCTGCAGGTTTGCTACCGCGAGGATGTCCGCACCCCGCGCGCCCGCATGGAACTGGCCTCGTTCGACAACATCGTCGTCATGGGCATGGGCGAACCCCTCGCCAATTACGACGCCGTCATCCGCGCCCTCACCATCGTCAACGCCGACTGGGGCCTCGGCTTCGGCGCCCGCCGCATCACCCTCTCCACGAGCGGCCTCGTTCCGAGAATCCTCCAGCTCGCCGACGAACCTCTCGGCCTGCGCCTCGCCATTTCCCTGCACGGCGCCACCGACGAGGTCCGCGAGAAGATCATGCCCGTCAACCGGGCCTACCCGCTTGCCAAGCTCCTCCCCGCCATCAAGGCCTTCAGCGAGAAACACGGCCGCATGGTCACGCTGGAGTTCATCCTCATCGAGGAGGTCAACGACTCCCTTCCGCAGGCGGAAAAACTCCGCGACATCGCCCTCGACCTGCACGCCCACGTGAACCTCATCCCGTACAACACGGTCGAGGGCCTGCCTTGGAAACGTCCATCCATCACGCGCCAGGAGCGCTTCGCCGACATCCTGCGCGATGCGCGGGTCTCCGTCACCCTCCGCCGCGAAAAGGGCCATGACATCGACGCCGCCTGCGGCCAGCTGCGACTGAAGACCGAGAAGGAACGCGAATCCGCGGTCGGGTAACCTACCCTCCCGCCAGCACCGGCCGGAAGCCCGCCTCGGTCAGGATCCGCGCCACCGTCTCGCGCTGGTCGCCCTGGATCTCGATTTCGCCGTCCTTCACCGTGCCGCCACAGCCGCAGGCCGCGCGCATCTTTTTGGCGAGCGCCTCCTTTTCCGGCAGGCCGATGCCCACGAATCCGGTGACCAGCGTGACGGTCTTGCCGCCGCGCCCGGCGGTCGTGCGCTTGATGTCGACCCGCCCTCGATTCCTTGCCGCCGGAGCCGCCTTAGACGGCGTCGCCGCCCCCGATTGCTTGGGTGCCGCCGGCAGTCCTGCCGCATTCAATCCCGCAAACGGATTCTGCCCCAACCCTTGGCCGCCGTCAGTCGAGATCTTGCCGCCGTTGCTCATGGAACCTCACTTCCGACCCGCACGCCCGCCACAGATTCCCACCGGGATGTCGCTCTCGCCGCCGAGGAACATCAGGGCCTTGGCGTAGCTTCTATTCTCCATGAAATGAACCAGTTGTGGGTGTAGGCTGCTTCGTCCTTGGTCGAGAAAGGTGTCCAGCCGGGCCATCTCGGCGGCGATCACGGGGCCATCAGACCGCTTGATGGCCTCGAGCAATGAAATAAGGGCGACTTTAATTTGGGACTCCATATCCGTGATGAGTAAACCTGTTCCCTCTGCTACGGACCTTAAGCGCGTTTGCAATCCTCCGCCTCAATACCCCGGGACCCTTGTGTCCTGCGACCGGTCATGATGAGTTCCAGAACAATTTTCCCTAATAGGCTTCCCAGCAAAACGACCCGAATCACTCTTAAGGCCACGCGTTATTCTTATCAGCCATGAGCAATTTTTCGTTACCCAACCATGCCAATGCGGCGGTCATTGAGGCCGCCTATCAGGCTTGGCAGGCCGACCCCAACTCGGTCGACCCCACGTGGCGGGCCTTTTTCCAAGGGTTCACGCTCGGCCATGGCGGCGGCTCCCTCTCGACCCCGGCCGTGGCCGAGGCTGGGGTCTCGATCATCGACAGCCTCAAGCAGTCCCACGTCCACTACCTGATCGCCACTTACCGTGCCCTGGGGCACCTCGAGGCCCACATCGACCCCCTCGGCGAACCACCCCCGCCGCACCCGAAGCTCACCCTCACGCAGTTCTCACTCGGCGAAGAGGACTTGGATACGACCTTCGACGTCGGCACGTATCTCGGGGGCGGCCAGATGAAGCTCCGCGATATCCTCATCTCGCTCCGCCTCACCTACTGCGACCGCATCGGCGTCGAGTACACGCACATCCAGGACGTCGAGGTGCGGAACTGGCTCCAGGAACGCATGGAGTCCACCCGCAACCAGCCCGACTTCTCCAAGGGCGAGCGCATCCGCATCCTCCGCCGCGTGCACAAGGCCGAGCTCTTCGAGCGCTTTCTCCACACGAAGTACGTCGGCCAGAAGCGCTTCTCCCTCGAGGGCGGCGAGACCATGGTCGCCGCCGTCGACACGATCATCGAATACTGCCCCTCCCTCGGCGTCGAGGAGGTCGTCATGGGCATGGCCCACCGCGGCCGGCTCAACATCCTCTGCAACG
>CAZGJB010000125.1:0-9953 GCA_964526145.1 uncultured Opitutaceae bacterium
CGTGCTCGATCGCGAGCGCAGCCAGGTGAGCATCGGAAACCAGATTCGCCGTTGCATTACCCCCGCGCAGCATGCGCTGGAAAATCGCCCAATGCTGCTCGGTGGGCTCAAGAACGCGCAGGCAGGGCTGCTCAAACCAGCTCTGGGTGCGCTCGATCGCCTCTTCCAGTGTCAGTGGCCGCCGATGCAGCCGGGCATTGGTGCTGATTCGGATGAAGGCCGTAAGCACCGGCCAGCACAGGCCGACCGGTTCCGTGCCGCTGAGTTGCGCATCCCACCAGGCCCGAGCTTCATCATGCCTAACCGATAGACTGTCCTCCGCAAAAAGGAGGATATTCGCATCAACCAGGATCATTGATGGTCCTCGCCTTCGGCCCGAGCGAGGAGCTCAGACACATTGTCGTAGCCCAGGCCTTCTGCCAAACCCATAGGCCGGGGCTTCGTTCGGTAGGGCTTGGCCGGAGGCGGCTTAAGCATCTGCTCCAGCCCAATCCGCAAGGCGTTATTCACAACCTGTTTGAACGGCTTGCCGAGACGGGCCGCACCTTGTCGTGCCTTGGCCGAAACATCGGGATCGAGAGTGAGGGTCGTGCGCATAATGGCATCATGATGCTAAATTAGGACGCGTCAAGATGCCGTGACGGGTGCCGCGAGTGGAACGGAGTTCCGAAGCGGCTGCGATGCGTCAGAGTAAAACGCCTTTTAGCCGAACCGATGGCGACCGCACCGCTTCCGAACCCGAGGGGAGCGAAAGAATCACTTGGCCATCGCAAAACGCGGCAAGCAGCCGGTTCAGGGGGCGGCCGCGGCGTTTCGCCGCCGACGCCAGAAGGCGAAGCCAAGAGCGGCGACGCCGAAGAGGGCGGCATAGGTCGAGGGCTCGGGGACCGCGGAGACCGCCAGATTGTCCGCGAACATCTGACCGCTAGTCGCGATCGGGCCAGCCTGGGTGCCATCGCCGTAAAGGGCGCCGTAGAAGCGCAGGCCAAAGCCGGTGGTGGGCGTCACGGCCCAGGTGGAAGTGTTGCTGCTGGCGCCCGTGCCGTAGTCATAGAAGGTCGCCCCATCGTCAAAACTATAGGCCGAGGTGAAGGTGTTCGTACCCCCGTTGTAGCTGATCCGCAGGAGGACGTTGGAGGTGTCGAAACTGGGGGCGAGAGTGCCCGTCGTGCCTACGGTAGTGGGGGTGTACCCGGAACCGTTGAAGACGCCCTGACTGCTGAAAACGCGACCACCGCTCGTGGCGTTGAGCAGATAGATGCCATAGTAACCGCTGGCCGTCCCGGCCATCAGGGCTTCGAAGCCGATCACCTGCGCACCATTGGTCGCCGAAACCGCCTGATCGAGGGTGAAGGTGGCCGTGGCCGTCCAGGAATCCGTATAGCTCGTGTTGCCAGACGCGCTGTTCGACCACGTGACATACTGCTGGGCGCGGTTGCTCGTGATGATGGCCGTTGACGAGGCGTCGGCCGTGAATTCGAGACGCCCATTGGTCTCGGTCCAGAGACCGCCATTGGTGGTGCCAGAAGCCGACCAGCGGCCGCTCGCGAAGGTCTGGTCATTGAAATCGTCCGTGCCATAGAACGAAGCCTGGGCACGGGACGAAAGGGTGACGAGTGCCAGGGCACACAGGAGCGCGAGACAGCGTAGGATTTGCATAGGGAGAGGGGAGGTGCCGACAGGCAATGGGGCGGCCACCAAATATCAATTTTGCGCACGCCTTATTAGGCTCGGGCGCATAATGGAAACGGCTTCCGTAGCGTCCGCTTATGATGCTGGACGAACAGCGGACGGGACTGACGCCACGCCGGACCCGGATCTAATCCGAGTCCCTTTGCAGCGGCTCGCCCAGGACCTGCGTTTGCCGCCGTAATCAGAGCGACTCCCGCGGCGCCTGGGCCTGAGCCGTGGTGAGTGAGTGCCGGTGTTTGGTTCCGCAGAAATGAGAGGTCCCCGGCCCTTCGGGCCGGGTGCCTCCCTCGTCCCTCTCCGCCTGGCGGAGACTCCCATCCTTTTTGGGGTCCCGTTGCTCGCTGGTTCCCGCCCCTGGCCGGTTCCGCCGACATCCAACCACAACCTCATTCATAACCACATGAACGAACCCACCGACACGACCGCCTTCGCCGACACGATGCGCCTGGTCATCATCGCGCCGACCGACCCTAAGTCACCGGCGCCCAACCCCAACCTGAATCCCTGGCTTATCCTCCGCCGGGATCACCTCCCCCTGGCGTTCGAACGCCTGCATGGCGAACGCCACCCGGCGCACGGCGAAGATCGCCAAGCCTTCGAAGCGGTGCTCACGGAACTCGGGACGCCCTTCCCCAAGCCGGCGCCCTTCATTGCTCTCCGCATGAACACCGCCCAGGACGGCCTGCCCCATGCGATCGGGCTCCGCGAAAGCCTCGACTGGGTCGCCGCCGAGACGGTTGCCGAGTCCCTGCACACGGCGAGCCTGGACGACGTCCCGCCGGACGTCATCCAGACCGCCTGCGCGTGGGCCCTGCCCCAGATCTTCGAGACCGTGAAGCTGAGTGTCCGCACCATGATGGAAGATGCGGCGGTCGACGCGATCCGCGACGCCGGGCTCACCCCCCGGCCCACGCTCGAACAGATCCTCGCCGAGCGGCGCAAGATCTTCGAGGGAACCGCCTTCGCGCCGCTGCCGCCGGCCGAGCATCAGGTCGTCCTGGACCTGATCGCGGCCGCAACACCCAAGGCCCGCCAGTACGGGCTCAATCCGCACCAGCTCTCTGCGACGGGCGGATTGGCCGCCTGATCCCCCAGACCAAGGCTCTCTTCGCCTTCGAGCAGCTGCCGCCGGCGCGCCAACAGCACGCCCGCTCGTGGATCGCCTCAGCCCTGGGCTGGGCCACCCTCTATACCGAACCGGGCGAAAACTACCCCGACTTCGGTCCCCAGGCGGGGGGAAAGGAGTCGTTATGAAGAAGCCCCTCCCCTATCGCCTGATCGACAAGAACCGCTTGTTTTATCTGCTCCTGGTAAACCGGAGTCCCATCCTCATGATCGATCTCATGATGGCGGGAGAGCGCACGATCAAGGAGGCGGCCCAGCGGATGGACTTGAAGTTCTCGACCTACTACCGGTTGCGCGTCTTCTACCGCGACCACCAAGAGATGATCCGCGAAGCCCAGCGCAGCGGCAACTGGCGCCCGGTGGAGGAAATCCTCTTCCCCGAACTCCTCGCCGCCTACCCGGGCTACGCCGATAGCGATGCCGCCTACAAAGCGGCGATGGCTGACTGGCGCGCCCACACCAAGACGCCGCTCTGGCGCCCCTCGGTTCCCACCGGGACGCAGGGCCAACGAGCCAAGGCCAAGGCGCCTCAGGACACGAAACGCAAACCGCGCACGGTGCGGACGCCGCCCAAACCGAAGTCCCCATCGTGGCTAAAACGCCTCCTTGCGAAGCTGGGCCGCTGGCTCGACGCATCGGACCCGCAGTAGACCGGGTCCACGGGGAACCACCACCCGATCCTGAGGATACGGGAAGGCCTCAGGATCTGCCGTTGCCCACGGCCGCGGCATGAAAAAGCCCCCGACCCGGGAATCGGGTTGGGGGCACGCGGCCCTTCGCTCTCTGGGCAGAGGCGAGTAATGCTGGCCCATCTACGCGGCCGCCCTGCTGCCAGATGGCGCCAGGCATCAGGCCCAGCGCCCAGACGACCGCATCGACAAGGATTGCGTGGGTACCCTTGGGATGGTTTCGGGAGCCTCGCGCCGCAGGAGGTCAGAGCTGCCCTGACTGAATCCGACCGAGCGCCTCCGCAGAAAAACGCAAGTTCGACGACACCTGAGGCTCTGAGCGCGCCGTTTTCGCAGCACCTCCGTTCAAAAGAAAAGGCGCCGACAGCGGCGCCTTCTCATCCCAGGGAACCTGTTCGCCCCGGTTACTTCCGGGCCTTCACGAGGCCGAGGGCCTTCTTCACATTCTGGACGCTCGGCAGAGAAATCCCGAGCTTGGCCGCGATCTCGGCCCCGCTCTTCCCTTCCTCGACGAGCTTCTTCACCTCCGCCCGGGTTTCTTCGGTGATGCGGGCCCGCTTCCGGTCGCCCGCCTTGGGCGCGGCGGCGGCTCGCAGCTTCCGCGGGGCGGAGCCACCGCGTTCGGCCTGCCGCAGGGCCTTGACCAATTCTGCGACGCTTGCGTAGCCCATCTGCGCGGGCAGATCCAGGAGCGCCTGTCGACGCTCGGCCACGAGGTTGGCTTCAAGTTCGGCCACCTTGGCTTTCGCGGCGGCCAGTTCCTTGAGTCGATCGTTAAGCATGGGGGACAAGGGATGGCCGATCTTCTCTGTGCTACAAGCGGCAAATGACACGACGATACCGCCTGAAGGCTTGCCGCCCCAAGACGACACCACAGACTCCAAACCCGTGGAATCCCGCCACCGCTCCCGTCATGCTCCCGGCTCGGCCGCGGCCTTCCGGCCCTCGGCGAAGCAGTATGCGCTGCATCCGCTGGAGAAGGCCTTGATGCTGACGGTGATGGCACTCCTCATCTACCTGCCCTGGGCCTTGGGCGGCATGCGGCCGTCGGCGCAGATCGTGGCCGGCGTCCTGGCGGTCGGGGCGTTCGTCCTCTCCCTCATCCCACGCACCTACGACGACCGCTACCATGCCGGCGGCAACCTGCGGCTCCACATGTGGCCCAAGCTGCGCCGCTTCCCGATCTTCTGGATCGGGCTCGTGTACCTGGCGATCATCGTGATCCAGATCTACAATCCGGCTTGGATCTTGCGGACCTCCGCCAAGGGCTGGTGGCTCGATCCCCAGGCCCACCTCACGTGGCTCCCTCACGGCGTCGAGGGTACGGCCTTCGCCAAGATGAACGGCTGGCGGACGCTCCTGATCCAAGGCGGCGTCTGGCTGCTCGTCTGCGCGCTGTGGGTCGGGATCACCCGCCGAAGGACGCTCCAACTGATCTTGGTCACCTTGACCCTGAACGCCGTGGCCCTCGGCATCCTCGCCGCGGCCCAGCGCTTCGCGGGCACGAACGACATCTTCTGGCGGATCCCCTCGCCCAACGAAATCTGGGGTCCCTTCTTTTACCGGAACCACGGCGGCGCCTGGTTCAACCTCACCGTGGCCATGGCCTGCGGCCTCGCCGCATGGTTCCAACTGCGGGCCCTGCGCAGTTTCGCCAAGTCAAACCCCTCCGCGGTCCTCGCCTTCCTCGCGATCTTCCTCGGTGTCATCGTGATCGCGAGCCACTCCCGCGGGGCGGTCCTGACCTTGGTCGGCTTACTCGGCGCCTTTGTCGTCGCCTACGTCATTCGCCACCTGACACTCCCCGACTACCCGCGGCGGCGCATCATCGTCGTCATTTTGGCACTCTCCTTTGTCGGTTTCGCCGGCCTCGGGCTGCGCGAACTCCAGGCGAGCCGGACCTGGGACCGCATGGAGGAACTCTTCAAGGGCGACCGCGGCTCAGTGGAGGTCCGCCAGATCGCGACCACGGCGACACTCGAGATGTGGGCCAAGGATCGCTGGTACGGCCACGGCGCCGGCAGTTTCCGCTACGTGTTCCCGCAGTACCAGCAGCACCACCCGCTGATCTACAAGACGGGCAACCTGATGTTTTTCTGGGACTACGCCCACAACGACCACGCGCAGGCGCTGGCCGAGATGGGCTTGGTCGGGTTCATGCTCATCGTGGCCGGATTCGTCTGGTGGCTTTATGCCCTGTACCAGCGCGGCGCCCACGGGAACCTCCTCGCCGTCGCCCTGGCGCTCGGCGTGATCGCGACGTGTATCCACGCCCGCGTGGAATTCGTCCTCCACTGCCCCGCCATTCTCTACACCGCCGCCGCGATGTTCATCATCGCCGTCCTCTGGAGCGAACGCGACCGGGCTGCGGGCTGACCGCCTTCAGTCCAAAAATGGTGTGTACTCCGGGACGAGGGCCTGGATGAACTTCTTCACCTCCATCGCCTCCATCTTGTAGAGTTCCTGCTCCATCGCGGGCAACGGGTCGCTGGCGGGAGCCGTGCCGCCGTTGGCGCAAAAGCGCATGATGCGCGGGTGGGCCGTCGGTTCGTGTTTCTCGGCGTGATGCTGCAGTTCCTCGAAGAGTTTCTCGCCGGGCTTGAGGCCGGTGAAGGTGATCTCGATGTCCTCGCCTGCGCGGAAGCCGCTCAGCTCGATCATCTGCTTGGCCATGTCGTGAATCTTCACCGACTGGCCCATGTCGAGGACGAGGATGTCGCCGCCCTCCCCGAGGACGGCGCTCTGGAGCACAAGCCCCACGGCCTCCGGGATCGTCATGAAGAACCGCGTGACGTCCGGGTGCGTCACCGTCACGGGCCCGCCGCGCTCGATCTGGTCGCGAAAGATCGGGATTACGCTGCCGGACGAGCCGAGCACGTTGCCGAAGCGGACCGCGACGAAGCGCGTCGGGACGCCCGGGCGGGTCGCGAGGCGCTTCAATTCGATCTCGGCCAGCCGCTTCGAAGCACCCATGACGCTCGTCGGGTTGATCGCCTTGTCAGTGGAAATGAGGACGAAGGCCTCGAGCCCGTACTCGATCGCGAGTTCACCCAGGCGGCGGGTGCCGATGGCGTTGTTGTGCACGGCCTCGGCCGGCTGCCGCTCCATCATGAACACGTGCTTGTGGGCGGCGGCGTGGAAGATTACCTGCGGCTGGTAACGGTTGAAGATCTGCCGCATCCGGGTCTCGTTGAGGATGTTCGCGACGAGCGGGATCGCATTCGTGCCCAAGCCGAGTTCGATCAGATGCCGCTCGGCAAGGAAGAGGCTGCCTTCGGACCGCTCCACCATGAGGAGCCGCTTCGGGTTGTTGGCCGCCACCTGCCGGCAGAGTTCGCTGCCGATGCTGCCGCCGGCGCCGGTCACGAGGACGACGCGGCCCTCGATCAGTTTGCGGATCGCGGCCGAGTCGAGCGCGACGGGTTCGCGGCCAAGGAGGTCCTCGATCTGCACCGGGCGGATGCGGTTCGCCTTCACGCGCCCGGAGGCGAGCTCCTCGAGCGACGGCATCGTCTCGACGGTGAGGCCGAGGCCGGTGGTGAGCTTGACGACCTCGCGGACCCGCTTCGCCGGGGCTGTTGGCATCGCGATCACGACCTTGTTGATCTGGTACCGCGCCAACACGTCCGGAAGGAGTTCCGGGGCACCCACGACCTGCACGCCGTGAATCATTTTCCCGCGTTTGTTCGGGTCATCATCGAAGAACGCTACCGGCCGGAAGCCGCGGGCCGGCGTATTGAGGAAGTCGCGGGCCAGCCCCGCGCCGCCGTCGCCGGCGCCGACGATCGCGAGGTTCTGCTGCCCATGCCCGGCGAGGCGCTTGGCGAGCGAAACACGCTCGCGGTAGATGCGGGCGCCCATGCGCAGGACGCACAAGCCCACGACACTCAGGACAAAATCAATCAGAAGCACGCCTCGGGGCATGATGATCGCCGTGCCCGCGAACGGGCGGATGGCGAGCAGGAGCAGCAGCGCGCCACCGATGGCGACGATGATGCGGACCAAGTCCGGCACGCTGAAATACGTCACCATCGTGTCCATCTGCCGCAGCAGCACGAGCGCCACGAGCTTCACGCCCACCACGGCGAAAAGCGCCATGAGGCGGTCCATCTGGAACGGCTCCGGCACCACGAAATCGAACCGCAGCTCGTACGCGAGGTACAGGCTCGCCGCGAGGACGGTCGCGTAGGCGATCGCGATAGTTAGCAGGCGCTGCAGTCGTTCGAAAGACCAGAAGGAGATGCCCATGGTTTTTAGGTGCGTGAGGAATGAACCGGCGTGATTGGGCGAAATTCCGGCATCGTGGCCTCACCTTGGGCGCTGATGCCATCCCGGCGCAAGACCTTGCCGATGGTGGCGAGGAGGATCTTCACGTCCAGCGCGAGGTTCCGGGTCTCGACGTAGGTGACGTCCCATTCGAATTTCTCCTCCCAGGTCAGCGCATTGCGCCCCTTGATCTGAGCGAGACCTGTGAGCCCCGGCGGCACCTCGTGGCGCCGGGCCTGGCGTGGCGAATAGCGCGGGAGATATTCGATGAGGAGGGGCCGCGGCCCGACGAGGCTCATCTCGCCCTTCAGCACGTTGAAGAGTTCGGGCAACTCATCGAGCGAGGAGGCGCGCAGCCAGCGGCCGAAGGGCGTCAACCGGTCGGCATCAGGGAGGAGACGCCCGCCGGCATCGGTGGCATTGAGCATCGTACGAAACTTGATCAGTTCAAAAATCCTGCCCCCCTGCCCCGGCCGGGCCTGGCGGAAAAGCACCGGGCTCCCCAGCTTGACGCGCACCGCTACCGCCACAACGAGGACAAGCAGGAGCCAAAACGGCGCCGTGAGGATGACGGCGGTGAGGTCGAAAATGCGCTTTGGGAAAAAACCCTTCATGACGGAGCCAGCCTCATCAGGAACGCCAACATGACCGCATCACCGTCACCACCCGCTCCAGATCGGCACGCGACAGGTTCGAGCCGGACGGCAGGCAGAGACCGTTCGTGAACAGGTCCTCGGCGACGGCGCCACCGAAGCGGTCGTAAGCTGAGAAAACGGGCTGGAGGTGCATGGGCTTCCAGACGGGGCGGGCCTCGATGTTCTGGGCGGCGAGAGTCTCGCGGACCTTCTCGCGGTCGGTGCCGGTCTTTGCCGGGTCGATCGTGATGCAGGTGAGCCACCGCGTGCTTCGACCCCACGGGGCCTCGGGCATGAAGGCGAGGCCTGGCAGGTCGCCCAGGGCTTTTTCATAGAATGCCGCGTTCGCCCGGCGGGCGTTCACGCGCTCGGCCAGGACCTGAAGTTGTCCGCGGCCGATGCCGGCGAGGACGTTGCTCAGGCGGTAATTGAAGCCTACTTCCGAATGCTGGTAGTGCGGCGCCGGATCCCGCGCCTGCGTGGCGAGGAACCGCGCCTTGTCGGTCAGCTTCGGGTCCGCCGCCACGAGCATCCCGCCGCTCGAAGTCGTGATGATCTTGTTGCCGTTAAAGGAATAGATCCCGATCCGCCCGCGGGTGCCGGGGGTGATGCCCTTGTAAGTCGCGCCGAGCGCCTCGGCGGCGTCCTCGATCAGCGTGACGCCGTAGCGGTCGCAAAGGGCCTGGATGGGGTCGATGTCGGCGCTTTGGCCGTAGAGGTGGACGAGGATGACCGCCTTCGGCAGGCGCCCGGCCTTTGCCCGTTGGGCAAGGGCGTCGGCGAGCAGTTGGGGATCCATGTTCCAGGACACCCGCTCGCTGTCGATGAACACTGGCCGGCCGCCTTCGTAGAGGATCGGGTTCACGCTGGCACTGAATGTCATGGTCGAGACAATGACCTCCTCGCCGGCCTGGAGCCCGATCAGCCGCATGGCCAGATGCAGCGCCGCCGTCCCCGAAGCCAGCGCCGCCGCATGCGGGCTCCCGACCATGGCGGCGAATTCGCGTTCGAACGCATCCACATGCGGACCCACCGGCGCCACCCAGTTGGTGGCAAAGGCTTCGCGGACAAACTCGAACTCCGCCGCCCCCATATGGGGCGACGACAAATAGATACGGGGCGCCGTCATGTGTGGAACTGCTGACTTAGCAGGCCGAGCTCCATCCCTTCAAGTGCATAGAACGCCATGGAAACGGATGACGGATGGCCGACGTCATGAGCGCCGACAGCGCGAGCCATAAAAGCCTGGGGCAACGCCCCAGGAATCCCGCACGAATTTATCCAAGGGCTGAAAGCCCGCGCCATCGTATGGGTCGGGCTTTCAGCCCTTGACCATCGTCAAACCCCGTTTCCTGGGGTTCCACCCCAGGCTGTGATGGTGCTGGGCCTTCGGCCCTGTGGTGAATCACCGCGCTCGCAGCGAGAAACCCTTCGCCTCGATCCAATCGTCCTTCGCCTGATGCCGGATGGTCAGGCTGAGGCCGACCCAGGCGGCGCCGGGCGGCGCTTCGGCGGCTTGCACAAGGTCGACCCACGCCGGCCACTC
>CAZGJB010000126.1:0-9952 GCA_964526145.1 uncultured Opitutaceae bacterium
CCAAACCCCCGGCTTGCCATGGCCGGGTGGTCGGTTCTTAAGTGCGGTTCATCCATGAGCACACCTCCGCCGCTGTCCGTCTGGGCTCGCAACATCTCGCCTTCGCCGACGCTTGCCGTCGATGCCAAGGCCAAGGCCCTGCAGGCCGCCGGTGAGGACGTCTGCAGCTTCGCCGCGGGTGAGCCGGACTTCGACACCCCCGAGCACATCAAGGAGGCGTGCATCGTCGCGCTCAAGGCCGGCAAGACCAAGTACGCGCCGACCCCCGGCATCGAGCCGCTGCGGCAGGCGATCGTGGACCGCTACGCCGCCGAGTACGGCCTGAAGGCCGTGCCCGCCCAGGTGGTCGTCTCGCCCGGCGGCAAGTTCAACTGCTACCTCGGCATCCTCGCCACGTGCTCGCCCGGCGACGAGGTCATCATCCCCGCGCCCTTCTGGGTGAGCTATCCCGAGATGGTGAAGCTGGCCGGCGCCACACCGAAGTTCGTCCTCTGCGACGACCGCACCGGCTTCAAGCTCACGCCCGCGCAGCTCGAGGCGGCCATCACGCCGAAGACGAAGCTGCTCGTCATCAACTCGCCCTCGAACCCCACCGGCGCCGTCTACACCCGCGCCGAGCTCGAGGCCATCGTCGCCGTGGCGGTGAAGCACAACCTCTACATCCTCTCCGACGAGATGTACGAGCACCTCATTTACGACGGTGCGAAGCCGACCTGCATCGCCACCTTCTCGAAGGACGTCGAGGCGCGCACAATCACGGTCGCCGGCTTCTCGAAGACCTATGCCATGACCGGCTGGCGCATCGGCACGACGCTCGCCCCGCTCCCGATCGCCAAGGCGATCGCGGAACTGCAGAGCCAGATGTCTTCCAACGTCACCACCTTCGCCCAGTTCGGCGCCCTCGCGGCGCTCAAGGAAAAGGAAAAGACCCAGGCCGCTCTCGCCACGATGCTCACGGCTTTTGACCGCCGCCGGAAGAACCTGCACGCCGGCCTCAACGCCATCCCGGGCATCAACTGCCTCCTCGCGCAGGGTGCGTTCTACCTCTTCCCGAACGTCTCCAGCTTCGGGCTCAAGGACATGGATTTCTGCAACCGCCTCCTCGAGACCGAGAAGGTCGCCGCCGTCCCCGGCAGCGCCTTCGGGGCCGAGGGCTACCTGCGGCTCAGCTACGCCACGTCTGACGCGATCATCGCCAAGGGCCTCGAGCGCCTCGGCCGCTTCTGCGCGACGCTGAAGCGATAGGCAGCGGCGGGCAGACCGTCCGGTTCAGCTGGTCGTGCTGGCCTTGACCTTGCCGTACGCGTCCTGCGTGCGGTCCCAGGCCCGGCCGACCTTGTCCTTGTTCTGGTCCCAGAATTCCCGGGTGGATTGGCCCAATTCGATGACCATCGCCGTAAGGTAGGCCTGGGCATCCATCATCTCTTTCATGGCCAGATCCCAGCGCTGCGTGTCGGTGCTCGCCTTCATGTTCGCACGCTCTGCCTGCAGGGCCTTGACCTGTTCGGCCACCTTGGCTTCGAGACCCGTGAGGCCGGCCATGACCACGTCGCGACGGTCGAAGGGATGGTGCTTGATATCCGTCCACCGCGCAGTGCCGGGAACGACCGCAGGCGTGGTTGCATCCGCAGGCGTTGGGCTGGGGTCGGTCGCGGCTCCGGCCGCCGGGTGCTCGGAAACCTTTGCCTTGATGGCGGGACTGCTGCCGTCGCCGGGAGTGGTCTTCTCGGTGCAGCCGGCAGTGGAGAAAGCTGTCAGTCCCACGACCGCGGCGAAGATCCGGGTGAAGCGATTTGTGTTCATAGAATAAGGGATCGAACCCGATCGGGAAGCCGGCTCCTGGTCGGAGGTGGTGACGTCCCGGTTCACGGTTGAGGCAAGGTAGCCGGGTCGGCGCCCCCGCGCCATGGGGTCTTACCCGGCGACTACCTTGAACACCCCATGGTGTGAGTCCGGGCGCGCGCTTAATATCAGGTCATGAACTCAACCCGTAAACGTCTCACCCTGTTATTGCTCGCCGCAGCGTTCGTCGCCCTGATCACCGCCGGCTGCCAAACCTCCAAGGGTTTCGGCAAGGACGTGGAGAAGCTCGGCGATAACATCCAGAAGAAGGCCAGTTGAGCCCGAAATCCATCCGACACTTCCCGGCCTGCCTTGGGCTGGCTGTCTTGGCGTGCATGGGGCCGGAGTTGTCCGCCCAGTCGCCATCGTCCATGCATGGCGGTCACGAGGGCGCCGTTCCGCCAGCCGCGGACCTCGGTCCGCTCCGGGCCGTCCACGCCCGGGTGTGCGGCTTTCACTTTTACAGCGGCGACATCAAGCGCGCGGTCCGGGTCGACCACTATTGCTCGCACCTGAATCCCGACGTTTTCCAGTGCATCATCTATGATTCGGATGCCGAGAACGCCCGCCTGATCGGCGTCGAGTACATCATCAGCGAAGCGATCTTCCTCCAGTTGCCGGTGGAGGAGAAGAAGCTGTGGCACAGTCACCGCTACGAAGTCATGTCGGGCCTGTTGCTGGCGCCCGATCTTCCGGCTGCGGCGGAGGCCGCCCTGATGCGCGAGCTGGTCGGCACCTACGGCAAGACCTGGCACTTCTGGCAGGTGGACCGCGGGGACAAGCTGCCGCTCGGCGTGCCCAAGCTCATGATGGGATTCACCGCGGACGGACAGTTGGATCCCGCCTTGGTTGCGGACCGCAACCGTTCCCTGAAAGTCGATCGGATGGAAATCAAGGCGCGGCGGGCCGATCTTCCCGTCCGGCCGATTGCCGAGGGGGCGGATGGATGGCAGCGGGGCCCGGGCTTTCAGCTCGACGATGACCTGCTGAGGCGCGACCAGCCCGTCACCTGCCCCTAGCCGATACCCTGCAGCTGAACCGCGAGGCTTTGCGTCCCTCGCGGTTGCGACTGCACTCTCCGGGCTGTTCAGCCTTCGACCTCGAAGCCGACCTTGATGGTCACCTGCCAATGCAGGACTTTGCCCCGTTCGATATTGCCGCGCGTCTCGACGACCTCGAACCAGCTGAGCTTCTTGATGGTCTGGTGGGCGCGCTTGATGGCCGTGGCGACGGCGGATTCGATCGAGACGGCCGATGTGCCGGTGAGCTCGATGTGCTTGTAAACGTGATCCTTCATGGCGGTGTTCTCCTCTGGGTTGGGGGCGGTCTGCGCGCGGCGCCTCAGTTGCACCCGCAATCCGAGTTCAGCTCCTTGATGGCCTTTTCGACTGCTTCCCGGCTCTCGCCGGTGCGTTTCTGGATCCGCCCCAGCATCTCGTCGTGTTTGCCCTCGGCCAATTTCAGGTCGTCATCCGTGAGCGTCGCCCACTTCTGCTTCAATTTGCCCTTGGTGATGTTCCAGTCCCCTTTGAGTTCGAGTTTGTTCATGTTGTTTTACCTGGGTTGTACTGCGCTTGATGGCGCCGCCGGAGTGGCGGCGAAAGTGGAGGTCGGCGTCAGCCGGCGGCCGACTGGTCGACCATCAGTTTGACCGAGTTCGTGCCGCGGAGGGCCTTGGAGTAGGGACAGGTCAGGTCGGCTGCTTCCATGATGCGGACAGCCTGGCTGCGCTCTATCCCCGGCAAATGGGCGTGCAGTTCCACTCCCAACACGAAACCGCCGGTCTCATCCTCGTTCAGGCTGACCCGGGCCCGCACGGTGGAATCCTGCACCGGCGTTCCTAGTGCTTGGGCCGCCTTCATCAGGGCGCCATGGTAGCAGGCGGAAAACGCACCCGCGAACAGCAGCTCCGGGCTGGGCCCGCGGTGTTCGGCCCCTTTGACCAGCGGATTGCCGAGGGTTACGTCAAGCAGGCCGTCCGGGGTGCGAATCGAACCCGACCGACCTCCGTGGGAGATCGCTTCTGTCGTGAATAGTGTATGCATGGGAATAGGGAGCCGTTCCACGGCAGCACGGAGTGGAACTTGGCGGGTGCCTCAGCGCGTTGCGTATGGCCTGTCGGCTGAATCGGTCCGGAGGGCCGGCCGACCGTCAGGTGGTGACACTCGTGCGCCGGCGACGCTAGCGGTGGTCCTTCCGATCGTCGTCGCGGTCTTTGTCCTTCTTGGACTTCTTCTTTTCCTGTTTCTTGTCGTCCTTGCGGTCCTGGTCGTCGTTGCGGTTCGCGTCCGCCCGCCGCCAGGTTTTCGGGTAGGTGCGAACAACGGTGGCGTGGTGCTGCTCCGGTGAATCGCGGAAATCCAGTCGCACAGACGGAGCGGCGAAGAACACGTCGATCGAAACCCCCAGGGGTTGCGAGCGCCGGACCCAGGTGCCGCCGTCGAGGTAAACATATTCGCGGCGGTTCCGGCTGTAATAGGTTTCGTAGGCTGGGTAATAGTCGTAGTCGTCCATGATGACGACGGAGCCCTGGATCTGGACGGAAGAGTGGCTCGCGTAACCGCGATGCGGACGGTGATTGTCGGTCTCGCAGCCGCCCAGGAGGAGCAGGCACGCGGGCCCGCCGATCAGGATCGCGCCGGTGAAAATGGCATGCACGGGGAGTTTCATGGGTGCATCATGCGCCGGGTCCGCCGTGGTTGCTATGGGGTGATGGCCTGCCGGATATCGCCGGTGGAAGCCGCACGACTCGCTCCAGCCCGTTGCCCTGGCATCGGCGATGCGGATGGGATCGCGGGAACGGACAGGCGGGCGGCTATGACTGGCCCGCCGTTTTTGACTAACGCCGAGCCGGCGTTTTTTGCAGCCGGGCGACCTCAGATTCGGCTTGGGCCAACTTGGCCTGCAGCTCGTTGCACTGGGTCTCGGATGTGGCCAGTCCGGCCTGAAGCTTGGACACTTCGGCCTGGGCCTGGCTCAGTTGCGCCTGCATCACGGCGACCTGCGCCTGCGCGAGTTCAACTTCACCCTGCTGCTTGATGGAGGCGACCTTGGCCTCCTCCATCTGGAACTGGAAACTGGTCGAGTTCACGCGGGCTCGTTCCAACTGCGTCTGCAGGTTGGTGTTGGTGGTCCGGGCCTTCGCCAGGTCGCCCTTGAGCAAGACGGCGCCGGACTTCGCCTCGTCGATCTGCTTTTGCAGCCGCAGCGCATTCACCTTGGCCTCCTCCACCTGCGCCCGCAGCGGATCAACCTGCGCCTGCATCTGGGTCAATCGGTTGGTCGCGCTCAGGATCGCCTCGTCCCGGGCCGCCACTTTGTTCCACAAAGACAGCACGACGATGACCAGAATGATGCCAATCGAACCGAGTATCGAGGGCACCAGCAGGCCCCGGCTCGGTTGCGACGGCGGCGGACTCGTTTCCGCCGCGGGTTGCACGGCGGTATCCGGGTGGGGCTTGGCTTCGACCGGCGCGGTCGGTTTTCCGGTTTTGATATCAGGGGATTCCGGCATGGTGGGCCAGAATAGGCCGGAATCCCGCGTGCGACTATGGGGTGTTACCCGGCGACAAGGACCGAGGGGGTTGCCTCGGGTTCAGCGCCTGAACGGGATCAGCGCCCGCAGTCGCGGCTCACGCAGGAAGAGTCCGCCCCAGAGCAGCACGCCGAGCAGCGGCTGCATGAAATAGGGATCGCCCACCCGCACGTGGATCGCCGTCGCGCCGCCAAGGTAGCCGGTCAGCAGGATCGCGCCCAGGACCGCCGTGCGCGGAACGAGATACACGATCGTGCACGCGACCTCGAGGAGGCCGAGGCCCGTGGCCTGCGACAGGGGTACACCGAGATGCGCAAACCCTTCGGCTGCGCCCGGCGGCTTGACGAACTTCATGATGGCGCTGAACAGCAGCATCAGGCACGGCAGGATGCTGAGGATGTGGCCGATCCAGCGGGCCACGGGTGTGATGGCGGGAGTTTCTGAGGTCATGGTGTGGGAGGGGTAGGGGAGGCTTACCTCAGACTCGTCCCCGCGAAAAGGTTCGATTTTTTCCAGATTCGCATGGCGCGATGCGCGGCGGAGTGTAGGGTTCGAGCGTTCGATCCCGGCCACCCCGCCGGGCCTCACCACACCTCAACCCATTAGGAGGATTCTCCCATGCCGCAGTATGTCGATGGATTCGTGTTGCCTGTGCCGAAACGAAAACTGGCCGCCTACAAGAAGATGGCGGAGCTTGCCGCCAAGGTTTGGCGGGACCATGGCGCGCTCGATTACCAGGAGTGCGTCGGTGACGACCTCAAGGTTGCCTTCGCGTTGTCCTTCCCGAAGGGCATCCGCGCGAAACCCGGCGAGACGGTCGTGTTCTCGTGGATCCGCTACAAATCCCGGGCGCACCGGGACCGCGTGAACGCCAAGGTGATGAAGGACCCGCGCCTCGCCGCGATGTGCGACGCGAAAAACATGCCCTTCGACGTCAAGCGCATGCTGTACGGCGGCTTCAAGGTCCTGGTGAGCATCTGACCCGCCGCGCGCGGCCTCAGCCGCGGTTGCGCTGGGCGACCGCGAGCTGATCGCGGAAGCTGGTCGCATCGTTCCGGGAGCTGCGTTTCAGCTTCTTGTTCCGCGTCTCGGCATCGCCCAGCAGCTTGCTGAGTTCGGCGTTGGTGACCGTCAGACGGGCGACGGAATCGTTGGCGGTGACGAGCAGAGCTTCCAGTTCCTTGATGCGTTCTTCGGACATGTCCCAAGGTAACCCCAACCAGCGCCGATAGCGAACGTCATCGCGGGATATGAATGACCGAAGCCGTTGCCCTGGGCTTCGCCGTGAACGGCGCGCCGGCACGGCAAAAAATGCAGCACAATCGCCAGCCGGTGCAGAGGCGGGCGGCGCCGGGTCGGCTAGCATGGGAGCGTGAAAAAACGCATCCTCGTCATCCAGGGCCACCCGTCGCGCGACCAGAACCACCTCGGCCATGCCCTGGCGGCCGCGTACCGCGAGGCCGCCGAGGCGGCCGGGCATGAAGTGCGACAGGCGGACGTGGCGCTGCTGGAGTTTCCGCTGCTACGCGAGGCCGCGGACTGGAGCAAGGGCACGACCCCCGCGACGTTGCAGCCGGCGCAGGCGGACATCACCTGGGCGGAGCACCTTGTGATCATCTTTCCGCTGTGGACCGGCACGGTGCCGGCCTTGACCAAGGCGTTTTTCGAACAGGTGGCGCGTCCCGGCATCGCCTTCAATCCGCGGCCGAACGGGAAAGGCCTGGCACCCGCGTGGAAGGGCAAATCCGCCCGCGTGGTGGTGACGCTTGGCATGCCGTCATGGTTCTACCGTGTGGTGCACGGCGCCATCGGTGTTCGCGCCTTCAACCGCGATCTCCTCGGCATGGTCGGAATCAAGCCGACGCGCACGACCTACATCGGCTCGGTCGGCAGCAAGACCTTCGACGGCAAGCGCTGGCTGGAGTGCATGCGCAAGCTCGGACAGGCAGGCAGCTAGTACTCGCCTCCGCGGCCTCCGCGCCTCCGCGAGAGACCAAGGCAACTCACGCCACCTGCAGCACCGCGTAGGTCTTCTTGCCTTTGCGGATCAGCACGTACTTGCCGAACAGCAGGTCGGCGCTCGTGAGGGCGCGGGCGACATCGGGCGACTTCACGTTGTTCACGTAGATTCCGCCTCCCTCGATGTCCTTGCGGGCCTGACCCTTCGAGGGAGCGAGACCGGCATGGACGAGCAGCTCGACGAGCGGCGTGCCGGCACCGCCGAGCTTGGCCGCGTCGAGGTTCTTCGTCGGAATCTCGCCGACGACATCGCGAAAGGTTTCCTCGGACGTGTCGCCGATCTCGGCGCCGAAGAGGATCGCGCTGGCCTTGAGCGCCGCGTCGAGCGCGGCCGGGCCATGGACGAGACGCGTGACCTCGGTGGCGAGGGCCTTGTGGGCCTCGCGGGCGCCGGGGTTGGCGGCGTGCTTCGCCTCGAGTTCCTCGATCTGCGCGCGGGAAAGGAAGGTGAACTTGCGGAGGTACTCGCCGACCTTCACGTCCTCGGTGTTCACGAAGAACTGGTAGAACTTGTACGGGCTCGTCTTCTTCGGATCGAGCCACACGGCGCCGCCCTCGGTCTTGCCGAACTTCGTGCCGTCCGCCTTGGTGATGAGCGGGAAGGTCCAGCCCCAGCAGGTGACGCCGAGCTTCTTGCGGATCAGATCCGTGCCGGCGGTGATGTTGCCCCACTGGTCGGAGCCGCCGATCTGCAGCTCGCAGTTGTGGGTCTTGCGCAGGTGGTAGAAGTCGAAGGCCTGCAGCAATTGGTAACTGAACTCGGTGTAGCTGATGCCGCTGTCGCCCTCCATGCGGGACTTCACGGAGTCCTTGGCAAGCATCACATTGATCGAGAAGTGCTTTCCGATGTCGCGGAGGAAATCGAGGTAACTGTAGGGCGCGGTCCAGTCGGCGTTGTTGACCAAGCGCGCCGGGTTGCCGGCGCGGTCGAAGTCGAGCAGGCGGCTGAGCTGGACCTTCACGCAGGCGACGTTGTGGGCAAGTTGCTCCGGGGTGAGCAGGTTGCGCTCGGCGGACTTGCCCGAGGGATCGCCGACCATGCCCGTGGCGCCGCCGGCGAGAGTGATGGCATGGTGGCCGGCGTCCTGGAAACGCCGCAGCATGAGCTGGGGCAGGAGATGGCCGACATGGAGGGAGTCGCCGGTCGGATCGAACCCGCAATAGAGCGTCACCGGTCCCTCGTTGAGGCGCTTCGCCAGCGCATCGAGATCGGTGCAGTCGGCCAGGAGGCCGCGCCATTGGAGGTCTGCGATGAGGTTCATGGTACGGTCGGGGAGTAAACGGGGCGGGGCGCCCCGCGCGCAAACAAAACTTATGGGGCGCGCAACGATAATAGAAGGGCCGATTCTTTTGGGAAAAACGGTTTGTCTAATGCCGGACCGGACCCCAATTTTTCCCTCCTGCTCCGGGCCATTCGTCGCCCGGAAACTCTTCAACCCTCATCCCACACCACCATGCCTATCGCCGTCGGTTCCAAAGCCCCTGATTTCACCCTCAAGTCCAAGAACGCGGAAGGCCTCAAGGACGTCACCCTGAGCGCCAACTTCGGCAAGAAGCAGACCGTGCTCCTTTTCTTCCCGCTCGCCTACACGAGCGTCTGCACGGCCGAACTCTGCGACACCACGGCCGGTCTCGGCGATTACGAGAAGCTCGGCGCCGACGTCATCGCCATCAGCGTCGACAGCCCCTTCACCCAAGAGGCCTGGGCCAACGCCAACAAGATCAAGCTGACCATCGTCAGCGACCTCAACAAGGCCGTGACCAAGGCCTACGACGTCCTCTTCCCGAACCTCGCCGGCATCGGCGACACCTCCGCCCGCGCCGCGTTCGTCGTCGGCAAGGACGGCGTCGTCAAATACGCCGAGCAGACCGCGACGCCGAAGGACCTCCCGAACTTCGCCGCGATCAAGGCCGCCCTCGCCAAGTAAGGCCCGACCTTCCGGAGTCACCGGGGCGCGCCGTCCAGCCGCCCCGCCTCCGCCCCCGATTTCCCTCCGTAAATCGTAATTCGTAAATCGTAAATCCCGTGTCTCTCCCGAATCCCTTCAACACCCTCCAGACCTTCGAGGGCGGCAAGAAGTTCTACTCCCTGCCCGCGCTCGAACAGGCCGGCTTCAAGATCTCGCGCCTGCCCGTGAGCATCCGCCTTGTCCTCGAGGCCGTGCTGCGCAACTGCGACGGCAAGCGCGTGCTTGAGTCCAACATCCGCGAGCTCGCCGCCTGGAAGCCGACCGAGGCCCGCACGGCCGAGATCCCGTTTGTGGTCGCGCGCATCGTGTTGCAGGATTTCACCGGGGTGCCGCTGCTCGTGGACCTCGCCGCCATGCGCTCCGCCGTGGCCAAGATGGGGAAGAACCCGAAGATCATCGAGCCGCTCGTGCCCGTGGACCTCGTGGTCGACCACTCGGTGCAGGTTGATTTCGCCGGCTCGGCCTCGGCGATGCAGAAGAACCTCGACCTCGAGTTCTCCCGCAACCGCGAGCGCTACCAGTTCCTGAAGTGGGGCATGCAGGCCTTCGACACCTTCAAGGTCGTGCCCCCGGGCATCGGCATCGT
>CAZGJB010000127.1:0-9917 GCA_964526145.1 uncultured Opitutaceae bacterium
CCTCGTCTGGGTGCGTCCGGGCACGATGGCCACCGCCCTCGCCGCTGCCGACGTGCTCGTGCGCGATGGCAATTATGCCGTCGTCATCCTCGACCTCCGCGGCCTGCCCGAACGCGCCCTGCGCAGCCCGCCCGCCGCGCACTGGCATCGTCTGCATCGCGCTGCCGAAAGCCGGCCCGCCGCCATCCTCGTGCACACCACGATCGATCTCGTCCCCGCCGTGCCCTGGCGCATCGCCCTGCGCGAGCCGCTGGGCCTCGACGCGCGCCGCACCCCCCGCGACGACCTCGTCGCACGCTTGCACGTCGAGACGGTCCGCGGCCATGTCCACACGCACGCGGAGGAACTCGCCGGATGAACCACGCCGTCCTGCTCGTGCCCGATTTCGCGCTGCACGCCCTCCGCCGCAGCGAGCCCGCCCTCGCGGGCCAACCCTGTGCCCTCATCGCCGGCGAGGGCAAAAAGGCGGTGCTGACGGAAATCTCGCCGGAGGCCCGCGCAGTCGCACCCGGCGATCCGGTGACCCTCGCGATGGCCCGCTGCCCGGGCATCGTGCTGCGTCCGCGCGACCCGGCCGCCGAGGTCGAGGCGCAGCGCCTGCTGCTCGCGGCCGCGTTCGCCCTCTCCCCCCGCGTCGAGGCGACCGCGGCCGGCTGGTGCACCGTGGACCTGCAGGGCGCCGACCTGACCCGCCTCGAAGCAGAACTGCACCGGCAGGTGCGCGAACTCACCCACCTCGGCCTGCCAGCCCGCGCCGGCGCCGCGGCAAACCCGCTGCTCGCCGCCTACTCCGCCCAAGTCGCGGACCCGGTCCGCCTCGTCGCGGACGCCGCCGCATTTCTGCGCGACCTGCCACTCACGGTGGCGGGCCCCACTGCAGCCCAGGCCGGAATCCTTCGGGACTGGGGCATCCACACACTCGGCGAACTCACCACCCTGCCCAAAGGCGAGGTCGGCCGGCGCCTCGGCCCGGAGGGCGCCGCCTTGTGGGAGCGTGCCGCCGGCGAAACCACGCGTCCGCTGCGTCTCGCCACCCTGCCCCAATCCTTCACCGCCGCCTGGGAATACGAGCCCCCCGTGGAAACCCTCGAGCCGCTCACCTTCAAGCTGCAGCGCTACGCCGAGCGGGTGGCCGCCGAGCTGCGGGCCACGGGGTTCGTCGCGGAACGCCTCGCGCTGACCCTCACGCCGGAGAATGGCGCAGACCATCGGCGCGAGTTCCGCCTGCCCGAGCCCGGAGCCGATCCGGCCTCGTGGCTGCGTGTGCTCCTGGCCCATCTCGAGACGCTCCACCTCGAGTCCCGCCTGCGTCGCGTGGTCCTCACCGCCACCCCCACGCGCACCCCGCACAAGCAGGACGGTCTTTTCGACACGGGACTCCGCGATCCCGCCGCCTTCTGGGAAAATCTCGCCCGGCTCGGCGCCCTGGTCGGCGACAGCCGCGTGGGGACCCCCGTGCCCGCCGACACTCACCGGCCGGATGCGTTCACGCTGATGAAGCCAATCGAGCGCGTGCCACCGCCCGCGGAACCCTCCTGTCATCCGGAAAAAGGCCTCGTTCTGCGGCGCTTTCGTCCCGGGCATCCGGTGGAGGTGGAACTGGCGGACGGACATCCCGTGCGACTGGCGGGCGATTTCACCGGGGAGGTCTCGCGCGTCCACGGACCCTGGCGCAGCGACGGCGATTGGTGGCGGGCGGAACGCTGGGCCGTCGAGATCTGGCTGGTCGAACTCGCGACCGGAGGTGTCTATCAATTGGCGCACCGGGCCGGTGCTTGGTGCGTGGAGGGCGTGCTCGATTGATTCCCTACGTCGAGTTCCATGCGCGCAGTGCCTTCTCCTTCCTCCGCGGCGGCTCCGCGCCCGAGGCCCTCGCGAAGGCGGCCGGGCACTGTCAGTTGCCCGCCCTCGCCCTGTGCGACCGCAACGGCGTTTACGGCGCGGTGCGCCTGCATCAGGCCGCCAAGGAAGCCGGAGTCCGCGCACTGGTCGGCTGCGAGATCGTCCTCGATGACGAAACCGTCGTGCCCGTCCTCGTCGCCACCCGCGCCGGCTATCAGCGACTGGGCGCGATGCTGTCCATCGCCAACCTCCGCGCCGCCAAGGGCGAGGGGCGCGTCACCTGGGCCGAGTTGGCCGAGGACAACACCGGCCTGATCGCCCTCACCGGCGATGACGACGGCCCCGTGCGCCAGGCCTGGCGCCGCGCCGGGGGGACCGCCGCCGGCCGCGCCGCGGACCGGTTGCTCGCCGCCTTCGGACCCGGACGCCTGTATGCGGAGATCCAGCGTCACCTCCTGCCCGACGAGGAGGACGCCAACGACTTCGTGATCGACTGGGCCCGCGCCCGCGGCGTGCCGTTGCTCGCGACCAACGGTGTGGATTACGCGACCCCGGAGGCGCGCACCATCGCCGATGTGTTCACCTGCCTGCGCGAGCACGTCACCCTCGACACCGCCGGCCGCCGGCTCGCGCGCAATCGGGAGCGGCACGTGAAACCGGCACGGGAGATGCAGGCGCTCTTTGCCGACCTGCCCGAGGCCGTGGTCAACACGGGGATCCTCGCCGGCCGCATCGCGTTCACCCTCGAGCACCTTGGCTACCGGTTTCCGGACTACCCGGTGCCGACGGACGAGAACCAGGACAGTTTTTTGCGGAAGATGACGTATTTCGGCGCCCAGCAGCGTTATGGCAGCGTGGTGGGCGACGTGCGCCGGCAGTTGGAGCGCGAGCTCGCGCTCATCGGCAAACTGGGGTTCAGCGGGTACTTCCTCATCGTCTGGGATCTCTGCTGCTTCGCCCGCGACCGCGGCATCCTCGTGCAGGGGCGCGGCAGTGCGGCCAACAGCGCGGTCTGCTACGCGCTCGGCATCACGGCGGTCGACCCGATCGCCAGCAAGCTCCTGTTCGAGCGGTTCCTGTCGGAGGGCCGCACCGACTGGCCTGACATCGACCTCGATCTGCCGAGCCAGGACATGCGCGAGCAGGTGATCCAAGAGGTCTATCGCCGCTACGGTCGGCGCGGCGCGGCCATGACGGCCAACGTCATCTGCTTCCGCGGCCGGAGCACCATGCGCAGCGTCGGCCAGGTGCTCGGCCTGCCGGACGACGTGATCGATCGTTTCTCCGCGCTGTTTCACGGCGGGGATTTCCCGCAGACCCTCGACCTGACGGAGCAACTGCGCATGGCGGGCATCTCGGCTGATCATCCGCGCCTGCCGATCCTGCTGGACACGTGCCTCAAGCTGCACGGCCTCCCGCGGCATCTCGGCCAGCACTCGGGCGGCATGGTCTTCTGCGCAGGCCAGCTCGACAACTACGTGCCGCTGGAAAACGCCCGCATGCCCGGCCGCTCCGTGCTGCAATGGGACAAGAGTGACTGCGAGGACATGGGGCTCGTGAAGGTGGACCTGCTCGGGCTGGGCATGATGGCGGCGCTCCAGGAGACGTTGGAAATCTGCGCTGAGCGCCAGGAGCCGGTGGACCTTGCGCGAATCCCGAAGGACGACCCGGCGACCTTCAAGCTGCTGCAGGCCGCCGACACGGTGGGCCTGTTCCAGGTCGAGAGCCGCGCGCAGATGGCGACGCTGCCGCGGATGAAACCGGAGAATTTCTACGACCTCGCCGTGGAGGTGGCGATCATCCGGCCGGGTCCGATCCAAGGCAACGCGGTCAACCCCTACCTCGCGCGGCGCGCCGGCAAGGAGCCGGTGACCTATCCCGATGAGCGCGCGCGACCGATCCTCGAGCGCACGCTCGGCGTCGTGTTGTTTCAGGAGCAAGTCCTGCGGCTCGCGATGGAGTTGGGCGGCTTCACGGCGGCGGAGGCGGACGAGTTGCGCCGGGCCATCGGGTTCACGCGAAGTCCGGAACGGTTGCAGCGCATGGAGGCCAAGCTGGGCGTCGCGTTGCGGGCGAACGGCGTGGCGGAGCCGGCGGTGCAGTCGATCCTGCACTCGCTGGCGTCGTTCGCGCTGTACGGTTTCCCGGAGAGCCATGCGATCTCGTTCGCGTTGATCGCGTATGCCTCGGCCTGGCTCAAGGTGCACCGGCCGGCGGCGTTCTATGCCGGCATCCTCAATCATCAGCCCATGGGTTTCTATTCCCCGGCGAGCCTGGTGCAGGATGCACGGCGGCACGGCATCCGCGTGCTGCCGGTGTGCGTCGCCACGTCGGGCTGGAAGTGTCGTGTGGAAGCCGCCGACACGATCCGGCTGGGCTTTGCCACGGTGCGCGGTGTGCGCGAGGCGTCGATCCAGACGATGCTCGCGACCCGGGAGAAGCTGCCCTTCGTCTCGACGACCGACTTTCTGCGGCGGACGGATTTCAATGCGAAGGAGCGCCGGGCCCTGGCCAAGGCAGGCGCGCTGAACGCCCTCGCGGAGCACCGGCGCGCGGCCCTCTGGGCGGTCGAGACGGCGGAGAACGGCGATGATTTGTTCCGTCTCGTGGCCGCCCACGCGCCTGAGCCGGAGCTTTCGCCGCTGGAGCGCATGACTCATCTGGAGCGCCTGCAAGCCGACTACGAGACGCAGGGCCTGACCACGGGGCGGCATCCGATGCACCTGATCCGCGCGCAGTTGCCGGATCTCTGGGCGGCGGCCGATCTCACGCGAGCCGCCAGCGGCCAGCGCGTACAGATCGGCGGCGCCGTGATCACGCGTCAGCGACCGGGCACGGCCAAGGGTTTTTGTTTCATCACCCTCGAGGACGAGACCGGCCACGCCAACGCGATCGTGCGCCCGCAGCTTTTCGAGACTCACCGCCTGACCATCAATCTCGAGCCCTCCCTCCTCATCACCGGCCTGGTGCAGAACGAGGAAGGCGTCATCCACGTCATGGCCGAGGAGATCGCCGGTCTCCCCGCCACCGGCCTGCCAGAGCAGGTGAGCCACGATTTCCGGTGAGCCAGCAAATCGACCGCCACACCGGCGTGGATCAGCGCGCCATCCATCTCCCCTCGCCATCTACGGCCCGTTGACGGCGGCCGCGCTCACTCGTGTTCGATCGCCGGCGGTTTGGCTTCGGTCTTTCGCCAGAAGGAAATCGTGAAACGCGTGACTGTCACGGTGTGGATTTCGCGACTTCGGCGGATCGCGGGTGCTGGTGCGGTGGGCGATTCTCCCGGGCGGCCGGGCACCGCGACCGACGGGTCGGTGTCGGAACTCACGATGACCACGCCCTCGCGCTGCTCCTCCATCGACCAACCGTGCCAAAGCACCAGGTCCGCACCCACTGCGCGGGCCTGGGCCACGAGTTGGGCGCGGTTGAGCGTGCCGGTATCCTGGAAGGCCGCGCGACCGATCTCGCGCCATCCTTCCCGGCGCAGGCGCGCTTCCTCATCGGGCAGGCTTGCGACCATTCGGATTTCGATCGCTGCGGTCGCGCCGAGCCCTAATTGGCCGGCGTCGCCTGACGCGACGTAGTGCCTCGCCACCGGATTGGCGCATCCTGCCAGGACGGCCAGCATTGCGATCATGCCAACGCCACGGTTTGCGTTCATGGCCTTCGTCATACTCCGGATCGGATCTCTGGTCAAACTCCGCCACTCCTGCATTGAACTGCAGGGGCCTGCGCCGCTAAGCTGCGCCACTTCTCGCGGCCCAACCCCGGGGCGCGAGAGGCCACACCCCATGAAGCTCACCCCATTGGTTACGCTCCTGCTCGGGCTGGTGCTTGCCGGCCCGATACGCTCAGAATCGGCGGCCATCCCGCTCTTCGACAGCCTCGGCACCCACACGTTTGCGGTCACAACACGCTCCGCCGCGGCGCAGCGCTACTTCGACCAGGGCCTGCGGTTTGTCTTCGGTTTCAACCACGGCGCGGCCATCCGCTCCTTCCAGGAAGCCGCGCGGCTCGATCCGGAATGCGCCATGGCGCACTGGGGCATCGCCCTCGCCAGCGGCCCGCACATCAACTACCCCCTCGTGCCGCCCGACGCGGCCGCCCTGGCCTGGGCGGAGTTGCAGCTGGCGCGGCGTCACGCCGCCAGATGCACACCCGTGGAGCAGGCGCTTATCGACGCGCTCGGCCACCGCTACGCCAACCCGCAGCCGGAGGATCGCAGCCCGCTGGACCGTGCGTATGCCGATGCCATGCGCGAGGTTTGGCGGCAGTTTCCCGACCATCCGGACGTCGGCGCCTTCTTTGCCGAGGCGATGATGGACCTCCGACCCTGGGACCAGTGGACACCGAAGGGACAACCCCAGCCCGGCACCGATGAGATCCTCGCGACCCTGGATGCCGTCCTGCGGCTCGACCTCAATCACCCGTTTGCCAACCATCTCTACATCCACGCGGTGGAAGCGTCGCCCCAGCCTGGGCGCGCGCTCGCCGCCGCCGACCGACTGCTGACGCTCCAGCCGGGACTCGCCCACAACGTGCACATGCCCTCGCACATCTACATCCGCACGGGCGACTGGCAAAAGGCCGTGGAGTCCAACCGCCTGGCCGTCGCCGCCGACCGCGCCTACCGCCGGATCGCCGGGCCGGCCCGGGGTTTCCTGCCCGTCTATGTCGCGCACAACGACCACATGCTCGCCTACGCCGCCATGATGACCGGCCAGAGCAACCTCGCCCTCAAGCATGTCCGCGATCTCGTGGCGGGACTGCCGCCGGAGTTCATGCAGGAATTCGGTTTCGTCGCCGAGGCCTGGCTGGCAATGCCGCTCGAGGTCCTCGTACGGTTCGGGCGCTGGGACGAAATCCTGGCCGAGCCGGAGATCGCCGCCACCAACCGGTTCAGCCACGCCTTCCAGCACGCCGCCCGCGGCATCGCGCATGCGGCCAAGGGCGACACCGCCGCCGCCCGCCAATCGCAGCGGCTCTATCTGGAAGCCACCAAGGCCGTTCCCGCCGACCAGATTGCCGCCGGCAACAACACGTGCCACGCCGTGCTCGCCATCGTCACCCCGATGCTGGAGGGCGAGATCCTGATCCGCGAGGGCCAGGTCGACGCGGGCCTCGCCCAACTGCGCGTCGCGGTCGAACTCGAGGACCAGTTGCGTTATGACGAGCCGCCAGGCTGGATGATCCCCGTGCGTCATTCGCTCGGGGCCGCGCTCATGGCGCACGAGCGCTTCGCCGAGGCCGAGGCCGTCTATCGCGAGGATTTGGCGCGCCTGCCTGACAACGGTTGGTCGCTCTTCGGCCTGGCCGAGGCCCAGATGCGGCAGCATCAGATGGGCGATGCCAGCCAAACCCTGGAGCGGTTCAAAGCCGTCTGGCGGAAGGCCGACGTGACGATCACCTCGTCGTGCCTCTGCCAGCCCGGGGCGTGAGGCGATATCCAGCCGGCGTTGTCTCCTGTGCACGCCGGCGAAAAAATTAACCCGCTACTCATTACCGAGTAGCGGGTTAAAAACTGGCGCAGCCGTAGGGAGTCGAACCCCAAACCTTCTGATCCGTAGTCAGATGCTCTATCCAATTGAGCTACGGCTGCGTGAAGGAGCGAAAAAGCAGGCAGAAGCGGTGGAGTGCAAGCGAGAATTTTCGCCGCGAAAACGGCTGCAAACCACGGATCAGCCCTAGACGACTTCGACCTCGGTGCGGCGCCAGTCGATGAGCTCCATCTGGAGGAGCCGCCGGCCGTTGTAGTGGTTCCAGCCCAGCTTCACGGCCAGGTCCACCGGGACGCCAAGCGGCGGGAGGCGGTCGGCCATTTTCCAGGCCACGCCGTGCAGGCGGCGGCCGGTGCCGTCCTCGACGACGAAGCGAAAATGCAGTTCCTTGAAGACCTCGGGACGCTGCCGCAGGACCACGCCGCCGACGCCGAAGATCGGCTCCGGATTGCCCTGGCCAAAGGGATTGAGGGCCTCCAGCGACTCCATGAAGGCCTCCCGGATCCGCTCGGGCGCAATCCAGGCCGCGAGGGTCAGTTTGGCCTCGGTGATATCGCCACCGACATGGTCGCGCACGGCCTCGGCAAACCGGCGGCGAAAGACCTCAAGCTCATGCTTCGCCAGGGCGACGCCCACCGCCATGGGATGCCCGCCCCAGCTGGTGAGGTGCTCGCGGCAGGTCGAGAGCACCTCGACGAGATTGATGCCGTCCACGCTGCGACCCGAGCCCTTGGCGAAATCGCCCTCGTTGCCGAGGACGACGCAGGGACGGTTGTACTTGCGCGTAACCCGCCCGGCGACGATGCCGACGACGCCCGGGTGCCAGCTGTCGCTGAACAACACGATGCCGTGGTGATCGGAGTAATGCTCCTCGATCTGCCGCTCGGCGTCCTCGGTGATCTGCCGCTCGATGTCCTGGCGCTCGCGATTGAACTGGTCGAGCTGCCGGGCCGTGTCGGCGCAGAATTGCGGGTCGTCGCTGAGCAGGAGCTCCACGGACAGCGCGGCATCCGCGAGGCGCCCGCTGGCGTTGATGCGCGGGCCAAGACGGAACGAGATGTCGACCGGCATGATCGGCTGGCCGCGCCGCACCCCGGCGACCTCCATGAGCGCGCTCAGGCCGGGACGCGACGTCTCCTGCAGCATCCGCAGGCCGTGGCGGGCGAGGATGCGGTTCTCGCCGCGCAGTGGCACCAGATCGGCGATGATGCCAAGGGCGACGAGGTCGAGGTCATGGCTCAGCCGCAGGCTGAAGGCCACCGGATGGTCCTCGGCGCGCAGCTGCTTGAGCAGGCCGTGGGCGAGTTTGAAGACCAGCCCCACGGTGCAGAGATTGCGCTGGTCGTCGGTCTCCGCCTCGGACTCCGGACCGGTGTGGGGATTGACGAGCAGTCCGCCGGAGATCGGCAGGCCCTTGCTGCGGTGGTGATCGACGACAAGGACGTCGATCCCCTGCCCTGCAAGGTACGCGACCTCCTCGACCGAGTTGGTGCCGCAGTCGAGGGCGATGAACAGGGCCGGGCGACCGGCCTCGAGGGCGCGGTCGATGGCGCTGCGCGAGAGGCCGTAGCCATCCTCGGAGCGGCGCGGCACGACGAAATGCGGCTGCAGGCCGAAGCGGCGCAGGACGCTGACGAGGAGCGCGGTGCTGCTCACGCCGTCGACGTCGTAATCGCCGAGGACGGTCACGGCCTCGCGCCGGGCGATGGCCTGGCGCAGGCGGGTGGCGGCGGCCTCGAGGTTGGGCAGGAGGAAGGGATCCCTCAGGCCCGCGAGGGCGGGCTGGAGGAACTCCTTCGCGGCCTCGCCGCGGAGGCCGTTGCGCAGCAGGAGCTCGGCCAGGACGGGATCGACCCCGGCCTGCCGACTGATCGCCCCGACCTCGTCGGCCGGGAGCGGCGTATAGGTCCAGCGCATCGCGCGGTTGGACTCAGGCCGGGATCACTCCGACGCCTTGCTGGAACCGGTCCACTCGTACTTCGGCGCGATGTCGTGGTGCGCCTCGACGTGCTTCCGGTCGCCCTTGTGCCACCAGTAGAAGACGGGGCTGGCGATGAAGAGCGACGAGAAGGTGCCGGTGATGACGCCGATGATCAGGGTGAAGGCCAGGTCGTTGACCTCGCCGCCGGCGACCGTGCAGAGCACGATGGCGGTGAGGAACGTGGTGCCGCCGGTGATGATCGTGCGGGACAGCGTGAGGTTGAGGGAGCGATTGATGATATCGCGGAGCGTGCCCGTGGGGTTGAGCTTCAGCTCCTCGCGGATGCGGTCGAACACGACGATGGTGTCGTTGATCGAGTAACCGGCGATGAGGAGGATGCCCGCGACCATGGAGGCGTTGAACTGCCGGTCGAAGAGCACGAAGATGCCGACGGTCATCAGCAAGTCGTGCAGGGTCGAGACGACGGCACCCATGCCGTAGCCGAACTCGAAACGGAAGGCCACGTAGACGAGGATCAGGATGAGCGACCAGAAGATCGCCCAGAAGGCGTTGGACTGGATCTCGCTGCCGACGCTGGCGCCGATGCGGCTGATGCCCTCCTGGGCGAAGCCGGCCTCGGGGTGGGGGTCCGCCAG
>CAZGJB010000128.1:0-9876 GCA_964526145.1 uncultured Opitutaceae bacterium
TAGTCGGCGCCGTGATTCCGGTAATGGAACAGGCTGATGTTCCAGTTGGGCGACATCGACTCGAGGAATCGCATCAGGGCGCCCGGGCGCTCGGGGAACTCGAACCGGAACAGGCGTTCGTCGGCCGCGAGGGGCGAGCGGCCGCCGACGAGGTGGCGGATGTGCAGCTTGGCCATCTCGTCGTTGGTCAGGTCCAGAGTCTCGAAACCATGGCGGGTGAAATGGGCGGCGATCTTCTCGCTCTCGCCCTTCCCGGCGGTCTGGATGCCGACGAAGATGTGCGCCGCCTTGGCATCGGCGATGCGGTAGTTGAACTCGGTCACACTCCGCCGGCCGATGAGCGAGCAGAAGCGCCTCAGGTTACCAGGTCCCTCCGGGATCGTGACGGCGAGGACAGCCTCGCGGTGTTCGCCCAACTCGGCGCGCTCGGCGATGAAGCGCAGGCGGTCGAAGTTGAGGTTGGCCCCGCAGGCGATGGCGACGAGCGTCTCGCCCTTGAGCCGGTGCTGCTCGACGTAGGCCTTGGCCCCGGCGACCGCCAGCGCGCCGGCCGGCTCGAGCACCGCGCGCGAATCCTCGAAGACATCCTTGGTCGCCGCGCAGATGTCGTCGGTGTCCACGAGAATCATTCCGTCGAGGTACTTCCGGCAGAGCCGGAACGTCTCGACGCCGACCTGCCGCACGGCGACGCCGTCGGCGAATAGCCCCACGCGGTCGAGCCGCACCCGCCGGCCGGCCTTGAGCGAACGATCCATGGCATCGGCGTCCACCGGCTCCACGCCGATGACCTTCACCTCGGGCCGGACCCGCTTCACGTAGGCCGCCACGCCGGCAGCAAGGCCGCCGCCACCGATCGCCACGAAGATGGCGTGGAGCGGACCCGGGTGCTGCTGCAGGATCTCCATCGCAATGGTCCCCTGCCCCGCGATCACGTCGGGATCATCGAACGGGTGCACAAACGTGAGTCGGTCGCGTTCGGCCAGGGTCAGCGCATGCGCATAGGCGTCGTCGTAGGTGTCGCCGTGCAGGACCACCTCGGCGCCGCGGGCCTTGACCGCGTGCACCTTCACCTGCGGGGTCGTCACCGGCATCACGATCACCGCCCGGGCACCCAGGCGCTTGGCGGCCAGGGCCACCCCCTGGGCGTGGTTGCCCGCGGAGGCACAGACCACGCCGCGGGCGAGCTCGGTCGCCGACAACGCCGCCATCTTGTTGTAGGCGCCGCGCAGCTTGAAGGAGAAGACACTCTGCATGTCCTCGCGCTTCAGCAGGAGGGTGTTGTTGAGCCGCGCGGAGAGATGCGCCGCCTTTTCCAGCGGCGTCTCCTTCGCCACGTCGTAGACGCGCGTGGTCAGGATCTTTTGCAGGTAGTCGATCATGGGAGCCAAACGGAAGGATACCCCCTCCGGAGGGGTGGTCGTGCCAGTCCGGGAGGGGGATGTCGAACCCAATTTTCCCGCCCCGTCCGCGATTTCCCCGGTCACTCCGCCGCCCGCATCCGCGCCTGCAGCCACCGGGCCGTCTCCAGCAACGACGGTCCGTCGTGGATGAGGTTCCGCCCGCGGGCGATTCCCGCCTCGACGAGGCGGAAGGGCCAGCGCCCGTCCCAGCCCCGCTCCCGCCGCCAGGTCGCGACGTCGAGCGGATGGTCGTCCTCCTCGTGAAACAGCACCACGACATCGGGTCGCGTCGCCTCCACCCCGGCAAGGTCGAGCTTGGGATAGCCCTCCGGGACATGGGCCCAGATGTTGTCTCCGCCGGCCAGGGTGATCAGGTCGTGGATGAATGTCAGCCCGCCCGCCATGCGCGGATGCCGGCCGAACCACAGTTCGGCATAGACGCGCGGTCGCACCGTCGCCGCCAGCGCGCGCAGGGCGGTTGCCTCGCGTTCCATCCGCTCCGTCAACGCCTGCGCGGCGGTCATCGCGTCGAGCAGCGCCCCGAGGCGGCGGATATTCTCCAGAATTCCGCCGAAGCTGTCTGGAAGAGGCAGGACATAGACCGGCAGACCCGCGGCCGCCAGGCGCCGCGCCACGCCGAGCTGCACCCCACCCGTCATGAGCACCAGATCGGGCGCGAGAGCGGTGAGCGCCGCTTCATCGACCCGCAGATAATCGCCGGCCACGACGCGTGACCCCGGATCGACATAGCGGCGACAATAGTGCGACACGCCGACGACGCGGTCCGCCAGCCCCATGGCCCAAAGGGCTTCGGTGAATCCGGCAACCAGACTGACAACCCGCCGCGGCTGAATCGGCAGCGTCACCAGCCGGTCGAGCGGTTCGCACCGGATCGTGCGCGCCGCGTTCACGGCAGGAACAGCGACAGCCCGGGTTCGCGCCGCGCCTGGACCCCGAAAACCTCGAGCAGGAGCTCGGGCGTGAGCACCTCCTCCGGTGCGCCCACCGCGCGGAGCCGTCCGGCATGCAGGACCACCACGACATCGAGGCAGTAGGCCACGCGCAGGTCGTGCAGTGAGAAGAAGAGCGTGGAGCCGGCCTGCGTCAGCCCGCGGCCCAGCATGAGGACTTCCAACGCGTGCCGCGGATCGAGGGCCGCCAGCGGCTCGTCCCACAGGTGGATCGAAGCACCGGTCGCCAGCGCCCGGGCGAGCAGGACGCGGTGGCGTTCACCGCCCGACAACCGGTTGACGGGCCGGTCGGCCAGCGCCGTGAGGTCGAAGCGGGCCAGTGCCGCCTCCACCCCCTGGCCGTCGTCGCCGTGGGCATAACGCCCCTGGGCCACCACCGAGCGCACGGAAAAACCAAACTCGAAATGCGCCTCCTGCGGCACCCAGGCCGTCAGGCGGCCGCGTTCGTCGACCGGCAGGCGCGAGAGCGGTTGACCGTGCCACTTCACCTCGCCGGTGTGCGGCAGCAGGCCGCCGGCCGCCTGGAGCAGCGTGGATTTGCCGGAGCCGTTGGGGCCGACCAAGCCCGCCATCTTCCCCGGGCCAAGCGCGAGCGTCACCGGCGCGAGCCGGCCCGGCACGGAGACGTTTTCGAGGGTGAGCGCGCTCATGTCTGCCTCCGCAACAGCCAAAGGAAGAACGGTCCGCCGACGAGGGCGGTCACTATGCCAAGTCGCAGGCCGCCGGCGGCGCGGCCGGCGAGATCGCAGGCGAGGACAAATGAAGCGCCGCCGATGAGCGCGAGCGGTACGAGCCGACGGTGCTCGGGACCGACGAGCAACCGCAGGATGTGCGGCACGACCAGACCCACGAAGCCCACCGTGCCGGCGACCGCGGTGGCGAGCGCGGTCATCAGCGTGGCGAGGCTGAGCAGCCGGCGGCGCAGGCGAACCACATCCACGCCGAGGCTCTGGGCCTCGCGCCAACCAAGACTCAGCAGGTCCATCGGCCGGCCCAGCGGCCACAGCAGGGCGGCGCCGATCAGGATCGGCGTGGCCATGATCACGTGCTCCCAGGTGCGGTCCTCGAGTCCGCCCAGGAGCCAGAAGAGGATCTGGGCGTTGCGTTCGTACGTGAGCGTCGCCTGGGAGAGCACGTAGCTCGTGACGGCGCCGAGCAGGGCGTTCAGGGCGATGCCGGCGAGCAGGAGGCGCTCGGTGCCGGCACCTTGGCGGGCGAGGACGATGACGGCGCCGGTGGCACACAGGGCACCGCCGACGGCGGCGACCGGCACGAGCATGAAGGCCGCCGCGGCCCAGCCCGCACCGATGGCGATGACGGCACCGGCGGCACCGCCGCTGCTGACGCCGAGCAGGTCGGGGCTGGCGAGGCTGTTGCGGAAGTAGGCTTGCATCACGAGGCCACTCGCGGCCAGGGCCGCGCCGATGAGCACGGCCACGCAGAGGCGCGGCAGGCGGATCTGCCAGAGGATGGTGGCCGCGAATTCATCGCGACCCAGCAGGCCGTCCAGCAACCGCGCCGGTCCCAGCCGCACATCGCCCACCGCAAGCGACACGAAGGCGAGCCCCACCAGCACCAGCAGAAGCAGGGGCAGCGCCGTGCGGGCGGGGAGCAGCGGTTTCATGGCGCGGGATCCTTGAACCGATCCGGATGCAATTGCCGCGCAAGCTGCTCATAGGCGTGCACGCGGAGATGGCTCACGCAGCCCAGCGCCCAGGCATCCAGCAGGGCGACGCGCCGGCGGCGCACCGCGGACATATGGGCGTAGGGCGGCAGCTTGAGATAGGGAGCGAGCGCCTCGTCGAGGCTGGCGCCACCGAGGACAACCATGTCGATCGGCCATTGCAGCATGGCTTCGCCCGGCGGGATGTCGTGGCCTTTAAGCCGCCCGAGGGTCGTAGCCAGATTTTCGGCGCCGACATAGTCGCAGATGTCCTGAAACGTGGTCCCCGTGCCGGCGATCACGCCATAGGTCGATGGCGCGATGACGCGCACAGGCGTCGCATTCTTGAGCCGGCGTTGCAGGTTCTCCAGCCGTGCCTGGCAGTCGGCGATGACGGCCTCCGCGCGTTCCCGCGCCGCGGGATCATCGAGCGCCGCCGCGAGCCGCCGCAGGTTCGCGTAGGCGTCCTCCAGCGTGAGGTACCGGTCGAAGATCAGCACGGGCACGCCGGCCCGGCGCACCTGCTCCACGAGCTCGGCCCGGCTGTAGTCGCTGAACAGGACAAGCGTGGGACGGTACCGCAGGATGGTCTCGGCGTCGCCCTGGCCGATCGCCGGAAAGGCCGCCGCCGTGCGCGCGACCCCGGAAAACACCGGATCACGCCCGAGGTGGCTGAGCGCGGCGATCTGCTCGGGCGCAGCCACGGCGAGCAGCAGCTCGTCGGTGCCGACCGTCTGCGAAACGACCCGCACCTCCCCGGCCTGCGCGAACAGTCCGGCGCAGGCGAGGAGGAGGGTGAGGATGAGGCGGGGGTACGCCATGGCGCGGTAATTGGAGCGTTTCAGAAGCGCCAGTCGAGCCCGCCGTACACGGCGAGACCCGGGGACGGGAAGCCGTTCACGGCCTCGTATTGCTCGTCGAGGGCGTTCTCCACGCGCAGGCGGAGGTTGAGGTTGTCGCGCAGGTACCAGGCACCGTAAACGCGCAACACGGTGTAGTCCTCACCGTCGGTGCGACCGTAGGTGGCGGCATCGACGTCCTCGCGATCGGTGACCCAGGCCACGCCGGCGCCGACGGTGAAGCTGCGGTTCAGGTCATGGCGGAGATCGGCGCCCACGCTGTGCCGCGGGCGGCGCAGGAGGCGCAGGCCCGCGGTCGTGTCCTCGGCCTCGAGCCAGGTGTGCGCGAGATCGAGGCGCGTGTCGGCGGTCAGGTTGAGCTGAAGGGTCGTCTCGACGCCGTGGGTCTTGGCCTCGCCGATGTTCCGGACGGTCGAGGGGAAGACCATGAAATCGTAGTTGATCAGGTTCTCGAAGCGCGTGTCGAACCAGGTCACCGCCAGCAGGCCGCGGTTGTCCGGGAGGGTCAGGTCGACGCCGGCGTCCCAGCCCTTGGCCTCCTCGGGATCGAGCGTCGGGTTGCCGACGTAGTAAGCCGAGGTGCCGTAGAGATCGAGGAAGCTGGGCGAACGGAAGGCCGTGCCGTAGCTGGCGCGGAACTTGAGGCGCTTCGGCTGCGCGACCCAGGCGAGCGCGGCGCGGCCGGTGGCGGCGTTGCCGAAGGTGTCGTGGTCGTCGTTGCGAAGGCCGACCGTGAGGTAGAGGTTCTCGCTGAGCGTCACCTCATCCTGCGCGAAGAACGCCAGCAGCGTCTGGTCGCGGTCGATGTTGCCGAAGCCGGTGTTGCGGGTCTCGGAGCGGTCGGCCGTGGTGCCGAAGGTCACGCGGTGGCGGTCGAGTCCGCTCCAGGTGGCCTGGGCGTCGAGCACGGCGCGGCGGGTGCGGTTGTGGTCCTGCGAGGGCGGCGTGGCCCAGGGCGGGTTCGGCAGGGGGTTGTCGGAGACCAGCTCGCGGTGCTGGGCGCCGAGGATGAGGTGCACGTTCCAGTCGGCCGACGGCTTCAGGTCGGCGAAGAAGGTGGCGAGCAGGATGCGTTCGCGCTCGGTGTTGTTGGGATCGTTGGTGAATCGGTCGCCGGGCGACTCGTAGAGGCCGTGGTAGCCGCGCAGGGTCGCGCCGATGCTGGCGGTTTCACTCACGTCGCGGTCGAGGCGCAGGGCGAAGTTGCCGCGGGTGAAGCCGCTGTCGGCGCGGTCGTTCTCCGTGCGGCCACCGAACAGGCTGAAGGCGTAATCGGTGGCGCCGTCCCCACCCTGCGTCGCGTACGCGGCCTGGGCGGTGCCGAAGCTGCCGCCTTCGACCGTGAGGGCGCTGGTGGCCGGGCCGGTGCCGCGGTTCTGGCTGAGGGCGATCACGCCGCCGAGCGCCTCGCCGCCGTGGAGCGTGCTCTGCGGGCCGCGCACGATCTCGACGCGCTCCTGGGCGCCGAGGACAGCGCCGCCGAGGAGATTGAAGTACTCGGTGTTGGCGTCGTTGAAGCGGATGCCATCCACGAGCACGAGCGTGTGGTTGGAGTTGGAGCCGCGCGTGAACAGCGACGTCACGCCGCCGGTCTGCCCGGTCGTGGCCGCCGGCAGGCCGGGCTGGGTGCCGAGGGCCGCCAGCAGGTCAGACTGCTGCCGCGCGGCGAGGTCGCCGGCCGTCACGACGCTGGCGGCCGAGGCGAGCTGGGCAAACGACACCGGCGTCCGCAGGGCGGTCACGACCAGGGTGTCGAGGTTGATGGGTTCCGTCGTGTCGGCGGAATCCTGGGCGCGGCCGGACGCGAGGGTCACGGCCAGCGCGATGCTGGTGAGAATCCGACCCGACAGGCGGGCCGAGAGGCAGGCGATCATGATGTGTCTGTCTACGCTTGGGTAAGAGCAGACACATGGCTGGTGGCCGGGTGGCGCTGCCCTCACGCTTCATATTTGCGATGAAGTTTGAGCGACCCGGCATGCGCAAAAGTTTCATGCCAAGCCGCGTGAGTGCCCAGGGCGGGATGTTCGGACTTCACATTTCGGCCGGTTTTCACCGGCGGCCTCTGCTCCGCCTTCACCGGGTGCGACCCCGATTGGCTTCCCGTGCGTTCGCCGCACGCTGGAGGTTTGGACTGATGTGTCACCGCAGCGCAACTGTGGCCGGATCTCACGGCCTTCCCCGCTGCCCCAGACATGAAAAAGAACACGAACGGGCTTAGATCATGCCGGCCCACCCGACGCTGCAAACCGTTTCTTTGCGCATAAATTGTCGGCCCGGACGCACCCCTTGACCGCATCTGATAGATTTTGGCACATTAAATATCAATACATCTGTATTCAGAGATATGTGTCTTGCCATCTGAATCGTTCCGCCCTGTGCTCCCGCCATGTCCAACGCCCGCACCGCCGCCCTGGAGGCCCTGTTTCGTGAGCGCATCGCCGTGCTCGACGGGGCCATGGGATCGATGATCCAGGGCTGCGACCTGACCGAAGCCGACTTCCGGGGGGCGCAGTTCCGCGACCACCCGCACGACCTCAAGGGCAACAATGACCTTCTCGCCCTGACCCGCCCCGACGTGATCGAGCGGATCCATGCGGAGTACTTCGCCGCCGGGGCGGATATCGTGGAGACGAACACCTTCAACTCCACCGCCATCTCCCAGGCGGATTATCACACGGAGGCGCTCGTCACCGAAATCAACACCGCCGCCGTCGCCTGTGCGCGGCGGGCGGCCGTCGCCGCGGAGGCAGCCAAGCCCGGGCGGCATTGCTTTGTCGCCGGGGCGATCGGGCCGCTGAATCGCACGCTTTCGCTCTCCCCCGACGTCAACCGGCCCGATTACCGGGCCGTGACCTGGGACCAGGTCGTCGCCGCCTACGCCGAGCAAATCCGCGCATTGGTCGCCGCCGGCGTCGACACGCTCCTGGTCGAGACGATCTTCGACACGCTCAACGCCAAGGCCGCCCTCTTCGCCATCGAGCAGGTCTTCGACGAGACCGGCACGCGTTTGCCGGTGATGATCTCCGTGACGATCACCGACGCCTCCGGCCGCACGCTTTCCGGCCAGACGATCGGCGCCTTTTATCACAGCATCCGGCACGCCCGGCCGTTCTCCGTCGGCATCAACTGCGCCCTCGGCGGCGCCGCGATGCGGCCGTACGTGGAGGAGTTGGCCGGAATCGCCGAGTGTTTCGTGAGCTGCTACCCGAACGCCGGTCTGCCCAACGCCTTCGGTGGCTACGACGAGACTCCGGCCGACATGGCGAAGGTGCTGGGCGACTTCGCCGCCAGCGGCTTCGTCAACCTCGTCGGCGGCTGCTGCGGCTCGACGCCCGCCCACATCGCCGCCATCGCCGCAGCGGTCAAGGGCCGCCCGCCCCGATCCCCTGCCCCCCCCGCCGCCGGCCTCCGCCTGAGCGGCCTCGAACCCCTGACGGTCGCCTGATCGCCATGACCCAATCCGGCTCCAATTTCCTCGTCATCGGCGAGCGCACCAACATCACCGGCTCGCCCAAGTTCGCCAAGGCCATCAAGGCCGGCGACTGGAACGCCTGCCTCGCGATCGCCAAGCAGCAGGTCGAGTCCGGCGCCAACCTGATCGACATCAACGTCGACGAGGCCCTCATCGACGGCGAGGCGACGATGGTGAAGTTCCTCAACCTCATCGCGGCCGAGCCCGACATCTGCCGCGTGCCGGTGATGCTCGACTCCTCGAAGTGGTCGGTCCTCGAGAAGGGCCTGCAGTGCCTGCAGGGTAAGGGCATCGTCAACTCCCTCTCGCTGAAGGACGGCGAGACCGAGTTCCTCCGCCGCGCCCAGCTCGTGCAGCGCTACGGCGCCGCCGCCGTGGTCATGGCCTTCGACGAGAACGGCCAGGCCGCCACCCGCGATGAGAAGGTCCGCATCTGCACGCGCGCCTATCGCCTTCTCACCGAACGCATCGGTTTCGCGCCGGAGGACATCGTCTTCGACCCCAACATCCTCACCGTCGCCACCGGCATCGAGGAGCACAACAACTACGCGGCCGACTTTTTCGCCGCCACCCGCATCCTGAAGGAAACCCTCCCCGGCGTCCGCGTCAGCGGCGGCGTCTCCAACGTCTCGTTCTCCTTCCGCGGCAACAATCCCGTGCGCGAGGCGATGCACACGGCTTTCCTCTATCACGCCATCGCCGCCGGGCTCGACATGGCCATCGTCAATGCCGGCATGCTTGGCGTGTACGACGAGATCGAACCCGTCCTGCGCGATCTCGTGGACGACGTGCTCCTGAACCGGCGGCCCGATGCCACCGAGCGCCTCATCGCCCACGCCGAGGAGATCAAGGCCCGCGAGGCCGCGGCCAAGTCCGCCGGCACCGCCGCCACGGTGGCGGTCGCGGTTGACGCCTGGCGCCAGGCCCCGGTCGAGGAGCGTCTTTCCCATGCGCTGATCAAGGGCATCGACAGCCACATCGAGGCCGACACCGAGGAGGCGCGGCAGAAATACCCGAAGCCCCTCGACATCATCGAGGGTCCGCTGATGGACGGCATGCGCGTGGTCGGCGACCTCTTCGGCGCCGGCAAGATGTTCCTCCCGCAGGTCGTGAAGAGCGCCCGCGTGATGAAACGCGCCGTCGCCTACCTCCAGCCGTTCATGGAGGAGGAGAAAAAGCGCCACCTCGCCGCCGGCGGCACCGCCCGCCCCCAGGGCCGCATCGTCATGGCCACGGTCAAGGGCGACGTTCACGACATCGGCAAGAACATCGTCGGCGTCGTCCTCGCCTGCAACAACTACGACGTCATCGACCTCGGCGTCATGGTCCCCTGCGAGAAGATCCTCGCCACCGCGAAGGAGCAGAACGCCGACGTGATCGGCCTCTCCGGCCTCATCACCCCGTCGCTCGACGAGATGGCGCATGTCGCCAAGGAGATGACCCGCACCGGCTGCACCCTCCCCCTCCTGATCGGCGGCGCCACGACCTCCGCCGCCCACACGGCCGTGAA